>CAZFIS010000011.1:0-41904 GCA_964519125.1 uncultured Gemmatimonadaceae bacterium | reverse complement strand
CGGGAGCTCCACGTCGATGTTCTTCAGGTTGTGCTCGCGGGCACCCCGGACGATCAGCTTCTCGCGTGACATAGCCCGATATAGTACCGATGCGTGTGAGCGCGTTCAATCCGGCCAGGCAGACACCGAAAGAGGGAGGTGGACCTGCCTTCAGGTCGGGAATAATCCTTACAGGGCCCTCAAGGGATCTCCGACATCATCGCAAAGGACCCGAGAATACGTTGAAGTTAGGGGTATTCTGACCCCCCCATCGAAGTTCCCAGCTCTGCGTGGGAGGTCACATGCTCGAGTCGCTGCTCGTTCCCCTCGATGGCACGGAGTTCAGCGAGCGCAGCCTGGCCCTCGCTGGCGGACTCGCGCGGAGCACCGGGGCCAAGCTGCACGTCGCCCACGTGCACGCCACCTACATGCCCGATCAGCTCCTCTCCAATACCCAGTTCCACTTCGAGGGGCTGGACCTGGACGAATACGACAACCGGCACCGGGAGGAGGAGCGAACCTACCTGGACGGGATCATGGTGAGGCTGGGCGCCGAGGGGGCCGACGACGTAGATGTCGCGCTGCTGGACGGGCAGGTCGCTCAACAGATCGCGAGCTACGCCCAGAGCATCCAGGCGGACGTGATCCTCATGACGACGCACGGCTACGCCGGCATGAGCCGGCTCCGGCTGGGAAGCGTCACCGACGCGCTCATCCGGCTGACGACGTTGCCCATCCTCCTGCTCCATCCCGGACAGCACGGCAGCGTCCCGCCGGACGTGAGCTCGTTCCGGCACATCTTCGTCCCGCTCGACGGATCGCTTCTCGCGGAGACGATCCTGGATCCCGCGACGGACCTGGCCCGCGCGCACGGTGCCCGGCTGACGCTCTTCAACGCGGCTTCTCCCAGCGGCGTCTTCGGGATGCGCCTCCTGCCGCTTCTGCCCGACACGCTCACGCCCGAGTTGGAGGAGAAGCACGACTACCTCGAACGAGTGGCCGAAGGTCTCAGGAAGCAGGGTCTCGACGTGGCCGTCGAAGTCGCGGCGAACGACGCGCCGGCGCGCGCGATCGTGGAGGCGGCGGAGCGCTTCGACGCGGACGTCATCGCGCTCGCCTCACACGGGTACGGCGGGCTGAAGCGAGCAATACTGGGAAGCGTCGCAGACAAGGTCCTGCACCGCACCTCCCTGCCCCTGCTGGTGAGGCGCCCGGAATGAAACGTCGGCCCAGCACCCTCTCCGGTGTGCCGGGCCGAGTCACCCCGCGTGGACGTGTGACTCAGTACCCCCACTCCCGGTAGATGAACACGCCCACGATCTGGGAGTTCTGGCCGAGCTCCGCGAGGCCGGGGGTTTGGCTGCGCAGGAATCGATCCTCCACGAATCCTTCGGCGTTGTAGTTGTCCGAGAGCGCCCAGTCCACCCGCGCACCACCGAGCCAGCCCCCCGTGGACGCACCCGCCGTCGGCTTCCGGAGCACGACCACGACGAACACGTTCTGGCTCAGATACTGACCGATCTCGACCTGCGTGTTCGCCAACGCGGTCGACAGGATCCCGACGTTGCCCGCCTGGAAGTCTCCGCCCTGCGAGATCGACAGGTAGTCCACCCCGATCTGCTGCGCCACCGCCGCGCCGAAGCGCGAAGCCGCGAGGCCCGTCAGGTAGGTCACGCCCGCGCCGGTCGCACCTTGCACGAGCGCGTTCTGCCCGCTGGACAGCTCGTGCGCGGGCCGGCCAAAGACGAGGTAGCTGACGAGGTCGGACTGCGGAACTGCCTGCTCGGGGGTGGAGAGCGATACGCGCGGCTGGGTGAGCGTTCCGCTCACGGTAGCGGTAACGCTGAGGGGGTCGGCGCCGACGCGCCGGATGCGACTCACGGCCTGGATGTTGAGCGTCGGGTTGATGCCGGGCGTACCGATGAAGCCCACCGTGCTGCTCTGAGGCACCACGTCGAAGCGCCGACCCAGGACCGTGTACGAGCCGCGCAGCGCGTCGAGCTGTCCGACCAGGACCATGTCGCGCTTGAGGCGGTCATATGTGACGATGAGGTCGCTTCCGGCCGGCGTGCCGATCTCGACGTTCATGTCCTGCGATCGCAGCCAGGTGTCGCGCGGCACGGACAGATCGATCGAGACGCGCAGATTATCGAGGAACGGGTTCCTGAGGTTCGCGAGGAAGGGACGTGACGAGAGGACGGTGGTGTCCACCACGTTGAAGACGTCGGGATCGGTGAGGTCGACGACATCAGCGCTGCGGGCGAACTCCTCCAGGGAGAGCGTGCCCTGGTCCACGGTCAGCTTGCCGGTCACCTCGGGGCGGTTGTACGTGCCGGTGAGGGCCAGGTCGCCGCTGACGCGGCCAGCCACGTCCTTGCGGTCCACAGCCTGGAATCCGGCGAAGTGGATCTTGAGGTGCAGCGTCGGATTGGAGAGGGGCTCGAGCACGACCTGGCCGGTGACCTCCGAGTTTCCGACCGCCCTCGTCGCCACCTCGACGTCGACGGTCCGGTTCGGATGCAGCGTGAGCTTGCCGTTGATGTGCGTGTGCCGCACCCCGATCGCCGGCACCGACCACGCCGCATTCTCGAGCTCGAGGGAACCGCTGGGCTCCGGCCGGTCCAGCGTTCCGCCGACGCGGAAGTCACCTGACACCGTGCCTGTGACGTGGTCCAGAACCGTCAGGTAGCTGAGGGCCACCGATGCGGCGAGGGAATCCACACTGACGTGGAGGTCCATCGGGACGTCAGGGGTCCGATCCGCCACGTGGGTGAGCGCCAGTTCGATCGGTATGGTGCCGGCGGCGGTGAGGACCCTGGTGCCCGTGTCCCAGGCTTCGAGTTGGACGCGTGCCTTCTCGTCGCGGTAGGCCAGCGTCCCTCCGATCCGGGACAGCGTGACGTCTCCGTATTGTGCGTCCGCAAGATCGAAGGACCCGTCGATGAGCGGCGTGAGGGCCGCTCCCGTGACACGCAGCTTCAGATCGAGACGCCCTCCCACACCCAGAGAGTCGAGCTGCGCGATGCGCGCGACCCGCTCCAGGCGGAGTCCCGAGGCGTCGAACCGGAAATCCGAGTCGCCGGTACGCGACAGGACTCCCGAAGCGAAGACGCTCATCGGCTCCGTACCACCCCGGGTGATGTGCAGGCTGTCGATCGTAACGGACGACGAATCCCACGCGATGCGGGTGGGCCGCGTCGTCCGCCATGCAAGGGAATCGAACGTGGCGCTCGCCTCTTTCAGGTCCACGGATCCTCCCGCGGAGTCGACGAAGAAGCTCGCGGTCGCGGCGTACACCTCGCCGGGCCGGCGACGGACGGCCACGGAGCCCTCACCCCGCCCGCCGGTCAGGTCCGCGTCGACGTGCACGGTTTGAAAGCGCCTGTCGGTCGCCTGCACGCCGTCCGCGTCGAGGGAGAATTGCACCCGGCTCTTCGGTGACCGGAAGCCTCGGGCCTTCACCTGGAGGGTCGCGCTATCGACGCGGTTGAGCCGGTAGACGCCGGAACGCAGGTGAACGGTGGCGTCGACATCGAGCGAGTTGATCGAGCCCGCGACGCGTGCGTCTCCGCGGAGGTGTCCCCCCATGGCGACATCGGCACTGTCAGGCAAAGCGTCGGGGTTCACTCCCTGGAAGCGGAGCAGCTCCTTCTCGAGCACCGAGAGCGTGTCGCGAGCCACGACCGACTCTCCCATGAAGAGCGCGCGGAGCCCGATCAACGAGTCGGAGTCGAAACGGAGGCGCGCCTCGCCCTCCCGGGTCCCCACCATGCCGAGGCGGCCCGCTCCTTCGACGTGGACCCCTCCGAGGTCGGCGTACAGGGTGTCGATCCCGAGCACCCCTCCCGACGCGCGCACGCGTGCCGCCACCGTGTCGATCCTGAGTCCGCCCAAACGGGAGCCTCCCATCTCCAGCGTGGCTACCGCCACTACCGAATCGGGGGCCAGACCCCGGCCGGCCACGTGTACGTGACCGGACCACGACGTCGGATTCGGCAACCGCCCTACGAGCTCGGACATGCGTACGTCCGCCAGCTTCGCGTCCAGGTCGTATCGGGAGCCGAGCGCCTGTGCGTCCACCGTCCCGTCGAGGGCAAGATGTCCTCCCGCGCCGGTCAGGTCGCCCGTCACCCGCAATGAATCCAGCGGCCCCACCGCGTGGATCGAACCCACCACCGATCCCCCCAGATGCAGGTCTGGCCTGATCTGCGCGAGGAGCGCCAGGGACAGAGGAGCAAGCTCGCTCCGCACGTCCACGTTCCAGCGCGCCCCACCGAGCCGCCGAACCGATCCGTGCGCCGTCACCCGTGACGCGGAATCGACGCCCTGCGTCAGGACCGCCGAGACCCGCACGCCCTCGTCCACCCGACCGGACAGGCTCACCGTCGCAAGTCCGGTTCCCGGGATGCTCAGTCCGGGCGCCAGGGCGGAGAGCACTTGGAACCGCAGGGGATCGACGCGCGCCTCGAAGCTCGTGAAACCGGGGTCCGCGCCGCCGTGCAGCACGCCCCGGAAGCCCGCCGTGCTGGGCATGCCTCCGAAGCCGATGGGCACCAGCGTTACATGGCCCGTCGTCGACAGGGCCTCGATGGTACCCGAAACCGTCACGTTTCCTTGCAGCCAACCGTCCAGGGGCAGTTTCCGCCCCAGCCACGGCTCCAGTCGGCTGACGAGCAACGGGCTCGCTTCGATCGACAGGTCGCGCAGCTCCACGCGATCACCCATCGTGAGCCCACCGTTCAAACGCAGCCGGCTCGCCTCCAACTCCACGACCAGATCGTGGAACCGGGCATCCAGGCTCTCGCCGGCCGTCACGGTGACCCCGCCCTGGAAGCTTCCGCCGGGGATCCGTGGGTCGATCCACTGGAGATCGTCGAGCTGCCCGGGTCCGCGCGTCTTCAGGTTCGCCACCAGCGCCCAGCCCGATCCCTCCCCGGTCTGTGGGCCGAGCCTCACCTCGCCGTCCAGAATCGAGTGGGGAAGGCTGATCATGGCATTGGTGAAGTCGAGCCCGCCGACGCCGTAGGTGAGCGTGCCCTGCGCCTCCTCGATGCGCAACGGCTGTTCGAATACGTAGGCGTCCAGTGACAGAGACGACACGGTGCCACCGAAGGTCTGCGTGCCCCCCGGGGTCAAGAGGAAATCGCGCCCGTCCAGGTCGATGGAGTCCAGCGCGATGCGACGGAGCTCCCCACGGCCCCCGGGGGCGGCCACCCGGGGCACGCGCGGCGACGCCCCTTCGGCGAGCGGCGACACGATCTCGACGCTTCCGCCTCGGATCGCAAGCCGGTTGACGACAATCTCTCGGGAAACCCGGGTCGAGTCGGTCACGGGGGCCTGCTGCCGCAGGAGACGGGCCACATTGGACTCCTTCTCTCCCGGGTAGCTGCTCACTTCCGCGTGCGGTCCCCAGACCACCACGGACGATACCCGCGTCCGCCTCCCGATCAAGCCGAGCAACGAATAGCGCACCTGCACGGAGTCGATCGTCAGGAACGGACGTCCTCCCGCTGCGTCGAGCCGCACCCCGACCAGGGTGGCCCCCGAGAGCAGGCTCGCGCTCCGGATGCCGACCACGGTAAGCGGTCCCTCGAACTCTTTCTGTGCCCGGGTCAGGATCTCGTCGAGCACGAACCGTTGACCCTTGGGAGACGCCACGATCGCCACGATCGCAAGGGTCACGACCACCACGAGGCCCACGACGACGAGGGACCCGCGTCGACCCCAGCGTCGGGAAAGGCGGGGGCGTTCCACCCCGGAGCTGACCTCGGGCGAGTCCGCCATCAGAACGCCTGTCCGATGGAGAAGTGGAGCTGGAAGCGGCTGAGCGAGAGCGCGGGCGAGGCGCCGTAGAACACCCGGGGCCCGAGCGCGGCCAGGTCACGGGAGCGAACGTACGGGATCGCCGAGCCGTCTACGGTGATCCGGTCCGAGGGCTTGTCGCCCTGGGCCGGATCGT
The DNA here is from genome assembly GCA_964519125.1 of uncultured Gemmatimonadaceae bacterium. GTDB lineage: Bacteria > Gemmatimonadota > Gemmatimonadetes > Longimicrobiales > Gaopeijiaceae > SZUA-318. The sequence continues at coordinate 35,966 of CAZFIS010000011.1, read as the reverse complement.
ACGGACGGATGCCCGTGGTGACCACCGACAGGTCCTCGCCGCCGCGGAAGCGGTAGGCCAGGTCCACCCTCACCGGACCGATGGGACTCATGTAGCGTACGCCGACGCCCGGCGTGGCCTGGATGGAGTGCAGCGTCACCTTCTGGGCGCGGCCCCAGACCTGCCCGAAATCGGTGAACGTCACGCCCTGGAACTTCGACGCCAGAGCGAACCTGATTTCCAGATTGGCCTCGAACAGGCGCGTGCCCCCCGTCGCGCGCGGAGTGAACCGGCTGGCGGCCATGGGCGAGGCGTTGCACGTCAGCGCCATCACGTCCTCAGGGGAGCAGCCTGCCCCCCCGGAGTCCACGGGCGTGAGCAGACCGGCCACATCCGCCTGGAGCACCCGTGGTCCCAGGCGATTCTGGGCGAAGCCGCGCACCGAGTTGGCCCCCCCCGCGTAGAAGCGCTTCTGCGGGTGCACGATATCCGAGCCTCCGGTCGTCGAGCCGGCGAGTCTTCGGAACTCCTGGTTGCCCACCCACCCGCCGCGGATGCGCGCCGCGAGGATCGTCTGGCCGTACACCCTGTTGTACGCCGCCGCGTCCGCTACCACCCGGTCGTAGCGGAAGTCCGAGCCCGTCCAGGTGTCCGCGTGCTCGAAATTCAAGATGATCGAATGTCCCCGCGTGGGGTTCAGGACATTGTTCGTCACGTTCTGCGTGTAGGTGATCCCCACGGGCGCGAGCCAGTTGGCGCCCTCGAGAATCGAGACATCGCGGGGAGTGCACACCAAGAAGCTCGTGCACAACAGCACCTCAGCCGCGGACAGGCTGTCGCGCTCCGGCCGGTACGACAGCGTCAGCGTCGAGCGGCGGCCCACGGCCCGGGTGAGCGTCAGGGTCAGTCCCAGGGCCTTGCGGACGAAGATGTCCGGCACGCTCTCCCGCTGGTCGAAGAGCGTAGCCGCGAAGGCGTTGCGCGTAGAGAAGATCCACGGCTGAGTGAAATCGACGGACGCGAGCCACGTGAGATCGGCGAAGTCGCCGCTTCCGCTCTGCGGGCAAAGGAGCTCCCTGAAACCGGACGTCAGGAGGTTCGAGACCCGGCCGCGCACCTGGAGGCGACGCCCGCCGCCGAAGAAGTTCCGGCTCACCCAGCGAGCGTCCACGTTGAAGCACTCCGCGTCGTCCCACCCGGCTCCGGCACGGACTCGGTGGACGGTTCCCTCCTGGAGGGTGACCCTCACCGGAATCACCGAGTCCGGCTTGCTCGAGAGATTCGGCTGCACCTCGGCGCTTCGCACGATCTCGAGCCCGAAGAGTCGGGCCTGGGCCTCACGGATCTGGTCGATACGGTAGAGGTCGCCCGGGCGGAACTGCAGCGTGCGCAGCACGGTCGTCTCGCTCAGGCTCTTCTTGCCGCCCGGAACCGTATCGCGGATCGTGATGTGCCCGTAGCGCGCCCGGACGCCCGGATCGATATCGAACGTGACGCGGGCCTGGTACGGATGGTCGGCGGGGATGAAGTAGTTTCGCAGCACCACCGCGTGCGCGTACCCCCGGTTGGCCAGGCGCCACACGAGCGTGTCCCGGGTGGCATCCATGAGGAGCGAGCTGAGACGGTCCCCCTGTCGCAACGGGAGGTTGTCCAGCAGGCCTGCGCCGACGAGGCTGTCGGCGCCGGCCGTCTCGACGGTGTCCACCAGGACCGGCCGTCCTTCCCGGATCGTGAACGTGACCGCGGCCGCGCTGTCTTCGAGCGGAGTCACCCGGTACGAGACCTCGGCCTCGCGGAACCCGCGCCGCTGATACCAGACCTTGAGCCTCAGGGAGTCCCTGGGCAGCTCGCTCCGGTCGAGGTACGATCGCTGGATGGCGAAGTCCGCGCCCACCCAGCAGAACGGCAGAAAGAACATGGACCGGCACTCGGTCTGGCGCGTGACGATCGCGCGGGACAGCGAGTCGGCGGAAAAGCTACGATTGCCCTCGAAGCGGACCTTGCCCAACTCCACCTGGCCGGCCTGCCCGGCAACCGGTGCGGCCAGGAGTCCCAGCCCCAGCAAGGCGACAAAGGCGGCCCGCATCAGGCGCCTTCACTGGACCCGGAAGACAGCTCGTCCCTCGAGGAAGCGGGCACCTCTGCAAGGGGCTCCCGCGCCTGGAAGATGCGCACCACCCAGAACGTCACCGCACCCACGCCCGCGGCCAGCAACCCGGCGGCCACGGCGGCACGCAGGTTGTCCGCCGTATCCGGAGGCACGCGCACCCAACGACGCTTCACGACGCGACCCGCCGATCCGCCGCCACGGGCCGCGGGAACGCGGTCGCGTCCTCCGCCTCGAAGCGGTCCCTGCCCGGCAGGGACAGGTGCGGCACGACGACGACCTCATGCTCGGTCACGCGCACCAGGTTGAAGCTGTTGCGCCCCGCCTCGGCACCCCGCCCCCTACGCGAGGCCGTCGTGCCACACCGGACCAAGGGGATCCCGGGTCCATCTCCTCCGGGGAGGAGCGCGCGGGACGTCGTGAGGTGGGTCTGGTGGATATGGCCTCCGAGGATCAGGTCGACGCCCATCGCCTCGAAGCGCGCGAGGAGGGCCCGCGCGTTCGGCAACGGCCGCCCCCCCTCGCCGTCGGGCCCGGGCACGAAGTGGTGATGGATCACCAACACCTTCGCCTCTCCGGGACCCGCGTCCTCGAGCGCGCGTCCGGCGAACGCCACCTGGCCCGCGTCGATACGCCCCCCCACGATGGCGCGTCGCGGGGCGGAGGAGTTGAGCGCCACCACGAGAGCGCCCGGCACGCGTGTCACGGAGTCGAGCGCCGGCCCGATGTGCCGACGCCAGTTCCGGTAGGGGACCGCCAAGCGCTCCCAGATCCGGTAGAGCGGAACGTCGTGGTTGCCCGGCGTGACCACGACCGGGATGGAGCCGAACCCGTCGAGGTAGGCGCGCACCGCGCCATACTCCCGGGACTTGGCTCTCTGCGTAAGGTCCCCCGCGATCACCACGAGGTCCGGCTCGAGCGCCCGCGCGGCGGCGCGGAACGCCTCGGCCGCCCCGGGCCGGTAGGGCTTGCCGCACTGGAGGTCGGATCCGTGGAGAATGGTGAGCACCCGACCTCCTTCAGGCCCTGGCCGACTCCGGCTCCGGTGGTTGCCGCAGCCGCGTGGCACCGACGATGCCGACGGCGATGACGACGACGCTGATCATCTGAGCGAGCGTGAAGATCCCGATGAAGCGGTCGTCCTTCGCGCGTAGGAATTCAACCAGGAAGCGCTCGGTGCCGGCCAGGATCAGCCACACCATGAAGAGCCACCCTCGCTTGTGGTGGTGGCGGCGGATACGCCAGAGGAAGAGGAAAATGAGCGTCGACAGTGCGACCTCGAACAGTTCCGTCGGATAGACGGGAACGACCTGCCCGAACTTCTGGACCAGCGTGGAGTCGACCGTGAGGCCGAAGTAGCGGTGGAGGTCCGTGACCGTCGTCGGCGGAGAGCCCTGGGGAAAGCGGATCCCGATCCACGAGCCCGTGGGACGCCCGTAGTCGTCGCCCACCAGGAAGCACCCGATCCTGCCCACCGCGTACGCGATCGCGAGCGCGGGCGCCACTGCGTCGGCCGTCTTCGGCAGGGGTAGCTTCTGCCGCCGGATCTCCCAGATCACCATCAGTGTGGCCAGGGCGAAGCCGCCGTACCACACCAACCCGCCTCGTGAGAAGATGAGGGCCTTCGGGTCGGTGAGGAGCTCGTGATAGTTGAGCAGGATGTAGTAGGTCTTGGCGCCCACGATTCCGCCGACTACGGCCATGAACACCAGATCCCACGCCTTCTCCGGATCCTCGTCCAGCCGTGCCATCTCCGAGCGCGTGAAGTAGGCACCCGTCAGAAAGGCCAGGAGCATCATCACCCCGAACGAGGTGAGGGGCTGGCCTCCGAGGAGGGGAACCCACTGGGGGAAGTCGAAGAGGATCGGGTGCATGGTTGATTAACCTGATACGACGGACGACGCGAGGAAACCGTTCATGCCAGGCAGTGGGCCAGGCCGGGGAACGGGAGGTCTGCGGCCGCGGTGGCCGAAGAGGGGGCGATCTCGCCCCGATCGAAGCGGAAACGAGCGGCACGCGCGATCATGGCCGCGTTGTCCAGGGACAGGCGGGGCGAAGCATGGAACAGGCGGCGGCCCTCCCCGAGGCGAGCGGAGAGCTCCTGCCGGAGCCGTCCGTTCGCGCTCACACCCCCACCCACGAGGACCCGCCCACACCCCGTAGCTTCGACCGCCCGCATCGTCTTGCTGGCGAGAACGTCCACGGCCGCCTCCTGGAACGCGGCGGCCACGTGCGCCCGCTCCGTACCGAGCGTGCCCTCCTCCTCGAGCTTTCGGACGAGCTCGACGACGGCCGTCTTCAAGCCACTGAAGGAGAAATCGTAGTAGTCGGAGTCTCCACGACGCTGGCCGCGCCTCAGCATCGGCCTCGGGAGACGATATTTCCCCCGCTCGCCGGCGCGCGCCGTGCGCTCGATCTCCGGCCCCCCCGGGTAGGCCAGGCCGAGCAGCTTCGCCACCTTGTCGAACGCCTCCCCCGCCGCGTCGTCGCGGGTCCCGCCCAGAAGGCGGTATTCGCCCCAGCGCTCGACGTGGATGAGCAGCGTGTGCCCGCCCGATACGAGCAGCCCCACGAACGGCGGCTGGGCCTCGGGGTCCTCCAGGGACGGTCCGAACAGGTGTGCCTCGAGGTGATGGACCGCAATCCAGGGCCTCCCGAGCGCAAACGCGGCGGCCTTGACCCAGCACACGCCCACGAGGAGCGCTCCGATCAGGCCCGGTCCGGCCGTCACGCCGAAGACGTCGATGTCGCCGAGCGCCACCCCCGCCTGCGACAGAGCTCCGTCCACCACGTTGTCCACCTTCTGGAGATGGGCCCTCGCCGCGAGCTCCGGGACAACGCCCCCGAACACCTCGTGGATGTCCTGGGAGAGGATCACGTGACCGAGGATGTTGTGCTCGCCGTCGATCACGGCCGCGGAGGTCTCGTCGCACGAGGTCTCGAGGGCGAACACCAAGGGGCGGAGCCGGCTCGTCACCGACCCGCTCCCTGGGGCAATCCCCCCCTTTTCCGGACGGCAGGACGGCGCACGGTGACCATGTCCTGCTCGGGCGTCGCGGTGACCAGGTCCGGCACCCCCTGCACCTGGACGGGCACGTGGCGCTCCTCCCCCGGCGTCATTCCGCGCAGCTCGCTCGATGCGATCTGGACGCGCAGCTTCGAGGGATCCACACTGGTCACCAGGGTGCTCGCGCCCGTCAGGGTGACCCGCAACGAAGAGGGCTCCACGATCAGCGACGCGCCGACGGACGGGGAGTCGAGCTCGACCGGGACGTCGGGAAGCACCCGCTCGATCTCCTTCTCCACCCGGAGCGTCACCGTAGTCGTACGGGGCGTGACCCGGATGCCCAGGAGGTGACTGGTGTCGATGGCGACCGTGAAGTCCCCCGACCTGTCGACGTCGGACAGGTCGAGCGGACGAAGGGGCACCGAGTCGATGGACCCGACGCGGCTTCTCCCTCCGTGGAGGCGCACCACGCTGGGATTGAGCGAGACGGGTCCCGACAACGCCAGACGGGAGCCGAGGCGGCCCTGGAGCCGGACCGAAACGGGCACAGGGCGGGTCACCGCACGCTCCAACGTGATGTGCACGACCGGAGGCGAGAACAGCTCCACGCTCAGGCGGCTCCCCTCCCCGAGGTCCACCCAGTCCCGTCGCAGCGCGATCGTGGTATCCCGCGAGCCGACCGAAGCCACGGGCACGCGCACCACGGGCCCCTGCCGGGCCAGACGCACCATCTCGCCCCCCGGGCCGCCGAGCCTGAGCTCCACCGTGGCCGGCCTGGGCGGACCGGCCAACGTCCACGCCGTGTCCGCGACGTCCACCTGCACGGGCACGGAGGGGAACGTCTCCGGGTTCGGCTCGTTCTGGACGATTGCCCACAAGAAGACCGCCAGGCCCAGCGCCAGGAGCTTGAGCCTCCAGTTGTGCGTGAGCCGGCGCAGCTTGACGGGCACGAGGGGCTAGCCCTCGAGGAGACGGCGGACCAACTCCACGTTCTCGGGCGCGTCCCATTTCGTCCCGCCGGCGACCTTCTTGTAGATCACGCCGTCCCGGCCCACGAGAAACGACTCGGGCACACCGGTGGTCTGGTAGAGATCCTCGATCTTTCGGGAGGGATCCCAGAGGATATGGAACGTCAGGCCCATCGTATCGGCGAACACGAAGGCGTTGCCTCCCGCATGGCCGCTGGTAGGATCGATCTGGCCCGGGCGAGCGTCCACGCTCACGGCCAGGATCCTGAAGTTCTTGTTGTCCTTGAACTTCTCACGGAGCCGTTCGAGCGAGGGCATCTCCTCGCGGCAAGGCGGACACCATGTCGCCCAGATGTTGATGAGGACGACCTTGCCCTTGAAGTCGGTCAGGGAGACCTGATGGCCGGCGGAGTCGGTGGCCACGAAGTTCGGGGCGGGCACGCCCGCGAGGACCGGCTTGTAGCCCGTCCGCCCGACCCAGGCGACGGCCACGACCGCCAGAACGAAGACGATCGCCCACAGGTATGGAGAACGGATCAGGCTGCGTTTCATCGGCGTTCGAAGGAGAGGTCCGCGCGCACGCGCGTCCGGCGGGCGCGGATGCGCTGAATGCTACGGATCAGAAGGGCTTTTGTTCCCTCCACGCATGCCGTCTCACCCACTCTGCCGCCCCACCGAGAGCTGCACGGCGCTGCCCGGCTCCAGCTGGGTCGCCGCCGCAGGCTGCTGCTCTACGACGATCCCTTGATCCCGTCCGAAACGGAACACCTGCTTCACCTCCGAGACCACCAGACCGAGAGAATCCAGCTTCGATCGCGCGTCATCCTCGGTCATGCCGAGCACCAGGGGCATGGCGACCAGCGGAGGTCCGGTGCTCACGGTCAGCGTCACGGAGGTCGGAAGCGGTACCACGGAGTCCGGCGGGGGGGTGACGTCGACCACCCTGCCCCTCGGCACGTCGGACTCCGCCGAGTCGGTCGTGACGACGAAGCCGCTGGTCTCGAGGACGACCCGGGCCCGAGCGGCGTCCAGGTTCCGGACGTCGGGAACCGATCGGAGCTGCGGGCCCAGGCTGAGCGCCACGCGCACCGGGGTGGAGGGCATGGCGAGCTGCCCGGGCAACGGCGACTGCCCGAAGACGAGACCCCGGGCGACGGTGGGATGCCGCATCGAGTCCACGGTGGTCACCTTCATGCCGAGCCCCTTGATCCTGTCGCGCACCGCCTGGAGCTGGAGCCCGCGAAGGTCGGGCATCGCGAACAGGTTGGACGGGGGCGGGGGCGCCGGGAAGAGGATGCGGGTCGCCACGAGGTAGCCGCCTCCCCACCCCACGAGGGCGAGCACCAGAGCCTCGAGGAAGAGCGTGAGGCGGCCCTTCCAGGCCCCCCTCCCCCGTCCGGAGCGTCGCCGTGGCCGGGAAGATCCGCTCCCGCCTCCGCCTTTCCCCTTGCGCCGCCGTCCGAGCGACTCGCCCAACTTCATCCGCGTCTCCTCATGCGCGCCGCGAACGCACCGTCGAATGCGGTGCGCTGCGGCAGAATCACGAGCTGTCCACGCTCGTCGGTATACTCCGCCGGCACCGCGCCGGTCGCCTCGATGCGGAAGTCCGGACGGCGTGCCAGGAACGCGTTCACCTGCTCCTCGTTCTCCTCGGGCTCGAGCGTGCACGTAGAGTACACGAGCAGCCCTCCGGGACGGACGCTGTCCGCCGCCCCCTCCAACAGCCTCTCCTGAACCGCCGCCAACTCGGCCGGCGACGAGGAATCCAGTCGCCAGCGCGCGTCCGGATGCCGGGCGAGCGTCCCGGTTCCCGTGCAGGGCACGTCCAGCAGCACCATGTCCAACTCCCGAATCGGCGGATGCCCGGCGTCCGCAACGACCAGGCCGAGCCTGCGGCCGGTCCTGCGCGCATTCTCCCGCACCAGGCCGAGGCGCACCTCCGAGCGATCGGCGGCCAAAGTATAGAGAACCCGCCCCGACAGAGCGAGCGCCTTTCCCCCGGGAGCCGCACACAAGTCTGCAACGTTCGTGCCCGGTGCGGGATCGGCGTAGCGCACGACCAGATTGGCGCCCGGATCCTGCACGACGCAGGGAAGTGCGTCGAGTGCCCTCACGGGGTCTTCTCCCGCCCCGAGCCGGACAGCCTCGGTGCCCTGTCCCACCGCCTTGGCTTCGATGCCCGCCCCGGCGAGGCGCGCGACCGCGGCCGAGGGCTCGCCCTCGAGCGGCACCACGCTCGTCGAGGGTCTCCGGTTGTTCGCCTCCACGAGCGCACGAACAGCCCCGAACGACCAACGGGAGAGCCAGCGCGCGACCAGCCAGCGAGGATGCGAGCCCCAGGAGCTCAGGAATCCCTCCGGATCCCGAGCCGGATCCGGGAACAGCTCCGGTCCGTCTCCGTCTCGCGCCACCGCGCGCAGGACGGCGTTCACGAGGCCGGCCGCCCCGCGCCCGGAGCCCGCATCGGCCAGATCCACGGACTCGGACACGGCCGCGTAGTCGGGTACGGAGTTCATGTACAGGAGTTGGTACGCCCCCAGCCGCAGCACGTCGAGCACCCGGGTCTCCAGGTGCGCGAGGCCGCCGCGCACGCGGCGCGCCAGCAGGTGATCGAGACGCGCGCGCAGTCGCACGGTCCCGTACAGGAGCTCGTGCACGAACGCCCGGTCGCGCGCCTCCAGCCCCGCCGCGCCACGGCCGAACGCCAGATCGAGGCGTCGGCCCCGTCCGACTTCGGCCAACAAGTCGAGCGCGACGCGCCGGGCTCCGAAGGCGTGGAATTCGCTCAGTCGAGCATTCCGGCCGAAGGTGACGAAGGCACGGCGATCTCCCTCGACGGCATGCGCCCCGCCAGGTACGCGAGCCGGCCCGCGGTGATGGCATGCCGCATCGCGTGGGCCATCCGCACGGGGTCGTCCGCCGCGGCGAGGGCCGTGTTCATCAGCACCCCGTCGACGCCCTGCTCCATCGCCACGCACGCATCCGAAGCCGTTCCGACACCCGCGTCCACGATCACCGGGACACCGAGGCGCCTCTTGATCTCACGGATGAAGTACGGGTTGACCACGCCGAGCCCGCTGCCGATGGGGCTGGCCAACGGCATGACCGCCACGCAGCCGGCGTCCTCGAGCTTGAGCGCCGTGACGAGGTCGTCGGTCGTGTAGGCCATGACGTTGAAGCCCTCACCGACCAGGGTGCGCGCGGCCTCCAGCGTCGCCTGGACATCGGGGACCAGCGTGGTCTGATCGCCGATCACCTCCAGCTTGACCCATTCATTGAAGCCCGCCGCCCTCGCGAGGCGCGCGTAGCGGACGGCGTCCTCCGCCGTATAGCATCCGGCCGTGTTGGGCAGGAGAAAGAACTCCTGAGGATCGAGGTGATGGAGGATCCCCTCCTCCTTGGTGCGGTCCAGGTCCACCCGACGCACCGCCACCGTCACCATCTCGGTGCCGCTCGCGCGGATGGCGTCGACCATCGCCTGGTTCGTCTTGTACTTGCCGGTGCCCACGATGAGGCGCGAGGAAAACTCGCGCCCGGCGATCGTCAGCGGGCTGTCCAGCGTCCGGGTACTCCCCACCGTTACCGTCTCGCTCATATCCCTCACCCCCCGCCCACGAAGTGGACGAGCTCGATGGTGTCTCCCTCCCGCACCGGAACGTCCGCGTACGTGTCCCGGGCGAGAATCTCACGGTTCAGCTCCACCACGACGAGCGAGGGATGCAGGTCCAGGGACTCGAGAAGCGCACGCACGGTCTGTCCCGCCGTAACGTCACGCTCCTTCCCGTTCAGTCTGACCCGGATCGTCGTCGCTTCGCTCATCGGTCCTTCGTCTCCGCATCCTGCGCACGGGCTCCGGCCGTCGTCCGGCCGGCGAGCCCATCCAGCGCTTCAAGGTACCCCTTCACTCTGTCCACGGGATCCCCGGCCTCCCAGACGCCGCGGATCACGGCGACGCCGTGAGCACCGGCCTCCAGCATCTCCCCGACCCGCTCCGGCCCCACGCCGCCGATGGCCAGGAGCGGGAGGCCGGGCGCCGCGCCTGCCGCGGCGCGCACGACCTCGGCCCCACCCCCCGGCCGGCCCGGGTGCGTCGGGGTCGGGTAGACGGTACCCACGAACGCGAAATCCGCGCCCTCGCGCGCGGCCCGAGCGGCTTCATCGGGCCCGTGCGTCGAGACGCCCACCCGGGCTCCCTCGCCGAGGATCCGCCGAGCCGGCGCCACCCCGAGCGAGCGCCGGCCCAGGTGCGCGCCGTGCGCGCCGGCGACGAGCGCGACGTCCACCCGGTCGTTGACGAGCAAGAGGGCGCCGGCGGCGGCGGCGACCGGCACGAGCGCGCAGGCGATCTCGTAGAGGCGGGCGCCCGTGGCTCCAGGGCCGCGCAGGTGCAGGACCAGATCAGGCCCGCCCGCCTCGAGGACAGCGCGTGCGGTCCTGATCAGGTCCCCACGCTCCACAATCCGGTCGTCGGTCACCACATGCAGGCGCGGCACCCCCCCCCTCCGTGCCTCCGGCCGGCCGGACATCACACGAAGCGCTGCCCGGCCTGGACGGCCCGTCCGTGGATCCAGTCCAGCGCCCTCATGCGACGACGGCCCGGAGGCTGCACCTCCTCGAAGCGGAGCGCTCCCTCTCCGGCCGCCACCACGAGACCGCGCTCCGGGTCGGCGAGGAGGACGGTGCCCGCCGCCGCAGCGGCTCCTGCCCCGCCGGGCTCCTCCCCGGCCGCAAGCGCCTCCGGGCGGAACAGCTTGATCGGCTGGCCCTCGAGCTCGGTCCACGCGCCCGGCACGGCGTCCATGGCGCGCACATGCCAAACCAACTCGCGCGCTGGGCGGCTCCAGACGATCCGGGCGGTCTCGCGGTCCACCTTGGGCGCGAGCGTGGCGCGCTCGTGGTCCTGCTGCTCCTCCTCCACGAGACCCTCTCCCATGAGCGTGAGCGTCTCCAGCAGGGCCTCGGCGCCGATCTCCGAGAGGCGGATCGCGAGCTCGGAGGACGTCTCGGCCGGGAGGATCGGCTCCTCCACGCGGCGCAGCACGGGTCCCGCGTCCATGGCCTCGGTCATGCGCATGATCGTCACGCCCGTGACCTCGCAGCCGCGCGCGATCGCCCAATGGATCGGCGCCGCGCCCCGCAGCTCGGGCAGGAGCGAGGCGTGTACGTTGAAGGAGCCCAGCCGGGGCACGTCCAGCACCTCGCGGCGCAGGATGTGTCCGTACGCCACCACGATCGAAGCGTCGGGCTCGAGGGAGCGGATCTCCCGGACGAACTCGTCCCCGCGGGGATGGTCGGGTGTCAGGACCGGGAGGCCCAGATCGAGGGCGACCTCCTTCACGGGCGAGGACACCCGATGCCGCCCGCGTCCAGCGGGCCTGTCAGGCTGCGTGACGGCGGCGACGACCTCGAAACCCTCGTCGTCGAGAGCGCGCAGCGAGGGCACCGCGAACGCGGGCGTGCCCCAGAACAGGATCTTCACGTGTTGGCCGCTTCGGCCTGGAGCTTCTTCCACTTCTTGAGGAGCATCCGCCGCTTCAGTGCGCTGACGCGGTCCGGGAAGAGGATGCCGTCGAGGTGGTCGATTTCGTGCTGGAGGACGCGTGCGAAGAGCTCGTCGGCCTCGACCGAAACGGGGTTGCCCTCCGGGTCCTGTCCCTCGACACGCACCCGCGCAGGGCGTTCGATGACCTCCTCCAGCCCCGGGATGCTCAGGCACCCCTCGACCTCCTTCTCGGTCTTGCGGCTGGCCCACACGACCCTGGGATTGACCAGTGCCACACGCGCTTCGGGCTGGTCTTCCTTCCGCAGGTCGACCACGCATACCCGTGTAGACACGCCCACCTGGGGCGCAGCGAGACCGATCCCTTCCGCGTGGTACATCGTCTCGAACATGTCGCGCACCATCTCGCGCAGATCGTCGTCGAAGACGTCCACGTCCTGACCCGGCGTCCTGAGGACCGGGTCGCCCATGATCACGATCTCGCGGATCACCGCTACTCCTCTGCCTTCCCGCCCTTTTCTTCGACCACCTGCGCCACGCGCCCCCGATCCACCGTGAGCCGCGTGTTCTCGGCCGTGCGGACCGTGAGGCGATTCTCCTCGACGTGGACCACCCGGCCGATGACGCCCCCGTTGGTGATGATCTCGTCTCCCTTCTTGAGGGCGGCGAGCATCTTCTGGTGACGCTCCCTCTCCTTGGTCTGGGGCCGGATCAACAGAAAATAGAAGATGGCGAAGATGAGGACCATCTCCACCAGGAACACTACGCCCGAGCTTCCTCCCGGACGTCCGGCCATCAACAGCGCCACTGAAGGCGTCATTACCTGGGCTCTCCCTTTTTCGCGTGTAGGGTGGCGGTGGGTTCCTACCCCTCCGCACTCCGGTAGCGTTCCAGCCAATCGGTCCGCCAGGCCTCGAAGGTACCCTCGCCGACACGCACGCGCGCCTCCTCTGCGAGGCGTACGAGAAAGCGGAGGTTGTGGATCGAGACGAGGCGCACGGCCAGCCACTCTCCGGCCACGACCAGGTGCCGCACGTACGCGCGGTCGTAGCGCGTGCACGCATAGCAGTCGCAACCGGGATCGATGGGGCGCGTGTCGTCGCGGAACCGAGCCACCTTCAAGTTCACCTGGCCCTCCTCACTCGTCCAGGCGGTTCCGTGCCTCGCGTTGCGCGTGGGAGCGACGCAGTCGAACAGGTCGCACCCCCGGGCCACGGCCTCCAGGAGATCGTCCGGGTAGCCCACCCCCATCAGATAGCGAGGCCGGCCGGCCGGGATCTCGGCGTCGAGCACCTCGAGAACGCGCCACATGTCTTCCTTCCGCTCGCCTACGCTCAGACCGCCGATGCCGTAGCCCGCCCAATCGCCCATCGCGCCGACCGCGCGCGCCTGCTCTCGGCGCAGGTCTTCGAAGACGTTGCCCTGGAGGATTGGAAAGAGCGCTTGCATGCCGGCGCGCCCGTCCTGCGACTCGAGCACCGCGAACCGGTCCCGGCACCGCTCCAGCCAGCCGAGCGTGCGCTCGTTGGCCTCGACGGCTTGGGCCCGGTCCGCCCCGCCCGGAGGGCACTCGTCGAACGCCATGATCACGTCGGCCCCCAGCGCGCGCTGCACGTCCATGACCGACTCGGGAGTGAACGTGTGCGACGAGCCGTCGAGGTGGCTCCTGAAGATCACACCTTCATCCTTCACCTCGCGGATGGCGGCCAGTGAGAAGACCTGGAAGCCGCCGGAGTCCGTGAGGATGGGGCCCGGCCAGCGCATGAACGCGTGCAGCCCTCCCAGGCTGCGCACCAGCTCGTGTCCGGGCCTCAGGTAGAGATGGTACGTGTTGGCGAGGACCATGCGCGCGCCCAGGGCGGAGACCTCCTCCGGGATGAGGCCCTTCACGGTTCCCTGCGTTCCGACGGGCATGAACGCCGGTGTGAGCACGTCGCCGTGGGGCGTCGTGAGGGTTCCCGCGCGCGCCGCGCCGTCCGTTGCGTCGAGTCGAAAGTCGAACATGGCGCGGGGAATGTAACGTCCGCTCGCCGTTACGCCCGATCCACCACGGCCATGGCGTCTCCGTAGGAATAGAACCGGTAGTCTCCGGAGATGGCCTCACGATACGCGTCCATGGTTCGCTCGTAGCCGACGAACGCCGCAACGAGCATGAGAAGCGTCGAGCGCGGGAGGTGGAAGTTGGTCAGAAGGCAATCCACCGCGCGGAACCGGTAGCCCGGCCGGATGAACAGATCGGTCTCGCCGGATCCGGGCGCGATCCGCCCCTCCGGCCCCGCGACGGACTCGAGGGTGCGTACCGCGGTCGTGCCCACGGCCCAGACCCTTCCCCCGGCCTCGCGCGCCTCGTTGACGGTCGCAGCCGCGTCCGCGGTCACCTCGTACCATTCCCGGTGCATCTCGTGCTCGCCGGGGTCGTCCTCTTCGACGGGACGGAACGTGCCGACGCCGACATGCAGCGTCACGGCGGCGCGCCGCACCCCCATCGCCTCGAGCGCGGCCAGCACGTCGCTCGTGAAGTGGAGCCCGGCGGTGGGTGCCGCCACCGAGCCCGGCGTGCGCGCGTAGACCGTCTGGTAGCGCTCCCGGTCGAGCGCCTCGTCGTCACGCTCGATGTAGGGCGGCAGGGGCATGTGGCCGTACCGTTCGAGCGCCTCCTCCGCGGAGAGGTCGGTCACCAGACGCACGAGGCGCCCGCCGCCGCTCACCGAGTCGAGGATCTCGACGCTCAGATCGTCCGCCACCAGCACGGTGCGCCCCGGCTTGAGCTTGGAGCCCGGGCGCACCAGCGCCTCCCAGAGGTGGTCGTCGGACGCGCCCGGCGCGGGACGCGTGAGCAGGATCTCGGACGGGGCTCCTGTCGGTTTGCGGCCCAGCAGACGCGCGGGGAGCACCTTGCTCTCGTTCACCACCAGGACGTCACCCGGGCGAAAGAGGTCCGGGACCTGGCGGAAGCGGAGATGGCGGAAGGGGGCGCTTGCGGGAGGAACGACGAGCAAGCGGCTCTCGTCCCGGCGCTCGGCGGGATAGCGCGCGATGCGTCCGGGCGGAAGCTCGTAGTCGAAGTCGGAGACGCGGGAGCCGCGGGGTTCGCTCATGGGCCAGGTCGAAAGGAGATTCGGGCCCCCCACGTTGGCGACGATGGGTGAGGCTGTCGAGCGGGGGCGCGGCGTCCCGCCCTCCGCCCGGGCTCAGCCCTCCCCGAAGAGCGTCCCCTGGCCGCCGACCTTGCGCTCGGCAGGGAGTGTGAAGCCGAAGCGCTTGAACGCCCGCGGCGTGGCCACGCGACCCTGGGGCGTGCGCATGAGGAATCCCTCCATGATGAGGAAGGGCTCGTAGACTTCCTCGAGCGTCGTGGCGTCCTCTCCCATCGCCACCGCCAGGGAGTTGAGGCCCACCGGGCCCCCCTCGAACTTCTCGATGATCGTCTTGAGCACGCGAGCGTCCATCTCGTCGAGGCCGTATTCATCCACGTCGAGCATCGCCAGCGCTGCCTGCGCCACCTTCACGTCGACGACACCGTCGGCGCGCACCTCCGCGAAGTCCCGCACGCGGCGCAGGAGGCGGTTGGCCACGCGGGGCGTCCCCCGGGAGCGGCGCGCGATCTCCATGGCACCGTCCTTCGACGTCTCGACGCCCAGGATATCCGCGCTCCGCCGCACGATCGTCGCCAACTCCTCGGGGGGATAGAAGTTCAGACGCTGCACGATGCCGAAGCGCGCCCGCATCGGCGCGGTCAGGAGCCCGAAGCGTGTGGTGGCCCCCACGAGCGTGAAGCGCTCGATCTTCATCGTCATCGTCTGGGCCTTGGGACCCTCGGACAGCCGGATCTCGACCTGCCAGTCCTCCATGGCGGGATAGAGGAACTCCTCGATGATCGGCCTCAATCGGTGAATCTCGTCGATGAAGAGGATGTCGCCCGGGCGCTGGTTGGTCAGGATGCCGACCAGGTCCGCGGGCTTCTCGAGCACCGGGCCCGACGTCTGCTTGATGTTGACGCCCATCTCGCGGGCCAGGAGCGCCGCGAGCGTGGTCTTGCCCAGCCCCGGAGGCCCGTGGAAGAGGATATGGTCGAGCGGCTCCTTGCGCTGCCGCGCCGCCTTGATCGAGATCGACAGAGCCTCCCTCACCTTGGCCTGTCCGATGAACTCCGCCAGGCGGTCGGGCCTGAGGGACGGCTCGGCCTGCTGGTCCTCGGAGAGGGATTCGGGTGTGGTGACCTCAATGCGTTCGGTCATGTCTCGGAGCGGGGGTGCGAGGAGCCATCATCTTGGCGACGACGCGGGGCCGTGTCGAGCACCTTACGGCGAAACGCCTCGAATCCCGGGATCTCCGTGAGCTCCCCGTCCATGATGGCCGCCACTTCCTCCGCCTCCTTCCACTCGGCCTCGAGCGCCTCGGCCTCCGCCTCCTCGTCCAGACCGATGGCGAGCGCGATGCGCTCCGGCGTGTCGATGGCGCCCAGCGACAGCCCCTCCCGGCCGAGCTCGCGCACGAACGCCTCGGGGCCGCCCGCCCGGTCGAGGATGGCGGCGGCAGGACCGATTTCGGCGATGGGGTCCCTCCTCTTCCCGTCGACGACCGCGAGCGCGACGCGCAGCGTCGCGCGCACGTCCCCGAGCGGCAGCGCGGACGTGGCCCCGCACAGCGCGCACGTGGCCACGACCCGGGGCCCCGGCCTCTCGTCCAGCAGTCGCAGATCGCCGAACGCGCTCGGCTCGACCGCGAGCGGGGCGCCGCACTCGGGGCACGCCTCGGCGAGCGGCACGTGCAGGAAGAGCGCCGTCAGCAGGTCGGCGTGCTCCTGGAACGGGCTCAGGATCCACTTCGTCGGGGGGAACTGCGGCTGCCCATAGAGGCTCACCCCGCCGGCCGAGCGCTCGGGAAGCGAGGCGAGCATGCGCGTCAGGATCCCGGGGCGCCGGAGGGGGTGGGCGTCCAGGCGGCGGCTGTAGCGCCAGTCGGAGAACTCGGGGCGCACCGTCTCGCCCACGCGCACGAGCTGCGCGTCGCCCACCGCCAACAACGCGAGGTGCTCGCCTTCGACGAGAAGGCGGCCGTCGCGGCGGGCGAGCCGCTCACACGCCTCGAGCGTTTCCCACCGATCCTCCAGCGGCACCGGGTTCCAGCGCCCGCAGCGCGCGCACACCTCCCACAGCCGGCCGAGCCGCGGATCGAAGGCGAGGCGCACCCGCCGAGGGACATCGCCCGGCTCGAAGGGCTCCAGGAGCTCATCGCAGAAGAAGCAGCGCATGCCTGAAGCGTCGGCCTCCGGCCGAACGCGGTCAACGCCCGAGACGCGAAGCGCTGCGGAGGCGGTCGCCGATCCGGGTCGGATCTCCCGCCCGGCCGCGGATCTCCGCTGCCGGGGCGGGGTGCCAAAGGAGGCGTGCGGCGGAGGGAGAAGCCGAGCATCGCGAGCGGAGCGGCGGGTGGAAGCCTATCTGATCAGCGGGTGGATTCTTGGGATCGTGATGATCCCCGTCGTGGCGCACCGCCGCAGGCTCACCTCCGCTCTGAGCTGGCTCGCGCTCATCTTCGCGCTCCCCTGGCTCGGGGCCGTCCTGTACGTCCTGGTCGCCGAGCAGGCACGACCCATGCGCAGCGCTCGACGCCACCGTGCGATCGTCGACGTCAGCCGCACCGGCGAGCGCCTGCGCTTCCAGGAGAGATGGGAGATCCGACCGTCGCCGGCTGGCAAGCACGGCGAGATCGGCACGCTGACCCGCCGCCTCGGGGGCTTTGCGGCACTCGGGGGCAACCACGTGGAGGTCACGGCCGGGGACCGCGGGACCCTGTCACGGATGATCGAGGACATCGACCACGCGGTCCGTCACGTACACCTCGTGTACTACATCGTCGAGCCCGACCGGACGGGACAGGCCGTGGCGGAAGCGCTCGAGCGGGCGGTGGCCCGGGGCGTACGGTGTCGCTTGCTGGCCGACGCCCTCGGCTCGCGCCGTTTCCACCGGAGGCTCGCACCGCGGCTGCGCGAAGCGGGCGTCGACGTGCGCAAGGTGCTCTCGCTCCCCCTCCTCGTGCGCCAGCTCCGTCCGCTCGACCTGCGCAACCACCGCAAGCTGATGATCGTGGACGGGCAGATCGCGTACATGGGCTCGATGAACCTGATGGACTCCAGCGTGCCCGTCTCCGCCGAGCCCGCGCCCTGGCGCGAGGTGGCCGTACGCGTGACGGGGCCCGCCGTGCTCCAGATGCAGATGGTCTTCGACGAGGACTGGCGCCACAGCACCGGCGAGACCCTCCCCCAGGAAGACCTCTTCCCGTCCCCACTCGTGCAGGGCAACGCTCCGCTCCAGGTCGTTCCGTCGGGACCCAACGACCGGGTCGACGTCATCCACGACCTCCTGGTGGCCACCATCAACGATGCGCGCCAACGCATCGTCCTCACCACCCCGTACTTCATTCCCGACGACGCGACCCGGGTCGCGCTCAAGCTCGCCGCCCTGCGCGGCGTGCGTGTCCAGATCGTGATCCCCCGCCGGAGCGACGCGCCGCTCGTCGACCTGGCGGGGAGGGCGCATCTGGAGAGCCTCCTGACCGAAGGCGTCGAAGTGCACGAGCACCACACGGGGTTCCTGCACGCGAAGACGTTCACGGTCGACCGCACGCTGGCGATGATCGGCTCGGCGAACTTCGACCGGCGCTCCTTCCATCTCAACTTCGAGCTCAACCTCCTCCTCTACGAAGAGGAGTCGGTGGAGAAGGTGGTGCGTATGCAGGAGCGCTATCTCGCGGACGCGCGATCCGTGACGCTGGAGGCGTGGCAGGCGAGACCCCGCTTGCGGCAGTGGGCGGAGGACGTGCTGCGCTTGTTGAGCCCGCTCTTCTGAAGAGGCGCGGTCGCCTACTGGTAGGACAGCGCCTTGCGGACGACCTCCTCGGTGGAGTCGCCCGCTCCGTCCTCGAGCGCCTGATGCACCGCCCGGTCGGCCGCGGTGAAGGAGTAGCCGAGCGCGATGAGGGCCTGCACGGCGCCGTGGACCGTGGGCGCCTCTCCCGGACCGTGCGGCGTCACGATCGCCAGGTCGGCCACCTTGTCGGCCAGGTCGAGCGCGATCTTCTCGGCCTTCTTCCTGCCGATGCCGCTGACCTGCGTGAGCGCGGCCAGGTCCTTCTCGACGAGTGCCCTGGCGAGCCGCTCGGCGGTGAGCGCCGACATCATCGCGCACGCGAGGTGCGCGCCCACGCCACTCGCCGTGAGCAGGCGCTTGAAGAGCGCGCGCTCGTGCGCGTCGATGAACCCGTACAAGGCCGCGGAGCTGTCCGTGACGACCTGGAGCGTGCGGAGCTGCACGGAGTTCCCGACGGGTGGCAGGCGCCGCAGGACGGTGAGCGGTACCTCGACCTCGTAGACGACCCCGCCCCCCGTCTCCACCTCGACGGTGTCGGGGCCACGCGTGAGAAGCGTTCCGTTCAGACGGGAGATCACTGCAGTCCCTGCACGGGTCGCGGCTCCGGTTGATCACACGGGTTCGGGCTGGAGGCCGACAACCTCGCCGCCGCCGGCCACCCGCGCCAGTCCCCGCTCAGCGTGGAAAGCTCCCGATCAGGCAGTGGCAGAGCGCCGCCGCGACGCCGTCCGCCGCGTCGGCCGGCGCCGGCTCCTCCTTCAGGTGGAGCTGATGCTTGACCATGAACGCGACCTGCTCCTTCGTGGCGCCGCCCGTGCCGACCACGGCCTTCTTGATCTCCCTCGGCGCGTACTCCGCGATGGGAACCTCGCGCAGCGCGCCGGCCAGGAGGATCGCTCCACGGGCGTGTCCGAGCGTGAGCGCGCTCTTCACGTTCTTGCCCTGGAAGACGTCCTCGACGGCCATGGCGTACGGCTCGTAGCGCTCCAGGAGGGCGACGACCTCCACGTAGATCTCGCGGATGCGGTCGGCCAGCGGCTCCCCCGCCGACGTGCGGACGACGCCGCATTCCAGCAGACGGACGTCGCCGACGCCGCGACGCTCCACCACCCCGTACCCCGTGACGGCGGTCCCGGGATCGATTCCCAGGATCCGCACGCCCTCGCTCACATCGCCTCGGCGAGCACCGCCTCGTCGATATCCGCGTTGGAGTGCACGTGCTGGACGTCGTCGATCTCCTCCAGCGCGTCGAGGAGCTTGATGAGCCTCTCCGCCTCCTTGCCGGCCACCTCGACCTCGTTCTTCGCGATCATGGTGAGCTCGGCGGAAGAGGGCTCGATGCCGCCGCCCCTGATCCCTTCCTGGACCTCGTTGAAGACCGTGAACTCGCAGGTGATGATGAACTCGTCCCCCTCGCGCACCACGTCCTCGGCCCCGGCCTCGATCGCGACCTCGAAGACCTTCTCCTCCGTGTAGCGGTCGGCGTCGATGAATACCTGGCCCTTCCGCTCGAACTGCCAGGCCACCGAGCCGCTCGTTCCGAGACTGCCTCCGTGCCGGGTGAGCGCGTGGCGCAGGTCTGCCACCGTCCGGTTCGGATTGTCGGTCAAGGTCTCGACGTACAGTGCGACTCCCGCCGGCCCGTATCCTTCGTACACGATCTCCTCGTAGCGCACGCCCTCGAGCTCGCCCGTCCCTTTCTTGATGGCCCGGTCGATGTTGTCCGACGGCATGTTTGCGGCCTTTGCGGTATCCACCGCCAGCCGCAGTCGGGGATTGAACTCGGGACTTCCACCACCCTGGCGCGCCGCCACGGTGATCTCGCGGATCAGCTTGGTGAAGACCTGGCTCCGCTTGGCGTCGATCGCACCCTTCTTGCGTTTGATCGTCGACCACTTGCTATGACCGGACACGGGTCCTCCGGAGGGGTTGGCAGGTATCGGCCGGGAGCACCTGGATGTTCGACTTCGACCGGCACCTCGAAAGGTATGAAGGTGGGGGGTGGACGATCAATCGGGGGGGGAGGGATCGGCCCGGGTGTGCGCTCCGGCGCCTCGAGATCCGACGCCGAGGTACGCCGAGCAGGAGTCCCCGGGCATCCCTCCGAGGTGGCGCAAAGTCGAAGGGCGATGAAGAATCATCCACACGCTTACGACCTCGACTCTCTCCCGACGGTTCCATGAGACGACTCGCCCTGCTCGGTCTCGCTCTGACCCTGACGCTTTCAGCCTGTCACCGCCCCGCGGCTCCCGCGCGGCCTGCGCACGCGGTGACCGGTCTCCCCACCGACTCCGCCTTCGCCGGCGAGGTGAAGGATGCGTTCCTGCACGCATGGGGCGGCTACGTCCGCTATGCCTGGGGACACGATCAGCTGCTGCCCGTCAGCGGGGGATATCACGACTGGTACGCGGCTCCTCTGCTCATGACGCCGGTCGACGCCTACGACACGATGCTCCTCATGGGTCTCACCCAGGAGGCCGACTCGGCCAAGGCGCTGATCCTGGGCCACCTCTCGTTCGACCACGACATGACCGTGCAGGTCTTCGAGGTCAACATCCGTCTGCTCGGTGGGCTGCTGTCGGCCTACCAGCATGACGGAGATCCTCGCTGGCTCGCGCTGGCCAAGGACCTGGGCAACCGCCTGCTGCCCGCGTTCTCCTCTCCCACCGGAATGCCCTACGTCCGGGTGAACCTCGCCACGGGCGCCACCGAGGACCCCGACAACAACCCGGCCGAGATCGGCACGCTCCGGCTCGAGTTCGGCCTCCTGTCACGAATCACGGGCGATCCGCGTTACGCGAACGCGGCCCGCCGCGCCGACGACGCGGTCTATGAGCGCCGCTCCCCCATCGGCCTGGTCGGCACCGTCATCGACGTCGACACCGGCACGTGGCTCAGGACCGACAGCCACGTGGGCGGCCGCATCGACTCCTACTACGAGTACCTGCTCAAATCGTGGCTCCTGTTCGGAGACGCGCAGGACCAGCGCATGTGGACGTCGAGCGTCGATTCGTTGAACAAGTACGTGGCGGACTCCACCGCGACGGGTCTCTGGTACGGCGTGGTGGACATGAACACGGGCAAGCGCACGGCAACCACCTTCGGCGCCCTGCAGGCGTACCTTCCGGCCGTGCTCGCGCTGGGGGGGGACCTCCCGCGCGCCGAGCGCCTCATGCAGTCGGTCTACTCCATGTGGACGCGCTACGGCATCGAGCCCGAGTCCTTCGATTACGCCACCGGAAAGATCCTCGATCCAGGCTACGACCTGAGGCCCGAGGCGCTCGAGTCCGCGTACTACCTCTTCGTGCTCACCGGGAACGAGCGCTATCGGAAGATGGGGGAGGACATCTTCCACCGGATCGTGAAGGCGACCCGGGTGGCCAACGGATTCACGCGGCTCCTGGACATCCGGACGCAGCAGAAAGGAGACGAGATGCCGTCGTTCTTCCTCGCCGAGACCCTGAAGTACGCCTATCTCCTCGCGAACCCGGGAGCGTTGGACTTCGACAAGGTGGTCTTCAACACGGAGGCGCATCCCCTCCGTCCCGTGGCCGCTCCCTCACCCTGAGGCGACACGGGCGGCCGGGCGCTCGACCCGGCGCAGGGGCAGATCTTCCCTAGGACCGCGGTTCAGAGCTCGCCTCGCGCGCCGCCTCCGTGACGTCGGCCAGGAGCCGGTTGAGGTCGTGCTCCAGACGTCCGGCGCGCTTCTCGGCATCCTCGGGCTGGATGAGACCGTTGGCCATCAGGTGGCACGTGCTATAGAACTCCCGGAAGTGCTTGAGGAGCTCATCGATGTAGCTGCGCACCTGGACGTCGTTCCGCCGTTCCGCCGCTCCGATCCTCGGTCCCTCCTCGCCCTTTCTCGACGCGGAGAGCGCGCGCTGGACGATGAGCATCGCCGGAACGAACGCGACCGCCGTGCGAAGCCACCGATCGTCCACGAGCACGACCGCGAACGTCAGCAACGCCAACATGAAAAGGACAGTCGCCGCGTCGCCGTTTTGCGTTTCCATGTGCTCCTCGGAGAAGGTGTCCGCGGGAAGATCCATTCAAAGTGCAGCATCCGGCCGCGATCCGCACCCGTTTCGTGCGGCGTCCGTGATCCTGCAAACGGCCAAACGGCGCGCGCGACGCGGACTGCGCACCGCCCGACCACCTCAGCCCACGTACGCCTCCAGGAGGCTGAGCACGTGGTCGAGATCAGCCTCCGTGTGGTCGGCGTTGATCTGGGTCCTGATTTCCTCGTCGCCCTTCGGCACGACCGGATACGCGAGACCCGTGACGAGCACGCCGTGTTCGTACAGGTACGCCACCAGGTCCCGGGTCTTCGCCGTGTCGCGGATCATGAGAGGCACGATGGGGTGCGGGCCCGTAATCGTCTCGATACCGATCCGGCTGAGCCCCTCCTCGAACCGCTTCGTGAGGGCACGCAGGCGCTCGAGCATCTTCACGCCCTCCGGGCTGTCGACGATCTCCACGGACTCGAGCGCGGCGGCCGCCTCGCCGACGGTGATCGGATTGGAGTAGATGTACATCTGCGACGACTCGCGCAGGAATCGGACGACTGCCGCGTTGGCCGCCACGTACCCGCCGTTGACCCCGAACGCCTTGCCGAGCGTGCCGACGAGGACGTCCACCGGGGCCGAGCCCGTGTGCTCCTCTGTCCCGCGGCCCGTGCGCCCGAAGGCGCCCACCCCGTGGGAGTCGTCCACGAGACAGACGACGTTCTCCTCGTACCCCGCGTCGTGCCGCGTGCACAGCTCCATGATACGGTCGAGCGGCGCATGATCGCCGCGCATCGAGAAGATGCCGTCCGTCACCACGAGCGCGCGCTTCGCCCTGCCCTTCCACGCATCGAGGGCGCGGTCCAGCCCCTCCATGTCCAGGTGTGCGTAGATCTCCTTGCCGGCGGGCCGGGCCAGGCGCATCGCGTTGATGATGCAGTTGTGGTTCAGCTCGTCGGAGATCAGCACGGTCTCGGGCGTGACGAGCGGCGTGACGGTCGACACCACCGTCGCGTACGCCGACGAGAAGACCACTGCCGCCTCGCGCCGGTGGAACGCGGCCAACTTCCGCTCGAGCGCCAGGTGCGCCTCATAGCTTCCCGAGATGAACCGCACCGCGCCCGGACCGGCCCCGAACGCGCGCGTCGCATCCTCTTCCGCGGCGATGACCTCGGGCCTCAGACCCAGCCCCATGTACGAGTTCGAGTTCAGGCGGATGAACTCCTTGTCGCCTTCGCCCCGGAGCAGGAAGCGCGGGCCGCGATCGCCCTCGGCCGGCTTCACCGCGACGACGACCTTCTCGGCGCCCTTCGCGGTGCCGGCGTCCTCCAGGCCCTTCACGTGCGCTTCGAGCACTCCGCTCAGTCGATCCAGTGGCATCGTTCTAGCCTTGTCTCAAGTGCGTCAGCATGTCCTCGGTCATGGCGCTCATGTCGTACTCGGGCGCCCAGTCCCACTCCGCCCGCGCGGCCGAGTCGTCCATTCGGTCCGGCCACGACTCGGCGATCGCCTCGCGCACGGGATCCACGTCGTAGTCGATCTGGAACCCGGGGATGTGCTTGCGGATCTCGGCCGCGAGGATCTCCGGCGAGAGCTGCATGGCGGTGACGTTGAACGCGTTGCGGTGCACGAGACGGCCCGGCTCGGCCTCCATCACGCCGATGGCCGCCCGCACCGCGTCGGGCATGTACATCATGTCGAGGGTCGTGTCGGGCTGGAGAAAACACCTGTAGCCTTCGCGTTCGACCGCGTCCCGGAAGATGTCCACCGCCCAATCGGTCGTGCCTCCCCCGGGAGGGGCTCCGTAGGAGATCAGCCCGGGAAAGCGCACGCCGCGCGTGTCCACCCCGTAACGCCGGTGGTAGTAGTCGCACAGCAACTCCCCGGCCACCTTCGTGATCCCGTAGACCGTGGTGGGACGCATGAGCGTGTCCTGCGGCGTCGGGTTCTTCGGCGTGTCGGGACCGAACGCGCCCACGGAGCTCGGCGTGAACACGGCGCACTCCTGGTCGCGCGCGACCTCGAGCACGGCCTCCAGGCTCGTCATGTTGACGTGCCAGGCCAGGCGCGGATCGCGCTCGCCGACCGCCGAGAGGATCGCCGCCAGGTGGTAGATCGTGTCGGCTTCGTGCCGCATCACCGCCTGGCCGATCGCCTTGGCGTTGGTGGCGTCGAGGACCTGGAATGGGCCTGCCTCCACGGCTTCCGGCGCCAGCGTGCGGACGTCGGTGGCCAGGACGTTGTCGCCGCCGTAGCGACGACGCAACTCGGGTACGAGCCAGGAGCCGATCTGTCCGCCGGCTCCCGTGACCAGGATTCGCTTCAAGGGAAAAGCTCCCGGAGGGTCCATGGGTTGTCTTGCCCGTGGTCCGGCCGCCGCGGGGCGTACGGGCCCCAGCAATGTAGCGCGCGGCCCCCGCAACGTCGAAGGCCGCCACCCTCTCCCGATGCGCGGCTCGGGGCGTACCTTTCGTCAGGTTCGCGTCCGGGCGCGGGCCGCCCACCCGACGTTTCCCCTGGGAGAGACGACCATGGCGTCCAGCCACGAGTCCGGTGCCAGCTTCCTCCTGCATGCAGTGAAACCCGAAGACGTCGTCGTGCCCGACGACCTCGGCGAGGAAGAGCTCATGCTCGCCCGTACCATGCGGGACTTCTCGGAACGGGACGTGGCGCCCGTCATGGACGCGCTCCTGGCCGGCGACCGCGACACCGTGCGCCGCCTGTTCGAGAAGGCCGCCGAGCTGGGGCTCTTCATGCTGGAGGTGCCGGAGGCCTACGGCGGGCTCGACCTGAACGTGCTCGCCGTCACCGGGATGTGCACGGCGGCCCGTGAGCTCGGCCCGATGAACTCGGTGGTGTTCGGCCACCAGGGCATCGGCACGCTGCCGATCGTCTATTTCGGCACTCCCGAGCAGGTGGAGAAGTACCTCCATCCCTGCATGGACGGCCGCATGCTGTCGGCGTTCGCGCTCACCGAGCCGAGCAGCGGTTCCGACGCGATGAACATCCACACGAAGGCCGTCCTCGACGAGGCCGGTGGCCACTTCGTGCTGAACGGCACCAAGCAATGGATCACGAACGCGGGATGGGCCGACCTCTTCGTGTTGTTCGCCAAAGTGGACGGCGAGCACTTCACGGCCTTCCTGGTCGAGAGGGACACGCCCGGTCTGGAGGTCGCGCCTCCGGAACGCCTCCTCGGCCAGCACGGCTCGTCGGTGTGCGCGCTCTCCCTCGAGAACGTACGCGTGCCGGTCGAGAACGTGCTGGGCGAGGTCGGCAAGGGGCACAAGGTCGCGTTCTGCACACTCAACATGGGGAGGCTCAAGCTCAGCGCGACGAGCTCGGCGGGCGCGGCCGCGGCCCTGGAAGCCGCCACCGTCTACGCCGCGCAGCGCGTCCAGTTCGGCCAGCCCATCGCGGGGTTCGGCCTCATCCGCCGCAAGCTGGCGGACATGGGGGCTCGGGCATGGGCCTCCGAGACGGTCGCCTTCCGCACCGCCGGGCTCGTGTACCGGGCGCTCGAGGCGATGAAGGAGCGGGGCGAAGTCTCGCCCGACGAGCGGCTCCGCGTGCTGGCCGAATTCTCCGTCGAATGCGCCATGGCCAAGGTCTACGCGTCGGAGGCGTACAACGGCGTCGCGGACGAGGCCGTTCAGGTCTTCGGCGGCTACGGCTTCAGCGAGGAATATCCACCGGCCCATATGTACCGGGACTCGCGCATCACCCGCATCTACGAGGGAACGAACGAGATCTGCCGCCTCTACGCGCAGCGCTCGATCCTGAAGCGGTTCGCGGGGATGAGCCCGCAGGATCTCGCCGCGATGGTTGCGAGCGAGGGGCGAGGGGCGGCGCCGGAGCGCGGCACCGGGAGCTTCTCCACGCTTCCGGGCGCGCTCGCGTCGTTCAAGACGCTCTACGGCATCCTCGTGCGCGACAGCGTGGAGCACCTCGGGCCGGACCGCATCGCCGACGCCGACCACCAGCAGTTCCTCTCGAGCCTCGCCGACATCGTCATCGAGATCTACGCGGCCGAGAGCGTGGTGCTGCGCGTGGAGAAGCTGGGCTTCGGGAGCGAGGAGCCCGAAGGGGCGGAGCATCGCGCGCTCGCGCTCCTGGTCTTCGAGCGCGCGGCCGACCGCATCCGGACCGAGACGCGCACCGTGCTCGCCGAGCTGTACCAGGGGGAGGAGCTGCGCGCGCGCCTCGCCCGCATCGAGCCGCTGTTGCCCCTCCCCCACGCGCTCATCGAAGCACGCGCGCTTGTGGCCGCGAAGCTCGTGGAGCGTGAAGGCCGGCTCCCCGAAGGGAGAGCCTGAGGCCCGTCAGCTCTCCATGCCCCCCTCGGTCGCCTTCGCCAGGTTCTCGTCCCTGCCGGCCACCAGGAGCGTATCCGACTCCTTGAGCGGCGCGTCCGGGTCGGGGACCGGGTAGATCTCGTCCATGAGCACGTCGTGGACCGCCACGACCGAGATCCCGTGCCTCGACGGCAACTGGAGCTCTCTCAAGGTGTGGCTCACCCACGCCTCCGGAACCTCCATCTCCTGGAGGCTGAAGTCGGTGCCGAGCTTCACGTAGTTGAGGAGCGCGCTCCTGGAGATGCGTTTGCCGAGGAGGATCCCCGACTCGCGCTCCGGGAAGATCGTCTCCGTGACGCCCATCTTCTCGATGAGGCGCGCGTGCACCTGGGAGATGACTTTGACGTAGATCTCCTGGACGCCGAGATCCCTCAGGACGAGCGTCGTGAGCGCGCTTGCGGTGATGTCCTGGCCCGTGCTGACCACGGCGGCGTCCGCGTCCTCCGCGCCGATCCTGCGGAGCGTGCGGACGTCTGTACCGTCGCCCACGGCCGCCCGCGTCACGAGACGCGCGATGTTGTCCACCCGGTCCGCGTCGCGATCCAGCGCGGCCACGTCGTGTCCGATCGACTGGAGAACCTCGGCCACCGACGAGCCGAAATTGCCGAGCCCCACGATCACGAACCGCTTCATTGGACTCTCCTCGTCATCCGATGATCACGTCCTCGTATGCGAACCGGAATCCCCCGGACCGCACGACGTCCTCGAGCGAGATGGCCGCTGCGACGCTCAGGGGGCCGACCCGGCCGACGTACATGAGCGCGACGCCGACGAGCCTTCCCGTCGTGGACAGATGCGGGGTCACCCCCATGGAGAGGCCCACGGTGTTGAAGGCGCTCACCGCCTCGAACATGTAGCCGAAGAACCCTGCCTGCCCGTGACCGACGGCACTCGGCCCGAGCTCGGTAACGGCCAGGATGAGGATCCCGAGCGTGACCACGGAGAAGGCGACGACGACCAAACCGATCGCCCGGTGGATCGTCTCTTCCGGAAGGGAGCGCGTACGCGTGCCCGTGAACCCGCGCCCGCGCAGCTTCGCGTACGCCAGAAGCGCCAACACCGCGAGCGTCGTCGTCTTGATCCCGCCCGCGGTCGAGCCCGGGGACCCCCCGACCGACATGAGCAGGATCGTGAAGAAGTTCGTCCCCGGGGTGGTCGACGCGTAGTCCACCGAGTTGAACCCGGCGGTGCGCGCCGTCACGCTCATGAAGAGCCCATTGACGATGCGGTCGAGCGGGGGCAGCCCGGCCAACGTGTTCGACCATTCCAGCGACGTGCACACGAGCCATCCCGCGACGATGAGCACCGCCGTTGTCGCGAGCACGAGGCGCGAGTGGAGCGAGAGGCGCAGACGGCGCCCCGGGGAGCGGTTCCAGCCCAGGTGCAGCTCCTCCAGGGTCAAGAATCCGAGCCCGCCCAGCACGATGAGCGCGGCAATCGTGACCAGCGTCAGCGGCGAGGTCTGGAAGCTCATCAGCGAGTCCGGGAACGACGAGAAGCCCGCATTGCAGAACGCGCTCACGGACTGGAAGATCGCGTGCCAGACGGCGCGGGCGACCGGGTACCGGGGAAGCCACAGAACCGCCAGGATGACCGCGCCCACCGCCTCGATGACCAGCGTGAAGAGCACGACGTTGCGCACCAGATTCCTGAAATCGATCTCGGGAACGAGCTCGGCCTGCGCCGCCGCCGTCGCCTGGTGATGCAGGGAGAGGCGCCGCCCCAACGCCAGGATGATGAGCGTGGTGAAGGTCAGGATGCCCAGGCCCCCGAGCTGGATCAGCAGGAGCAGGTACGCTTCGCCCCAGAAGGTGAAGTGCGTGGCCGTGTTGACGACCACGAGACCGGTCACGCACACCGCGCTCGTCGCCGTGAACAGCGCGTCGATCCAGGAGAGCGGCTCACCCGTGTACAGACCCGGCAAGACCATGAGGCCGACGGTGCCCGCCCCGATGAGGCCGAGAAACGACCCCACCAGGAGCCTGGGCGGAGTGAGCAGCCGTCGGAAGGTTCCTCGTCGGTGCCCCTCGAACGTCCACGGTGGGAGGTTGCTCAAGAAGAGACTGCCTTCCGTGCGTTGGGTCGCTGATCGGCGCCCGGCGCTCCGGGCCAAAACAAGCTATCGACCGCGCAGTCAACCCGACATGGGCTGCGGGCCCCCCGGGTCCCCGCTCGTCCATCCATCACCGCGCCGGGCCGTCCACCCGCTCCAACCTCGAGCTGCGCGCCTCGTCGAGCACCTCCCTCACGGTGAGCCCCGCCGTCTTGTAGACCGCGATCCCGAGGGCGCTCAGGGACTCCAGCGAGTTGCGACCGATCTCGCGAGAGGCCACCGCCTCCACGTTCCGATCGGCGAGGTAGGTGGCAACCGCGCAGCGCCCGTGGTCGCGACGCCGCTCGGGATTGAGAAACGTCTCGACCGCGGGGCTCATCGTGTCGACCACGGTGAACGCGGGTGCCCGGCCGAACTGGTCGCTCAGGCGGGCAGCGAGTCCTTCTTCGCCCTCTGTGGGCACGCAGAGCCTCATGATCTTCTCCCCCTGGACGGCACGTGCATCCCGGCCCTCGGAGTCGGGTCGGCTGCGGTGGCGCTTCGGCGCCCTCACGGGCAGGTGGGAGACGGTTCCGAGCGCATCCTCCTAAGCCTACGAAGGGAAGCGTGGATGACCAAGCGCTTCGGGCGATGCTGCCCCCCGCCGCACAAAGGTGGTCTTGCTCGCCGCGGCGACCCGACCTAGCGTGCGTCCCCACGTTCGCCATGGTCGACGTGCGATGCTGGAGCGCCGACGGGCCCGCCCCAACGGGCCTGCCGCTTCGCCGGCAGCGTTCCATATGTCCCCTGTCCAGTGAGTGAGATGGCCCATGCATGGCCTTCTGAGAGCAGGAAAAGCCACCGCGGTCGCTTCCGCCTGCGTGGTGACCCTCGTCGGCGCCGGTCGGCTCGGCCAGGCGCGGGCTCGCGTCGCCGCCGAGCGCCCCGACTCCTCCGGACCGGTCTTCGGACCGACCACGGTTCATCGGGCTGTCGCCCACGACACTTCGCCGGCGCTCGCGTCGCTCGGCCAGCGCACCGAAGGCGGCACACCGCAAGCACCCCCCTCCGCGTGGCCGTCGCGTCCCGGCTCGCGGATGGCCCGCACCGAGGCTCCGCACCGTACCGCCGAGCAGGTCGAGCAGAAGCGGCCGGGCACGGAGCCGGCGGCCCGGCTCGTGACCAGCTTCGACGGGCTCGGTGAGGGATTCGAGGGACCTCAGGGTACACGCCACTCGCGCAACCCCTCGGACAACAGCCTCGCCGTCGGACCCGACAACATCTTCCAGATCGTCAACGGCTTCGGCATGGCGGTCTACACGAAGAAGGGGAAGAAGTACGGCACGACGGGCCGTGTGCTCTTCGGTCCCGTGCCGGTCAACGACGTCTTCAAGGGCTTCGGAGGCGACTGCGAGGCACGCAACAGCGGCGACGCCGTGGTCCGCTACGACCAGCTCGCAGGACGCTGGCTCATCGTCCTCCCCATGTTCTCGCGCAATCCGTATCGCCCGGATCAGCCCGAGCCCTTCACGCCGGCCGACGGCGCGCGCAGGAGCGTCGTCGGTGTTCCGGGTCAGCCGGGCGGGCCGGCGATCATGTACCAGCCGGCGCCGCCTCCGCCCGAGACCCGCGCGGATTCGATCGCGCGTCGTGCGCGCTTCCAACACATGCGTGAGCGCCTCCGGCAGCAGCGACAGGAAGAGGCCCAGGGACCCCAGGGCGTGTGGGCCATGTGCTACGCCGTGAGCATGACGTCGGACCCGCTGGGCGCATACTACCGCTACGAGTTCCTGCGTCCGTATTTCCCTGACTATCCCCGCCCGGCCGTCTGGCCGGATGGGTACTACATCCCCACCAGCTCGGGAGACCACCGCATCTCGGACAGCATCGCCACGCAGAAGCACGCGTGCGTCGCCGATCGCCGGGCCATGCTCGAGGGAAAGCCGGCCACGGAGCAGTGCGTGATCGTCGAGAATGTGAGCTTCCTCAACAACGCGGACGTGGACGGCATGACGCCACCGCCGGCCGGGGCACCCAACATCATGATGGCCGCCGGCGGACGACAGCTCGACAGCATCTTCGCGGACAGCGTCATCAACGTCTGGCAGTACCACGTCGACTGGAAGGACCCCTCGAACACGAAGATCACCGGCCCGACGCCGATCAAGGTGGCGCCGTACCACTTCCTGTGCGACGGCCAGCTCAGCAACTGCGTACCCCAGCCCGGAGTGACCCGCCGTCTCGACTCGCAGGGCGACAAGCTCATGCAGCGGCTCGTCTACCGCCGATTCAAGGATCACGAGTCGATCCTCGCCACGCATTCGATCAACACGGCCGAGGGAGGCGGGGGCGTCCGCTGGTACGAGTTTCGCGTGGACCCGAAGAGCCGCCACGTCTCGCTCTACCAGCAGGGCACGTACCTCGGCGACGGCGACTATCGGTGGATGGCGAGCGGCACGATCGACAAGTTCGGCAACATCGGCATCGGGTATTCCTTCGGCGGACCCCACGACTTCCCCGGTCAGCGGTTCACGGGCCGCAAGCCGGGCGATCCGCTCGGCCAGCTCACGTTCAAGGAGGCGATCCTGGCCCAGGGTGAGGCGGCCCAGACCGACACGGAGCGTTGGCAGGACTACACGACCGCGGCGCTCGATCCGAGCGACGACTGCACGGTCTGGTACGTCGGCGACTACCTGAAGAAGGGCGCGACCGATTACTCGACGAAGATCGGCGCGTTCCAGATGCCAGGGTGCGGCGAGTAAGGCACACGACGGAGAGAGGGCGGGGCATACGCCCCGCCCTCTCCATCGCCCTTGCGGCCGCGTGCGCGGTGGCTCTGGTGGCCGCGGTGCGCCAGTCGCGCGACGTCGAGCAACGGACGCCGGGCCACGAGCCGGCGGCCCGGCTCGTGGCCAGCTTCGACGGGCTCGGCGTGGGATTCGATGGGCCGCAGGGTACGCGCCGGGCGCGGAACCCATCCGACAACAGCCTCGCTGTCGGGCCCGACAATGTCTTCCAGATCGCCAACGGCTTCGGTATGGCGATCTACACGAAGAAGGGTACGAAGTACGATACGACCGGCCGTGTCCTCTTCGGTCCCGTGCCGGTCAACGACGTGTTCAGGGGTTTCGGGGGTGACTGTGAGGAGCGCAACAGCGGGGACGCGGTGGTCCGCTACGACCAGCTTGCCGGCCGCTGGCTCATCGTCATGCCCATGTTCTCCCGCAACCCGTACCGCCCCGACCAGCCGAAGCCCTTCACGGCCGCGGACGGCGCCCGTGAGAGCGTGATCGGCGTCGCCGGCCAGCCGGGTCCACCGGCCGTCCTGCTCCAGCCGGCGCCGCCGCCTCCAGGGACCTCCCTGACCCCGGCGGCCCGCCGGGAGCGCGCACGGGAGCGGCGGACGGAAGACGCGCAGCAACCCCAGGGCGTGTGGGCCATGTGCTACGCCCTCAGCGCGACGTCCGATCCGCTCGGGGCGTACTACCGCTACGAGTTCCTGCGGCCCTTCTTCCCCGACTTCCCGCGTCCGGCCGTCTGGCCGGATGGGTACTACGTGCCGACGAGCACGGGAGACCATCGCATCTCCGACAGCATCGCCACGCAGCGGCACGCGTGCGTCGTCGACCGCCAGGCCATGCTCCTGGGCGAGCCGGCCACGGA
Source organism: uncultured Gemmatimonadaceae bacterium (assembly GCA_964519125.1). GTDB lineage: Bacteria > Gemmatimonadota > Gemmatimonadetes > Longimicrobiales > Gaopeijiaceae > SZUA-318. Next base: position 3,476 of record CAZFIS010000011.1, on the reverse strand, counting down.
GCAGTGCATCGTGCTCGACAACGTGAACTTCCTGAACAACGCCGACCTGGAAGGAGAGGCGCTGCCACCCCCCGGCGCGCCGAACCTCATCATGGCCAACCGGGGCTCGCGCGTCGGCGGCGTGTTCGAGGACAGCGTGGTCCAGGTATGGCGGTACCACGTCGACTGGAAGGACCCGTCGCAGACCCGGATCACCGGCCCGACCGAGATCCGGGTCGCCCCCTACGAGTTCCTCTGCCAGGGCCGGTTCGCCTGCGTGCCCCAGCCGGGCACGGACAGCGTCCTCGGCCAGCCCGGGGACAAGATCATGCCGCGGCTCGTCTACCGCAGGTTCGGCGACCACGCGTCGATCCTTGCCGTCCAGTCGGTCCACACGAAGGAGGGAGGCGGGGGCATCCGCTGGTACGAGTTCCGCGTGGACGCGCGGAGCGGCGCCGTGTCGCTCCATCAGCAAGGCACCTACCTGGGCGACGGCGCGTATCGGTGGCTCCCGAGCGGCACGATCGACAAGTTCGGCAACATCGGCATCGGGTACTCCTTCGGAGGTGCCAACGACTTTCCGGGCCAGCGTTTCACGGGCCGCGCGCCCGGCGATCCCCTGGGCGAGCTCACGTTCGGGGAGACGGTCCTGGCCCGGGGTGAGGCCGCCCAGACCGATACCTACCGCTGGGAGGACTACACGACGGCGGCGCTCGACCCGACCGACGACTGCACGGTCTGGTACGTCGGCGACTACCTGAAGAAGGGCGCACGCGCCTACTCGACCCGCATCGGCGGCTTCCGGATGCCGGGCTGCGGCGAGTAGGAGGCGGCGAAGACAGGCGATACGGCCGGTGAACTCCCGCCGACATACCCGCCGCCGCCCGCCCGTGCTTGTCGCCCGCGCCCGCGAATGCAAGTTTGCAGGCACATGCCTCCCGTGACCGACATCGTCCACCTGCGTGTCAACGGCGACCTCCACGAGGTCGGCGTCCCCTCGCACTACACGCTTCTCGAGACCTTGCGCTACGTGCTCGGTCTGACCGGCTCGAAGCAAGGTTGCGACAAAGGCGACTGCGGAGCGTGCACGGTGATCCTCGACGGACGGCCGACGCTGTCGTGCATCACTCCGGTCTTCGAGGCCGAGGGTCACGAGATCGTGACGGTCGAGGGGCTCGCCACCCCCCGGGGACCCCATCCGCTCCAGGACGAGTTCGACCTCAAGGGCGCCGCTCAGTGCGGCTTCTGCACACCCGGAGTCCTCTGCTCCGCCGCCGCGCTCCTCGACCGTACCGACTCGCCTACGCGCGAGGACATCCAGGAGGCGCTCTCGGGCAACCTGTGCCGCTGCACGGGCTACACGAAGATCTACGACGCGATCGAGGCAGCCGCGGCCCGGCTGCGTGAGGCGCGGGAGGCGGAGTCATGAGCCGCGATCCGCGCGAGCCACCCTCCGGCTACACGCTGATCGGCCGCTCCCAGCGGAAGGTCGAGGGGCGGGACAAGTCATCCGGAAGAGCCGTCTACACGGACGACATCAAGCTTCCGGGCATGTTGCACGGCAAGATCCTGCGGAGCCCCCACCCCCACGCGCGCATCGTCTCGATCGACACCTCCGAGGCGGAGGCGATGGAGGGCGTACGCGGCGTCGTGACGGGTCGGGACATGCCCACGACGTACGGCATCATCCCGTGGACGCCCGACGAGTATCCGCTGGCGCTCGACCGGGTCCGCTACATCGGGGACGGGGTCGCGGCGGTCGCGGCGGTGGACGAGGACACGGCGCTCGCGGCCCTGGACGCGATCCTCGTCGAGTATGAGGAGCTGCCCGCCTTCCTCGACCCGTTCGCGGCGCTCGAGGCCGACGGCTCGACGCCCTACGTCCACGAGCCCCACAAGCCGGGCCGGAACGGGAACGTCACGAAGAACGTCCACCTCGAGTTCGGTGAGGTGGACGAGCTCATGGACGGCGCGGACGTGGTGGTCGAGGGGGAGTATTTCTTCGAGGGCACGACCCACACGCCCATCGAGCCCCACTGCGCCATCGGCCTGTGGGAGCCCGACGGCGGCGCGGAAGCCTCGGCCGGAAGCGGGCCCCGGGGCAAGCTCACGGTCTGGTCCGCCACGCAGGTGCCCCACTACCTGCACCGCGAGCTCGCCCATGTGCTCGATGTGGATCCCGCACGGGTTCGTGTCCTCCAGCCACTCGTCGGAGGCGCGTTCGGAGGCAAGAGCGAGCCGTTCGACCTCGAGTTCTGCGTGGCCAAGCTCGCCATGAAGACCGGCCGGCCGGTGAAGATCCTCTACACGCGCGAGGAGGTGTTCTATGCCCATCGCGGCCGCCACCCCTTCCACATGAAGTACCGCACCGGGTGCGGGCACGACGGGAAGCTCCGCAGCGTCGACGCGAAGATCGTTCTGGACGGCGGCGCATACGCGTCGTTCGGGCTCGTGACGACCTACTACTCCGGACAGCTCCTGTGCGCGCCGTACGCGATGCCGGCGTACCGCTTCGACTCCACGCGCGCGTACACGAACAAGCCCGCGTGCGGGCCCAAGCGCGGACACGGCTCGGTGCAGCCGCGTTTCGCGTTCGAGGTGCAGATGGACAAGCTCGCCGAGCGGATCGGGATGGATCCGATCGAGCTCCGACGGCTGAATTTCCTGGGAGAGCATACGCGCACGATCAACGAGCTGCGTGTGACGTCCAACGGATTCCTGGAGTGCCTCGACGCGGTCGAGCGGTCGAGCGGCTGGAGGAACAAGTTCCGCCGGCTCCCCTTCGGGCGCGGCGTGGGCGTCGCGGGCTCGACGTACATCTCCGGCACGAACTATCCGGTCTACCCGAACGAGATGCCTCAGTCTGCGGTGCAGATGCAACTCGACCGCTCGGGACGGGTCGCGGTGTTCAGTGGCGCGAGCGAGATCGGACAGGGGTGCGACACCCTCGTGGCGCAGATCGCGGCCGAGGAACTCGGCGTGCCACTCGAGCACGTGCGGGTCTACCGCGGAGACACGGACTTCACGCCCGTGGACCTGGGCTCCTACTCGAGTCGGGTGACGTTCATGCTCGGCAACGCGGCCATCGACGCGGCCCGTAAGCTCCGGCGCCAGGTCCAGGAGGCGGTGGCCGAGCACTGGGAGGTGAAGCCGGGCGAAGTCCTGCTCGCGGGCGGCTTCGCGCTGTGGGCGCCCGACACCCAGCGCCAGATGCCCATGCGCGAAGCGTTCGAGCTCGCGGAGACGAAGTTCGGGACGCTCGGCGCCACCGGCTGGTACAACACGCCCAAGGACGTGCACGGGGAGTACCGTGGCGGCACGATCGGCGCTTCTCCGGCATACTCGTTCACCGCGCACGTCGCGGAAGTGGACGTCGACGTAGAGACCGGCTTCGTCGACGTGAAGAAGATCTGGGTGGCGCACGACTGCGGCCGCGCGCTGAATCCGGTCCTGGTCGAGGGCCAGATGGAGGGCTCGGCCTACATGGGCTTCGCCGA
>CAZFIS010000010.1:22727-43222 GCA_964519125.1 uncultured Gemmatimonadaceae bacterium | reverse complement strand
GCTCCGTCACGCAACAGCTCGAGGGTCTCGTAGCTGAACGTGCTGAACGTCGTGAACGCGCCCATGAAGCCGATCGTCACGAAGCTCCTCAACTCGGCCGATGCCATGGACGACTGCAGCCACACGACCGCGAATCCGAGCGCGAGACATCCGGCGACGTTCACGGCCATCGTTCCCCACGGGAAGAACTCGCCGCCCAGCGCCTGCACCCATCCGCTGACCAGGTAGCGGCTCACGGCGCCGAACGCGCCGCCGAGCGCAATGACGAGGAGCGTCATGGGCGCGTCTCCAGGAACTGCTCGATGGCCTCGGCGATCTCGCCGGGACAGTCCTCCTGGATGAAGTGCTTCGCGTCCAGGCGATGCACGCTCGTGACGCGGAAGTCCTCGCGGAAGCGGTCCATGTACGTTCTCGGGAAGGCGAAGTCGTCGAGGCCCCACACGAGCAGGAGCGGCACGTTGGCGAGCCGGTCGCGCACGTCGTCTGCCAACTCGCCGAGCCAGAGGTCGGATGCCAGGATCTGCCGTGGCGCCTCGGCCACGCCGATGCGGCTCTTGGGCGTCGGCAGGGCCTCACGGTAGTGGTGCATGACCTCGGGTGCGAGAGGGATCTTCACCGCCATCGGCATGATCTTCTCGACGAAGAAGTTCTTGTTGAGGATCTGACGCTGCATGAGGGCGGTGCCCATGATGTAGCTGAACGCTTTCATGTGCCATGCTTCGACCGGCCAGTACCAGGTGTTGCCCATGACCAGCGCGCGCATGCGGGGCAGCTCGTCTACGGCCACCCGCATCCCGATCGGCCCGCCCCAGTCCTGGCCCATGATCGTGAGCCGCCCCAGGTCGAGCCATCGGACGAAGTCGCCTACGACGTCGGCGTGCTCGGCAGGCGAGTACCCGTAGTCTTCGGGACGCACCGAAAGGCCGAAGCCCGGATAGTCCAGGGCGATGCACCGGAACTTCTTCCGGAGTCGGATCACGATCCCCCGATACAGGAAGCTCCACGTGGGGTTCCCGTGCAGGAAGAGGATCGGGTCACCTTCTCCCTCGTCGATGTAGTGCACAGGGCCGACCCGGCTCTCGTACCACCGGGACTCGAACGGGAAAAGCCTCGGGTCGGGGGTGAACGGTGGGACGTGGTGCACCGACAGACTCCGGGTGGAGGTGCGGGTGGCGATGCTCGCCGCCCCGGGAACGATGGGAAATCCGCACCGCGGAAGGAAGAGGGGGCGCGCGGTGGCGAACGTGGCCGTCGCCGCGCCACCGCGGCGGTCTCCGTTAGGAATCCCCGAGGCGCCGCTCCCCGACGCGAGGCGCACGCTCCGACTCGAGGAACGCCACCATCTCCGCCGCGGGCTCCTCGGGCGACACGAGCTGTCCGTTCTCGTGTAATCCCCTGAACATCGCGGCGGACGGAAAGACGTCGGCGGGCGCGGAGCGCGTCTCGACCTGCATCGGAGTGTCGACGGTGCCGGGCGAGTAGCTGAGCAGGGCGGCGTCGGCCGTCGCCCGACTGCGCAGCGGCTCGGAGTCCAGGTCCGCGGCGGCGGCGAGCGTGGCCAGGCGGAGCGCGGCCTTGGAGCTCCCGTACTCGCCGATTCCCGGAAAGGCCCGCTCGGCCGCTCCCGATGAGACGTTGACGATGCGGAGCGCGGCGTCCCTGGGGGTGTGGCGGATGACGAACCCCATCAGCCAGAGTGGGGAGACGACGTTGACCGCGTAGACCCCGAGCGCCTCGAGGGCGTCCGTTCCGTCGATCGTGCCGAGCCGCCCCACGGCCGCCGCGTTGTTGACGAGCCCGACGCGGCGGATCCCGTCGGCCGCAAGGAGCGGAGCGACCACGCGCTCGAACGTCCCGGCGAGGTCGCGCACGTCCGAGAGGTCGAGCGGCACATGCCGGTAACCCTCGTGGTCGAGCTCCGGATCGCGCCGAGCCACCCCGAGCACGCTCCATCCCCGGTCGAGGAGGAGCGTGGTGACGGCGCGGCCGATGCCGCTGCTGCTTCCGGTGACGATCGCGAGGTGCTCGGATCCGGACAAAGGAGTGCCTCCCCTCAGACGACGGCGAGCTTGCGGGCCCGCACCGGATCGAAGCGCGCTCCCGGCGTCCACTCGGCCACGTAGCCCGCCACGGCGCTCGCGGCCACCGAATACGGGGAGGCGAGGTAGAGCTGCCCGGGGCCCGAGCGGCCGGGAAAGTTCCGGTTCTGGCTGGAGATCGACACCTCGTCGGGCGATGCCGTGACGCCCGGACCGGCGTTGATGCACGCGCCGCAGCCCGGCTCGATGAACTCCGCGCCCATGCGGTCGAACAGGTCCAGGTAGCCCCGGTCGCGGCAGTACTCGCGCACGTCCACCGAGCCGCACTGGATGTAGCAGCGCACGTCCGGATGGACGCGCAGCCCTTGGGCATCGGCCTCTGCGAACACGCGGGCGTACATGTCCATGTCGTCCTTCTTGCCCGCGGTGCAGGATCCCGCGTAGGCGATGTCGATGCGGACCCTCTTCTCCTCCAGCTCCGAGAGCGACACGCCGTTGCCCGGATCGTTCGGCAGCGCGGCCATCGGCCGGATCGTCGACGCGTCGATCTCGATGATCTTCACGTACTCTGCGCCCTCGTCGGAGCGCATCCCCTCGACGAGCGCCTCGGCGCGTGCCCGGTGCATGCCGCGCTCGCGCACCATGAAGTCCACGGACTTGTCGTCCGCGGCGATGATGCCGGTGAACGCGCCGACCTCGGCTGCCATGTTCGTCATGGTGGCGCGCTCGTCGACGCTGAGCGCCTCGACCGCGGGCCCGGCGTACTCGATGATCTGGCCGATCGCGTGGCCGTCGCGGATGTAGGGGTGGCGGAGGATCTCCAGCATGTAGTCCTTGGCGGTGACGTTGGGGGCGGGCTCCCCCGAGATCACGACCTTGAACGAGACGGGCACGCTCGCCCGCACGTCCTTGGTGATCCACGAGTTGAAGATCGCCGTGGTGCCGACCCCGAACGCGAGCGCCCCGATCGCTCCGGCGTGGGGCGTGTGCGAGTCCGAGCCGATGATGAGCATCCCCGGCTCGGCGTACTGCTCGAGGATCTTCGAGTGGCAGATCGCCTCGGAGCCCTGGCGGTGGCCCATCTGCTCGCCCCAGAGCTTGATCCCCTGCTCGGCGGCGAACGTGCGCTGCTTCACCTCGAGCTGGTTGGCGACGTCGAGGAGCCCCTCCTCTATGCGCTCCTGCGTCATCGCCTTGTCGAGGAAGGCCAGGTGGTCGCGGAAGAAGAGGATGGAGTCGGGGTCCACCACGCGGCTTCCCTCGCCGACCTTCTCCTCGAAGAAGATGGCCGACATGGGCGTGACGTACTCGTGGCTGAAGCGGATGTCGGTGCGGAAGAAGCCGGCCTCGCCCGGCTCGATCCACGGGACGCCGGCCAGGCCCTTGGACGCGTCCACGACGAAGTGGCGCGCGAAGATCTTCTCGGCGACGGTCATGGGGCGCGGGGTCGCGTCGGCTTCCAGGCTCGCCGGCATCAGCTGCGTGACCTTGCCCTGCAGCCGCGCCACGTTGAACTCGAAGAGCCCGCCGTACTCGATGATCTGGCGGGTGATGTCGTCCTTGCCTTCGGTGAACTCCGAGAGCGCGATCTGCTCGCCCGCGCGGATCCGATCCACGATCGAGAAGTCGGTCGTGGTGAGGATGCCCAGGTTCTGGCAGTTCTCCCCGTAGATGCGCTCGATGCTCTCGGCGACGACGAGGCGGATGCCGGCCATGAGCTCGGCGTACGGGCTCTGCTCGCGGGAGCTTCCCTTGCCCCGGCGCTTGCCCGCGACGGAGCAGACGAAGCCGCCGTCCTTCACGGAGCCGCGCGTGACGGGAAACTCGGTCGAGCCGGTCGCGCGGTCGGTGGTGCGCAGGCCCAGGTACGGGAATTCCCCGAGCGTCTCGTCGAAGAAGTAGCAGATGTAGGCCGGGGTGATCTCGTCCGTGGAGATCTGGTCGCGCAGGCGAGCCTTCAGCTCGTCGGTGAGCTCGAGGTCGCGGCGCTCGAAGAGTTGCGCGCGCACGAGCTCGGCGTCGTCGAGGAGGAAGAGGACACGCCCCTCCAGCCGGAGCGTGGACGGCCGCTTTTCGATGGGCCGCTCGAGAAGGTTCTTGATCATGACCGTTCGTCCGTTTGGGAAGGCCGACCACCGGGGCGTCGACCGCGTGCTCATCATAGCCGTGGCGCGAGCTCGGCGACAAACCGGGGGGGTCCTACACCCGGGTGGGTTCGGAGGTGTCGGGGAGGGGAGGTCGTTCCCGTTGGTTGAGAGCGTCCGGCGGCGCGGTGCCGAGGCGGCGTGGTGCGCCGGCGGCACCTGGGCGATGTCGTCCCGTCCCGTGCGATGGGCCCGGCCGACGCCCCACCTCACGATGTCCCATCCAGCCATGGACAGCTTGGACGGGGGCGGGACTCGACGCGGGCGAACCTCTGTCGTCGGAGGCGCGAGGACGCGCTACGCGGTCCGATGACGATCGTCGCGCCGGCGTCGCCACCCGATCGGTCTCCGACCTCGTCCTCACGTCTCCTGCGCCCCGTGAGAGCGCTCGCAAACCACCCTTTAGATCGTGTAAGTCGTTGTCGTTCCTCGGGATGGAGGAGTGGAACGAGGATGCTGTGGGTGGTGCGGGAGGAGGCGGCGGAATACAGGGCGAACGACCCCGCGTCCGACCGCCTCGAGGAGCTCGGCGACGAGATCGCCACGCTGTCGGCGCATATCTGCGCCGCGACGCACCGGCTGCTCGAGCTGATCGCCGAGTTCGACGAGCTCGAGGGGTGGAAGGCGGCCGGGCATCGGACCTGTGCCCACTGGCTCGCCTTCCGGACCGGGCTCGACCGCGGCGCAGCTCGAGCGGATGGTGCGGGGGTGGAAGCTGCTGAACCGAAGGGATGAGGCCGAGCTCGAGCGGATCCGTCATGATTCGCGGTGTCTGTCCGTGTTTCCGGGCGACGACGGGATGTACGTGGTGCGGGGACGGCTCGACCCGGAGGTGGGGGCGCTGTTGATGCGCGCCATCGAGGCGGCGGGGGACGATCTCTTTGTAAGAAAGGCGCGCGGCAGTGCGGAAGAAGATGCACAGGCGACGGTCCCCGCAGCGGCACGCGCGCCGAGCGCTATCAGGTCGTGCTGCACGTCGAGGCAGCCACGCTCGACCGCCACGACGAGCCCGGCATGTCCGAGCTCGAGGACGGCACCCGCATGTCCGCGGAAACGTCCCGTCGGCTCGCGTGTGACGCAGGCGTGGTTCGAATCGACCACGCATCCGACGGCTCGATCCTCGATGTCGGGCGCAGAACCCGGACGATTCCCCCCGCGATCCGTCGGGCGCTCGAGGCCCGCGACCACGGCTGCCGCTTTCCAGGCTGCGGCTCTCGCTTCACGGACGCGCATCACGTCGAGCACTGGGCGGACGGTGGGACTACGAAGCTCGACAACCTCATCCTGCTCTGCCATCACCATCATCGGCTGCTGCACGAGGACGGATACCGGGTGGAGATGAACCCATGGCCAGGGGGGAGGCCGGTGTTCTACGATCGGCGCGGGCTACCGGTGCCGGAGCGGACACCACGTTTCCGCGGAAACGTCGAGGCGCTCCTTGCCGAGAACCGGCAACGCGGGGTCGATCCCGACTGGCGCACGGCGTCGAGCCGCTGGAAGCGCGAGGAGGACATTCCGGAGCGGGTCAGGGACGCGGTTGCCGAGGCACTCGACCCGTCGGATACACGGTTGGCGGGATAGGGCGGAGCGGGCCGAGGCGGCCCGCCCATGGTGGCGCGTGGCACTGCCGCGCGCGCGGGTTCAAGTGGCTGGCGCGCCTCCCGTCACCGTGTCTGCGCGCTGTCGTGCGCTTGCCGGTACTCCGCCGGCACGAAGTCCTTGTACCGCTCCCAGCTGAAGAGCGCCCAGAACGCGATCCCCAGGACGAGGATGATGATCGTCGTCCTGAGATCGAAGCGCTTGTTGCGGATCCAACGCAGCATGGACGGGGACTCCTCGGCGGTGACGGCTCGCGAACGACTGTGCGGCCGCCTCACTCCTCCCGCAAGGTCGCGACCGGATCTACGCGCATCGCGCGCCGGAACGCGTCCCCGCCCATCCCGCCGCCTCCGCCAGGGCGTCCATCCTCGCGCCTACGCCGTCGGCCAGCTCCCGGATGCCTGCGTACCAGGTGCGCACCTCCCGCGCCCCTGCCGGCAGCAGCTTGTAGACCTTCCGGCGCCGCCCCCCGCGCTCCGGCGTCGAGTCGCCGATCCAGGCCTCCCAGCGAGGGGTCCGTCCGCGCGACGCCTACCTCTTGGGTTTTGCGGCCGAGGCCACGCAACCACCATGTTGCGCCTCGATCACGGACACGTCCGGCGAGCGCGATCGCCACAACGGACAGAGGGGTGACCCCATGAGCGTCCTGTACGTGCCTATCGTTCCACCCACCCCCCCCTCCCACCAGGCGCGGGAGCTGGCGGAGCAGATCGAGAAGGTGATCTCCGACTACGAGACCACCCACCCGTCGGTCTCGGCGCGAGACATCCGCTCTGCGCTCATGCTGGCGCAGCGGAAGTCCGGGGGGATCGGTGCAGCCCGTGGCCTGATCCTCGGGTTGACGGTGGCCGCCGGGATCTTCGGGGCCGCGCTCGCGATCTCGAGCAACGGAGGGCTCCATACCTCCGGCGCCATGCCCGCCGGGTGGATCGTGGCCCTCGTTGCCGTGGTGGCCATCGTCGTCGCCGTGATGCGCCGCCGGCCGTGACCCGGCCGGCCGCGTCCATCCCGATCCGATCCCCGACCCGACCCGAAGGCCCGATCATGACCCATCCCACCCCTCGCCGCGACTTCGTCAAGCAACTCTTCGCTTCCGGGGCCGCTCTGGCCGCGACGCCGTGGTCGAAGGCGTTCAACACGTTCGACAAGCCGAGGGCCGTCGCGCCTCAGGGTCCATACCTCCGGCGCCACGGCGCTCACCGTGCCTTCAGCAGCCGCGTCAGCACCCGGTCGAAGGTGGCCGCGAACGCCTGCTTCTCCTTCGCTCCCCAGGGGGCCGGCCCTCCGGTCTCGACGCCGGCCGAGCGGAGGCCGTCCATGAAATCGCGCACGGAGAGTCGCTCGCCGATGTTCGCCTCGGTGTACTCCGCTCCGCGAGGATCGACGGTGCTCACGCCCCTCTCGACCAACCTCGCCGCGAGCGGGATGTCCGCGGTCACGGCCAGGTCACCCGCCTCCGCGTGCTCGGCGATGTAGTCGTCGGCCACGTCCGGGCCGCCCTGCACCCTCACGGCGGTGAGGAGGGGGTTGTTCGCCGGCACCTGGATCCGCTGATTGGCGACGAGCAACGCGGGCACGTCGAGCCGGAGCGCGGCCCTGGCGACGATGTCCTTCACGTCCCGCGGAGCGGCGTCCGCGTCCACCCAGATCTTCACGGCCGGCGCGGCCTCATGCCCACCAGGCCTCTACGCGGGCTCGTCCTCCGCGCTGGGTTCAGTCCTTGCGCAGCTTGTTCCGGACCGCGTCGAAGTGGACGCCCTTCATGCGCTTGACGCCCTCTTCCGTCCTCTTGAAGACGGTCCTGTGCGATTCGTCGCCGGATTCCTGGTCGCTCCAGAAGTACGGGGACGGCTTACCATTCGGCTTGACGATGCGTACTCGGGCCATGTCACGTGCCTCGGGGAAGGAGGGGGATCGGAGCACGCGAGGCCTTCGGTCCGTTGCAGGGCGAAAGATGTAATACCCCGCCTACACCCTTCTCGGTCCCCCGTCGTCGCCGACCCTACGAGAAGTCCTTCCCGAAGAACGCGACCGACACGAGAATCGCCAGGATCGCGGCGGGCGCCACGAAGCGGATGAAGAGCCTCCACATCCCGTAGCTGAACCACTTGGGGGTCCCCTCGTCGACCAGCTCGGAGCGCGTCGCCTCGCGCGTCATGAACCACCCGCAGCCGAGCGTGATGAACAGCCCTCCGATGGGGAGCTGCCAGTTCGCGAGCACGTGGTCCAGCGTCAGGAAGAGCCCCTTCTTGCCGGCGAACACCACGAAGTCCGACAGCGACGGCACGGCGCCAAACGAGAGCGCGCACAGGATCGTGACGACGAAGATCGAGCTCGCGCTCCCGATGACCGCCTGGGGCCGACTCAGGTGCCACTCGTCGATGAGGTAGGTCACCACGACTTCGAGCATGGAGATCGTGGACGTGAGCGCGGCGAGGGCCACGAGTACGTAGAAGAGCGGACCGAGCACCCGTCCGAACGGCACCACCTGGTAGAAGAGCTGCGGCATCGAGATGAAGAGCATCCCGACGGTCGAGCCGCTGACCTGCTCGCTCATTCCGGGCACGGTGAAGATGACCGAGAACATGATGACGGTGGCGACGAGCGCGACGAGCGTGTCGAGCAGCACGATCATCCCGGCCGACGCGACCAGCGACTTGTCCTTGGAGATGTAGGACCCGTAGGTGATCATCGCCCCCATCCCCAGGGAGAGCGTGAAGAACGAGTGACCGAGCGCCTCGAGCACTCCCTGGGGCTTCAGCTGCGAGAAGTCGGGCCGGAAGATGAAGCGCAGCGCCTCGCCCGATCCGCTCATGCGGAGCGCCGCGAAGAGGAGAAGCACCAGGATGATGAACAGCACCGGCAGGAAGACGCGGCTCACGCGCTCGATGCCGCCGTGGATGCCGAAGTAGACGACGCTCGCCGTCGCGACCATGAAGAGCGCGGAGAGCAGGATCTGGAGCGGGCCGTCCGCCACGGCCGCGTTGAAGATCGCCGCCGTGTGTGTCCCGGTCGGAAAGCCCATGAAGCTCCAGCCGAGCGTCTTCACCAGGTAGAAGAGCGACCAGCCCGCCACCACCGTGTAGTAGCTCAGGAGCGTGAAGCCGGCGAGCACGCCCCACGCGCCGACGATCCCCCACGCGGGACCGATCGCCTCGCGGAGCGCGCCGACCGGGTTCTTCTGCGTCTTCCGGCCGATCAGAAGCTCGGCCATCATCACCGGGAGCCCGACGCCTGCGATGCACAGCAGGTAGACGAGCACGAACGCCCCGCCTTTGTTGTGCCAGGTGATGAACGGGAACTTCCACAGGTTGCCGAGGCCGATCGCGCTGCCGGCGGCCGCCAGGATGAAGCCGACGTTCGAGGTCCACTGATCGCGGGGCTGGCTCATGGACGATGGCTCCGGAGAGGGCGCTCAGTCGGAAAGAAACGGCCCCAACATACCCGTGGCGTCGGACGAGGGACAGGAACCGGTTCGGGCACCGCGCGGAGAAGCCCTCCGCCCCGTGGCCCGAACGGCGACGGATCCCCATCTTGGAAACCCTCGCGGGAGCCCTCCGGGGATCCTCGGGTACTCGGTGCTGGACGACACGCTCGAGCCCGCGGGGCTCTCAAAACGATGAACTTGAGGTCATGCGATGATGCCGAACGGGCGGGTACGGCAGTGGTTGCTCGTGGGGGGACTCCTTTTCGCCCTCGCGCCGGGAGCGCTGCACGCGCAGCTCCAGGACAAGACGGGGACGGTGGCCACGGGGCTTCTGCTCCGGCGGATGAGCGGCGTGAAACGGATTCTGATGATCGCGGCCCATCCCGACGACGAAGACGACGCGCTCATCGCCGCCCTGGCTCGAGGCCAGGGGATCGAGACCGCCTACCTGTCGCTGTCGCGCGGCGACGGCGGCCAGAACCTGCTCGGCCCCGAGCTCTGGGAGGGCCTGGGAATCATCCGCACGGGCGAGCTGCAGGCCGCCCGCAAGATCGACGGGGGCGAGCAGTTCTTCACGCGCGCGTTCGACTTCGGCTTCTCGAAGACCGCGAAAGAGACCCTCGAGAAATGGCCCGAGCAGGATCTGATGCGCGACGTCGTGTGGAGGATCCGCAAGTTCCGGCCCCAGGTCGTCATCACGGTCTTCACCGGCACCCCGGCCGACGGCCACGGACAGCACCAGGCGGCCGGCATCGTCGCCCGGAAGGCGTTCAAGGTCGCGGGTGACCCGTCGGTGTTTCCCGACCAGCTGAAGGACGGCGTCGAGGCATGGACGCCGCTGAAGCTCTATCAGCTCCATCGCCGCGGCGGAGACAATTCCACGACGGTCGTCGAGACCGGCAAGCTCGATCCGTTGCTCGGGGTGTCGTACCTGCAGCTCGGCATGCAGAGCCGGAGCATGCACCGCACGCAGGACATGGGGATGCCCCAGCCGCTGGGCCCGGCCCAGTCGGGGGTCCAGCTCATCGGAAACCACACGTCGGCCCGCCCCGGCCAGGGCATCTTCGCCGGTGTCGACACGACGATCACGGGCATGGCGGACGATCTGCACGGAGCGACCGAACGGGCAGTCCAGGCCCACCTGAGCGCCTACGTCGGGGCTCTGCGCGCTGCGGATGAGCACTTCCACGCCGCCGATCCCGAGGCGATCGCCCCGGACCTGGCCGAGGCCGCCGCGCAGCTCGAGGAGGCGAGCCGGGCCGCCGGCCGGGACGCTCCGCTCGACTTCCGCGAGGACCTCGCGGAGAAGATGGATCTGGCGACCAAGGCGTACATGGCGGCCGACGGCGTGGAGCTGGACGTACGCACGGACGACGACCTGGTCACACCGGGTCAGGCGGTGAAGCTCACCGTGCGGCTCTGGAACGGCGGGCCCGTCGCCGTGCACGGGGCGGAGCCCTCCGTCGCGATTCCCGCGGGATGGACCTCCCGCCTCACGCAGAGCGCCGGGATCGGCGCCGGTGGCTCCGTAGCCCCGAACACGATCGCCACCTGGACCTACGAGGTGACGCTCTCCGACAGCGCGGCGCTCTCCAAGCTCTATTACCTGCTTCAGCCTCGGGACGGCGACATGTACCGCTGGCCGGCGAACCGGCCGGACCTGTGGGGCCTGCCACGCGATCCGGCGCCCGTGACGGCCACGGTGCGCTTCGACGTGGACCGTTCGGCAGGGAAGGCCGTGACGCTCGCCGCGCACGGGCCCTGGGAGTACGTCGGCGTGGACAAGGCGAAGGGGCAGTTCACCCACCCCGTGCTCGTCGTGCCCGCCGTATCGGTGAAGGTCTCCCCCGACCACATGGTGTGGCCCCAGGTGAGCACCGAGCACCGCACGATCGAGGTTCGCGTCCGGTCCGACGCCAAGGGCGGCACGAAGGGCGAGGTGCGCCTCGAGGCTCCGGCGGGGTGGACCGTCACGCCCGCGAGCCGGCCGTACGAGCTGAAGGCGGAGGACGCCGAGGAGACGCTCTCCTTCGACGTGACCCCGTCGGGAGCGCTCGCGGCCGGGGAGCACGTCTTCCATGCGGTCGTGCGCACGTCCGACGGCCGGGAGTTTCGCGAGGGATTCGACCTCATCGACTATCCGCACATCGAGCGGGCGCTGCTCTTCCACGACGCAGCTTCACACGTTGCCGTCGTGCCGGTGAAGGTCACGCCGGGACTTCGCGTCGGCTACATCATGGGCTCGGGCGATCCCGGCTTCGACGCGATCGAGCAGTTGGGCGTGAACGTGAAGCTCCTGGATCCCGCACAGGTGCGGGCCGGCGACTTCAGCCACTTCGACGTGATCGTGACGGGGGTGCGCGCCTACGAGACCCGTCCGGATCTCCGGGAGGCGAACGGCGAGCTGCTGAACTTCGCCAAGAACGGCGGCACGGTCGTCGTGCAGTACAACAAGTACGAGTATCCGCGAGGCGGATTCGCACCCTACCCGGTGAGCATGACCCGGCCCGAAGGGCGTACCACCGACGAGCACTCGCCGGTGACGATCCTGCACCCCGACGCACCCGTCTTCACCACGCCGAACAAGATCACCCTGGCCGACTTCGACGGATGGGTGCACGAGCGGGGGCTCTACTACCTGAGCACGTGGGACAGCCACTTCGTGCCGATGCTCGCGATGAACGACCCGGGCGAAGCACCGCTGAAGGGCTCGCTCATGGTCACCCCGCTCGGCAAGGGCGTCTACGTGTACGCGGCCCTCGCGTTCTTCCGGCAGTTCCCGGCGGGGGTGCCGGGCGCCTACCGGCTCTTCGCGAACCTGATCTCGCTCAAGGCGTCGGACTGGCAGGCGTGGCTGGCGACGCAGAAGAACGGGGGGTGAGCCAGCTCAACGCCATGCCGACCGCCACAACCGTCACCGATCCGACCACGTTGAGCCACAGGTAGGCGACGGACGGCGCTCCGAACGTGACCGCGGCCACGGCGCCCATGCCGGCCAGCAGGCCGTAGAAGGCGCCGCGGCCGCGCGCTCCGGGGATCATGGCGAGCAGGAAGACGCCCAGGATCGAGCCGTAGAAGAACGAGCCAAACCTGTTGACGACCTCGATGAGCGAGCCGAGCGTGGCGGCGTGCGTGGCGACGACGCACGCGAACAGGCCCCAGAACCCCGTCGCGATCTTCGAGACGCGCAGCAGGTGCGCGTCCGAGCCGTCGGGCCGCACCCACCTGCGGTAGAAGTCGACGACGCTGACCGTGGAGAGCGAGGTCAGCTCCGCGGCGATGCTCGACATCGCGGCGGCCAGGATGGCCGCGATGAAGATCCCCGAGAGCCCCACCGGAAGCTCGCTCAGCACGAAGCGTGGGATGATGTAGTTCACGTCGTCGGAGGGCTTGCCCGTCACCTGCCGGGCCATGGCGAGCGCCTCGCCTCGCGCCTCGTCATACTCCCCCTGGCGCTTCTGGAACGCGGCGAGCGCCTGCTGGCCGGCCGGGCTGGCCGACGGGACGTGCGCGAGTTGCAGCGCGGCGGCCCGGCGTTCGGCGAGAATCGTCGAGAAGCGCTGCTCGAGCGTCTGGTAGCGCGCGCCGTCGGCGGCCTGCACCTCGGCGGCCTCGGCCGGGCTGAAAAGCAGGGGCGGCGGCTTGAACTGGTAGTAGACGAAGACGAGCACGCCGATGAGCAGCACGAGCGCCTGGAGCGGGATCTTCCAGTAGGCGCTCATGAGGAGCGAGCTGCGTGCTTCGCCGACCGAGGGCGTCGCGAGGTAGCGCTGCACCTGGCTCTGGTCGGTGCCGAAGTACGAGAGCATGAGGAACGTTCCCCCGATCACGCCCGACCAGAACGTGTAGGGGTCGTGCAGGTTGAATGAGAAGTCGAACGCCCGCAGGCGTCCGGTCGCTCCGGCGATCCTGAGCGCGTCGCCCGGGTGCACGGGCATGCGCAGGAAGAGTACCACGACGATCGCCAGCAGCGCCGTGATGATGAGGAACATCTGCTTGACGTCCGTCCATGTGACCGCCTGCACGCCGCCGATCATCGTGTAGATGACCGTGGGGATGCCGATGATCACCACCGCCGTCGTGATGTGCCACCCGAACACGGCCGAGAACACCACGGCGGGAGCGGCGATGATCGTGCCGCACGACATCCCTCTGAGCAGCAGGAAGAGGAACGCCGTGACCATGCGGGTGCGAGGGTCGAAGCGGCGCTCCAGATACTCGTACGCGCTGAACACCTTCGCGCCGTGCAGGAACGGCACGAGCGTCACTCCGAGGATGACCATCGCGAGCGGCAGCCCGAAGTAGAACTGCACGAAGCGCAGTCCGTCGGTCGCGCCCTGCCCGGTCGTGCCGATCATCGTGATGGCCGAGAGCTGCGTCGCCATCACGGAGAGTCCCACCGCCCACCAGGGAAGGCTCCGGTTGGCGAGGAAGTAGCCGTTGATCTCGTGGGTGTTCTTCGAGCGCCGCACCCCGTCCCAGACGACGTAGACGAGGTAGCCCACCACGATGACCCAGTTCAGCCAGTGCACGCCGGCTCGCTCAGACGTTGTAGTGGGCCTGGAGGGCCCACAGGAACAAGAGCGATACGGCCTGCACGATCATGACGTACAGGAGCGTGCGACCGAAGCTGCGGGGCGGACGCCCGGACGTCGGCTCGTCTGGAGTCATGGGCTCTTGCTGGCGGGAGGGATCGGCACGAGGCCGTAGGTTCGAGGGTCTCCGAGCCGGGCGCAAGCGGAAGCGCTCAGTCGCCCAGACAGATCCCCAGGCTGCGAGCCGTCTGGATCACGTCGGAGTCGAGCGGCACGGTCTTGATCTTGGAGACCGCGAGACCGAGCGGCACGGCGAGCACGTTCGGCGGATCGAGCGCCACCATGCACCCGAAGCAGGCGTCGCGCACGAGGTTCACGGCCGCCGCGCCGAAGCGGAGCGCGAGCAACCGGTCGTACGCGTTCGGGCTGCCCCCGCGCTGGAGGTGCCCGAGGACCATCGTGCGCGTCTCGTGCGTCGTGAGCTTGTCGATCTGCTCGGCGAGCTCGGCCGCGACCCCGCCGAGGCGTACGGCGCCGTGTCCGGCCTGCCGATAGTGCGGCTCACCCCCGACGGGGTAGGCGCCTTCGGCCGCCACGACCATCGCGAAGCCGCGGCGTCCCATCTCGTAGCGGGCCTCGATCTTGGCGCAGATCTTCTCGATGTCGTAGGGGATCTCGGGGATGAGGATGACGTCGGCCGTGCCGGCCACGCCGGAGTACAGGGCGATCCAGCCGGCGTTGCGCCCCATCACCTCGATGATCATCACGCGTTGGTGGGCCTGGGCGGTGGAGTGCAGCTTGTCGATCGCATCGGTGGCCGTCTCCACGGCAGTCTGGAAACCGAACGTGAGGTTCGTGGCGGCCAGGTCGTTGTCGATCGTCTTGGGAACACCCACGACCCGGAGCCCCTGCTGGAAGAGCGCGTGCGCGATCGTCAAAGAGCCGTCCCCCCCGATCGCGATCAGGGCGTCCATTTCCAGGTCGGCGAGTGCCGAGATGACCTCGGCCGAGCGGTCCACGTACTCGACGGAGCCATCCGGTCGTTCCAGGGGCCAGTGGAGGGGGTTGCCGCGGTTGGTGGTTCCCAGGATCGTGCCGCCGAGGTGCGTGATGCCGCGCACCGCCTGCCGGTCCAGGCGGTAGACGCCTCCGTCCTCGAAGAGGCCGTCGTAGCCGTCCCGGATCCCGTACACCTCCCACCCGATCTCTTCCGCGGCGAGAACCACGGCCCGAATGACCGCGTTGAGGCCCGGCGCGTCTCCGCCACCGGTGTTGACGGCGATGCGCCGGATCTTCGTGGTCATGGAATGTCCGTGGTCGTGCGTTCGAAAGGTTGGATCAGGAGGTCCGGTGGAGGGTGGCCGGGCGCTCCCCTGTCAGAATCCCCACCGCAGCGTAGCCGAGATCTCCGCTCCTGTCACGCGCACCCCGTTGCCCGTGGGATCCGTGATGGACCCGACCAGGAAGCGCGCCTTGGGGAAGAAGTCGTACGCGCGGAAGAGGCGAATCGGGAGGTCCCCTCCCACGCCGACGATCCAGCCGGAGCCCTCGTTTACGCCGTTCACGGCCTGCCGCTGCTGCAAGCGCAGATCGAGCTGGGGCCGGAAGACGTACGAACTCCCGAGACCCACGGCGCCCACGACTCCCGCGATGAGGAGGTTCTGGGTGGGCGTGGCGAGCGTGGTGTCTTTCTGGATGTTCCCGGAAAGATCGCTGATCTGCAGCGTGAGGTCGCCGTTCTGCCGCCACAGGTCCGCGCCGTAGAGCGTCCACACGCCCGCACCGGCCCGGAAGAGGTACGTCGCGTCGAAGCGAAGCCGCTTGCCCGCCTGGAAGAGGTTACGCCCGGCGGCCTGGTCCGACGAATAGCTCATGAGCGTGGCGCCCGCGGTGAACGTGCCCGACTGGCCCACGTTGCGGTCGACGCCCAGGCGGACGCGCGTCTCGTTGCCCGGCTGATACTTCAGGTCCTGCGCACTGTACGGCTTGAACTCCCCATGGGCCGAGTAGGCGCCCGCCAGCCCGACGCCCCAGGCGCCCACGCGGTAGGCGGTCGCGACCGAGGTGATGACCGCGAGCCCCGTGCCCCAGTTGGACTCCTGGAATCCGAGAAGGTCCGTGGACAGGACGCTCGCCACCACGGCCTCCTGGTTGGTGTGCGTAGCCTTTCCGGTCGGCAGGCTGACCCCGAGGCTCACGAGGGCCCACGGCGTCGCCTGGTAGGATGCCTTGAGGCGTGTATCCACCAGGCCGCTCAGCGTATACGCAGAGCTGTTCGACTTGACCCGTCCGTCCGCCCAGGCGCCGTAGAGATCGGCCGTGAACTTCTGACCCACGGGCACGCGCGCGGCGATCGGGAAGATGAAGAGTTGGGCGGCAGTGGCGCTCAGGCCCGACCCGAACGAATAGCCCATGAAGTCGGGCCCTACGCCGAGCGTCTGCTGCGCCGACCCGGGCGCGGCGAGCCCCACCGTGATCAGCAAGGCCACGAGAGCCGAGCCCACGCGATGCGTGCTCATTGCTCACCTCCGCCCGGCCGCTTGATCACGATGCGGATCACGGCGTTCGTGGTGTTGGTCACGCCCGGGTTGCCCTGGGAATCCTGCGTCGGGTCGTTCCGGTTGTTCTCGTTCTGCGTGGATCCGGTGTTCCCCGCAGCCTTCGTGGATCCCAGGTCGATCGTCGTGGACGTCGGTGTGGGATTCACCGCCGCGTCGGCACCGGTCAGCGTCTGGGTCGTCGTGTTCGCGCCGCCCGTCGCGCCACCCGTGACCGAGGTGGCCGGCCCGACCGCCCCGCCGCCCGTCGCCACCTCGGTAACCGCCTGGGTGCCGCCGCCGGCCGCGTCCTGCATGTTGCCCGTCGAGTGGACCGCGTCCGAAGCGGCGCCGAAGCCTGGATCGAGCTGCTGAGCCTGCCGGAATTGTTGCAGCGCAGCCGCGTACTCGCCCTTGTCACGATCCCGGAGACCGCGTCCGTAGGCCAGGAAAGCGAGCATGTTGTCGGCCCGGTTGTTCCGGATGGCCTGCTCCTCGGCCGGCGTGAGCTGGATGTGGAGCACGTCGCGCAGCGTGCGGAAGACCAACTCCTTCTCCATGTCGAAGAGCTTGCTGAGCTGATCCTGCACCGACTCCGTGCCCTCGGACGACGCGGACGTCGTGTTGAGGACGTCCGTATCCAGCCGGAGGTTGTCGTTGCCCACCGTCGTGATCACGCCCTGCACGACGTTCGCCGCCTGGAGAAGCCGACCCGCCCTGGCTCCGGTCGACGGGTCGGCGTATCCGGCTTCGGTGAGCGACATCTCGTCGAGCAGCGTCTGGATCTTCGCGCGCTCCAGCACCGTCAGGGCATTGGAGGCGGAGAAGTCCGTGATCATCATGTCCGACAGCGCATAGACCAGCGGCTGGAGATCTTGCCGGTCGGAGTTGAAGCCGAACGGAAGGATGGCGATGGAGTGCGGTGTCGGCGGCTCCGAGGAGAGCCTCGCCTCCTGCGCGAGGGCCTGCTTCGCCTGCTCCTTGAGGACGTTCTGCGCGATCAGCTCGAGCCGCTTGCGCAGCTCCTGCTTGACCGGCTCCGAGGTGCCCACCGAGAGGTACTTGTTGTACGCGTCGCGGGCTTTGGCCCACTGCTGGAAATGCTCCTGCGTCAGGCCGAGATAGAGATACGCGGCCCCGGACTGGTTCCCGGCATCGATGGCGTGCTGGATCGTGGCGAGGGCGCTGTCGAACGACTGCGCCTTGTACTGTGCCATGCCGAGGCGGACCTGGAGGTCCGTGTCGCCCGGATTGGCTGCGATCGCCTGCTCGATGCGCGGAATGTCGGCCGGACTGACTTCCGGAATGCGGTAGGCACAGGCGCTCAGCAAGACGGAGACCGCGAGCGTAGCCGCAGCCACTCGGGCGGGAGAAGAAACGGGGTACCTCATGGGGGGCTCCTGTGG
This sequence comes from uncultured Gemmatimonadaceae bacterium, assembly GCA_964519125.1. Taxonomy (GTDB): domain Bacteria; phylum Gemmatimonadota; class Gemmatimonadetes; order Longimicrobiales; family Gaopeijiaceae; genus SZUA-318. The sequence goes on along the minus strand of CAZFIS010000010.1, from coordinate 25,535 downwards.
GAGCGGGCGTCTGGAGCGTCGGTGCGGGAATGCGGCGCAGGAAAAACTTCTCGCATCCCCGTTGAGGCCACGGTAAATTTAGGGTTACGGTATTGGGCGGGCAAAGGATTTCTCCCTGTGTGCCCGCCTTTCGCGCCTCCGGAGGAGGCGGTTGGAGGGGCTCCGGGCCCCCATTCAGGAGGTTCGCTTGCGCGCTCACACGACCTGGATTGCGGTCGCCCTGGCGGCGGTCGTGGTGGCCCCTCGGCCCGCGTTCGCCCAGAGCACGGACAGCACCGCGGACCTCCCCACCGTCGCCGTGATGGACTTCACGGGCTTCATGCTCGGGGAGGCGGGAAATTCCGTCAACCTGGGCAAGGCGGTGTCGGCCATGCTCATCACGGAGTTCTCGAATCGGCCCGGGATACGGGTGATCGAGCGCGACAAGCTCAACGCCATCCTGACCGAGCAGAAGCTGGCGCTCTCCGGGCGGGTCGAGGAGGGGAGCGCGGTCCAGGTCGGAAAGATGCTGGGCGCGCAGTACGTCATCTTCGGTCAGGTGGCCAGCATCGCCGACAACCTCCGCATCGACATCCGTGCCGTGGATGTCGAGACCTCCAAGGTCGTGGCGGTCCTGAAGAAGATGGACAAGACCGAGAATCTCCTGAACGTGGTCGTCTGGGTCGCGGACGAGTTCTCCAAGAAGCTGAACCTGACTCCGCCCTCCGAACGACCCGCGGTGCGGCCCATTCCCGTGAAGGCCACGATCGAGTTCTCGAGGGGCGTGGACTACGAGGACAAGGGCGACACCGCTCAGGCGATCGAGCACTACAAGAAGGCGCTCGAGATCTATCCCGAGCACCGTGACGCGAAGCGCGCCCTCGAACGGTTGCAGGGAGGAGGAGGCTCGTGATGCACAAGCGAGGCGTGAGGCCCGGGCTGTGGTTGCCGCTCGTGTTGGGCGGCGCCTTCCTCCTGTCAGGAAGTCCCGCGGCGGCGCAGCAGATCGCCTTCAAGAGCGACCTGCCGCGTGTGCTCGTCTTCATTCAGGAGCAGGGGACCGGCCAGGTGGCGAGCACGGAGATGACCAACTTCCTCAGGGAAGCGGGCTTCCCGGTCATCGATCCGGCCCTGGCTCACGAAGCGGCTCAGCGGGAGCTCGTCAAGCAGGCTCTCGCCGGGGACGAGACCGCGGCAACGGCGCTGGGTCGCGACTTCGGAGCGCAGGTCCTGATCCTGGGCACGGCCGACTGGGGCGCGCGTCCCGATCCCGTGGACGGCTCGCTCATCACGGCCACGACCGAGGTGTCGATCCGGGCGCTCCGTCTCGACCTCGGCAACATCGTGTCCAGCGCGACGGCCGATGCCCGCGTGATCGAGGCGACCAGACAGGCCGCGCGCACCAAGGCGATCCACGAGGCCACGCAGAAGATCCTCAACACGTCACCGCTCGTGGGCAAGGTGGTGAACGACTGGCAGGCCCGCCCCTGGTCGGACGCCGGTTACTGGAAGCCGGATCCCGGATCGATTCCCGCCGAGGTGAAGGCCGCGAGCGCTTCGGGCGGCGACGCCCCCGGGGTGGCGGTCCTGAGGACGGACGTCCTTCCGGCGAGCACCGTCGGAACGCGCGGAATCGGGGTCGTGAAGCGGGGGACCGGCGATCAGACCGGCCTGCGCAACGCCGTTCGCCTGGAGGGCGTGGTCGTGGGCAAGACGCGGGACGTCAAGGTCGACGGCGAGGATGCGGTGCTGGAACCCCTCGACTCGGCCGAGGCGCGGCGTCTCGGTCTTCAGAAGGAGCAGGCCCAGCGGTTCGTGCGTCGCTTCGATCTGCCGATCAGCCAGGACAGCGTCCCGATCATCGCCACGGCGCCAGGCGGAGCCGAGACCAGGACCGTGGCCTCTCCGCGCATCGGTCAGCGTTGGGCCGTCGTCATCGGCGTGAGCAAGTACGAGTCGAAGGACATCCCGAGCCTGAAGTACGCCCGCGCCGACGCGCAGTCGTTCTACGACTTCCTCAAGAGCGACGCGGCCGGGCCATTCGACCACGTACTCTTCCTGGCCGACAGTGCCGCGACGGGCAACGCGATGCGGAAGGCGCTCTTCGTCTACCTTCAGCAGGCGAAGTGGAACGACCTCGTGGTCATCTATTTCGCGGGGCACGGGGCGCCCGACCCGAACCGGCCGGACAATCTGTACCTGTTGCCGACCGACGCGAACTTGAATGCAATGGCGTCGACCGCGTTCCCCATGTGGGACGTGAAGACGGCGCTCCGGCGTCAGATCGCGGCGGACCGAGTGCTCGTGATCGCCGATGCCTGTCATTCGGCCGGCGCGACGGAGGGGGTGGTGGGAGGCGCCGGATCGAACAAGATCGCCGGGAGCTTCGCACAGCTCTTCACGCCCTCTCGTCGCTTGATCATGACGGCCGCGAACAGCAACGAATTCTCGCTCGAGGGCCCGCAGTGGGGCGGCCACGGCGTGTTCACGCACTACCTGATCGACGGGCTCGACGGAAAGGCCGACGAGAACCACGACGGGATCGTGACGTTCCAGGAGCTGTTCGACTTCGTGTCGAAGCAGGTGCGTGTCGCGACCGAGGGACGGCAGAACCCGCAGCGCGCCGGCTTCGGAGACGTCCCGCTCGCGGTGGTCCCGGAGCAGCCGCAGCCGAAGAATTAGGGGTCGGGCCCGGGAGGTCTTCCTCCCCGGGCCCACCCCACCGAGGTGGCTCGACCCGCAGCGCTCCCCTCGGCTCCCGCGCACCGCTTCCGCCGTGCAATGGGGCGGGTGTGACGGGCTTCCCTCGCAGTGCGCAGCCAGCGCCCG
>CAZFIS010000010.1:0-22627 GCA_964519125.1 uncultured Gemmatimonadaceae bacterium | reverse complement strand
GCCAGCGCCCGGGCCGGGAACGCCGCGAACCAGGAAGTGCTCGCGGACGGCCGGCCGCCTGGACGCCACCCACCGTGGGCGGAGCACGGAGAGGGAAGCCCGTCACGTCCGCCCGTCCTCAAGCGGTTGCGGTCACGCCCTCCCCCACACGTCCTCGGACCGGCCCCTCTGCTCGAGTGCCTCCGCGATGATCCGCACGAGCGCGTCGGGATCGAGCGGCTTGGAGAGCGTGTGCACCGCGCCGAGGGTCTCGGCCGTATCGAGCTGGTCGGCGCTCACTCCCGACACGGCGATGATCGTGGCGTCCCCGTCCAGCTCCATGATCTCGCGGATGAGGCGCAAGCCATTGAGCCTGGGCATGTGGAGATCGGTGATCACCAGGTCGATGGCATGGTCGCGGTAGATCTGAAGGGCGACCTCTCCGTCCCGCGCGAAGTAGAGCTCGTGGCCGACGTCCTCCAGGACGGAGCGCTCGAACAGGCGATCCATCTCGTCGTCGTCGACGACCAAAATTCTGGCCATGGCGCACCCCGAAAGCGTGAGGGTCGTGACGCACGCCGCCCGCCGCGGCCCGGAAGTCGTCTTGAAGGTAGGTTACACGCTAGAAATCCCGCCAGTCCTTTTCAAACACCTTCCGGTAGACGCCCGACGACGCGAACAGTTCCACGATGTCCTTCTCCAGCGCACCCTCCTCGGCTTCCATGCGCAGGATATCGAGCGCCTTCTCGACCGGCATGGCCTTCTTGTAGGGCCGATCCGACGCGGTGAGCGCGTCGAAGATGTCGCACACCGTCATGATGCGCGTCTCGAGGCTCAGGTGCTCGCCCGTGACGCCGTCGGGGTAACCCTTTCCGTTCAGCTTCTCGTGGTGCCCCCGCACGATCTCGGCAATGCGGCCGAGCTCTTCGGTCCAGGGAATGTTCACCAGGAAGTCGTAGCTGTGGACGACGTGCGACTCGATCTGCTTGCGCTCACTCTCGTCGAGGCTGCCCCGTTTGATGGACAGGTAGTGCAGCTCCTCCTCGGTGAGGTAGGAAACCTCGTTGCCGTCGGTGTCGACGAACGTCCGCCCGGCGATTTCCTGGAGGACGCCCGCCGCCTCCTCGGGCAGCACCCGGGGAATGTTGGCTTCGCGCACGGCCCGCCAGTAGCTCTCGACACACTCGATCTCCCGGTCGAGCTCGGTCTGGCGCACCGCGATCTCTTCGGCGGCACCGGCGGCGCCGTGCTCCAGAACCTCGGTCTTCCACTTCAGGAAATCCGCCTTGAGTGTGGCCCGGATGAGCACGAAACGCGCGTCCAGCCGCGCCTCGAGCACGGGCGGGAGCTTGTGCATCTTCACCAGCACTTCCTCGCGCACGCCCACTTTGCCGAAGTCGTGCAGCAGCCCGGCATAGCGCAGCTGCTTCATCTCCTGGTCCGTGAAGTGGACGTCCTTGAACGGCCCCTCGGTCTGCTGGTTGATGAGCTCGGCGGTGTCGCACGTCAGCTCGGTCACGCGCACCGAGTGTCCGGAGGTGGTCGGGTCCCGTTGATCGATGGCGGTGACGGCGGCCTTGATGAACCCGGCGAAGAGGTTCTCGATGTCCCGGTAGAGACGACCGTTCTCGATCGAGACCGCGGCTTGCCCGGCGAGCGACTGGACCAGCGTGACCTCGCGCTCCCCGTAGGGCAGCACCGACTGGTCCGCGTCCGCCTCGGTGCGCACCGTGGCGCCGGCGTCGCACTTCCGGTTGATGAGCTGGAGGACGCCCACGACACGGTCCTTGTGGTCCACCATGGGGACCACGAGCATCGACTTGGCCCGGTAGCCGTGCTTCTCGTCGAAGGCCTCGCGGTTGAACGAAAACGGCATGTCGGCCGGAATCTCGTACGCGTCGTGGATGACGAGGGGCTCGCCGGTGAGGGCCGCGTAGCCCGCGAGGCTCGTCTCGTCGAGCGGAAGGGTGAAGTCCGGGGACGGCAGGTGCGGAAGCGTGTCGTTCTGCGAGCGCAGGAAATGGAGGCGGTCGGTTCCCTCTCCGTCGCTGTCCACCAGATACAGGCTTCCCGCGTCGGACGTGGTGAGCCGTCTCGCCTGGGTGAGGATGAGGCCCAGGAGCTTGTCGGGATCGCGCTCGCTCATGAGCGCCATCCCGATCCTGTTGAGCTCGCGCAACTCCTCCCTCGCGCTCTCGAGCTCCTCGCGCAGAGCGACGGCTTCGGTCATCCAGTGCCCTCCTCGTCAGCGTCCCATGAGCTGGTCCGCCCGGTCGAACGCCTTCCTCGCCTCGTCGGAGCGGCCGAGCTCGTCGAGCACTTCGCCCTTGAGCATATAGGCGTCGGCGTTCATCGCTCCCGCCTTCTCGACGGCGTCCAGCGCCGCACGGGCGTCGTAGAACAGCTTCAGATCGGTGTACACGGTAGCGGTGAGGAAGAGTCCGTCGCCCGCCGGATCGAAACCGGCCTGCGAGACCCGATCGAGCGTCTCGGCCAGGCTCCGGTACTCGTCCGGCCCTATCACCTTGAAGTGCTGCTCGCGCGCGGCGCGGCCGCTCTTGTCGGGTGCCACGGTCCAGGCGTAGGTGGCGCCCGGCATGAGACCGGGCTCGTCGGCGGGCAGCGTCCAGATATGGACACTCCCGACCTCGTAGCGCACCGGCGTGCCGCCGTTCATCCGGCGGATCTGGATCGTGTAGTTGCCGGCTCCCTCGACGGCTCCCCACTCGAACGTGGGACGGACGGAGCTCACCGTCAGGTTGTTGCGGGGGGCCGTCAGCGTGGGCTCGCCCGGGACCGGCCGGATCATCCCCTGGCGTCCGCCCGCGGTGCGGGCGTCGGAGGAGGCCGCCATGGCGAGCGTCTGGACAGCCCGATCGAACAGGCTGGTGTTGCCGCCCGCCGGAGGCGCCGCGACCGTGAAGTCGGACGTCACGACCTGCTGCGCTCCGGTGCGCGTGATGAGGATAGCCCGCGCTCCGGAGCCGGGAATGACGTGATCTCCCACCGCGAGGCGCTCACCGACGGCCGCGGCCGCGGGGCTGCCGCTGCCGTGCTGGACCTGCACACTGCCTTGAACGCGTACCACCAGGGCGGCGGGGGCGTCCTGTGCCGTCAGCGGTGCGCCGCCTGCCAGGGCCACGACCGCCGCTACGCAAAGAAGCTTCCTCATGATTCTCTCCACCTGCAAGCTCGGGAGCCTGTTCGGGGATCCATCCTCCTAATCTTCTACTTCGTGGTCCGTCGCACCACGAAATCCCAATCGGCGGAGGGTGGGCTCGCCGTGTATTCGGTGGCCCGACCCAGGTACACGGAGCTCGGCCCGTCCTCGGGATCGGCCGCCAGAGCGGCCCGGAAATACTCCGCCGCCAGCTCCCAGTCCCGGTTCCTGTAGGCGCGCCATCCGGCCTCGTACTGCTTCAGCGCCTTTTCCTTGTGCGGCGGGAGCTCCGCGCCCGCCAACTCCAGGATCTCGTACACCTTCACCGGCTCTTCCTTGCCCTTCACCGCCACCAGGTCGAGCTCGCGGAACCGGTACTTCGAGCGGTCGGCGGCGTCGAGCGTGAGCTCCGACGCCATGACGAGCGTGCCGTACGTCTTGTTGGCCGGCTCCAGGCGGGCGGCGAGGTTCACGGCGTCGCCGATGGCGCTGTAATCGAAGCGCTCGGCGCCTCCCACGTTGCCCACCACCACCGTTCCCGTGTTGATGCCGATGCGCACGACGAGCGTCTCGCTGTCGGGGTCGGCCGCAAGCCAGCGCGCGTTCAGACCCGCCATCTTGCGCTGCATGAGCACCGCGGTGCGCAGGGCCCGGTCCGCGTGGTCGTCGACCGCCTTGGGCGCGTTCCAGAACGCCATGATCGCATCGCCGATGTACTTGTCCAGCGTGCCCTTCTCGTCCATGACGATGCTCGTCATCTCGGACAGATACTCGTTGAGGTGCGCCAGAAGATCCTGTGGGTCCATCCTCTCCGAGAGCGTGGTGAAGCCTGCCAGATCGGAGAAGAGGAGCGTGAGAGGCCGCTTCTCGCCGCCGAGGTGGAGCGCCTCGGGATGCTCGGCGATCTCCGCGACCACCTCCGGCGAGACGTACTTACCGAACGCGCTCTTGATGAAGCGCTTCTCCTTGCCCTCCACCACCGAGACGTACGCGACCGATCCGACGTAGGAGAGGAAGGCCGCGACGGATGGTGTGACGATCGGAAGCCAGAGGAAGCGCCGCCCGAAGTGCAGCAGGGTGAAGCCCGGGCCGTAGATCTGACCCGCCCACAGCCAGAACGCCGCCGCCGTGACGCCGAGGATGGCCAGGACCGTCGCGGCCCCACCCCACCCCGCGCCTCTCCAGAATGCCACGGTACCGGTGAGCAGGGCCATCGCGAGAAGGAGTAGAAAGACGTCCTGGGCCGGCCGCACGTACTCGTGGTCCAGCATGTCCTGGAGAGCGTTGGCGTGGATCTCGACACCGAACGTGTAGCCGTACGTCTTGTCGGAGCCGGGGGCGGGCTGGTTGAGGAAGGGTGTACGGAACTTGTCGGAGTCGTGGAAGCCCGTCCCCAGCAGGACGATCTTGCCCTTGAAGAAGTCCGGGAAAAGCGTGGCCGTCGTCGGCACGGTGGACGACGCGAACGCCTGGAACGCGCCCTGCGGCGCGTCCGCCTCGGTGCTCGAGGGCGGCCCCACGAAGCGGAGCGTGAACGGGAGCACGTTGTCGGCGGCCGACGTGCCCTTCTTCCACCAGTCCTCGGGGATGCGACCCACGTCGGCGGGCAAGCCGGGAAGCGAGACGCGGCCCGCCCGGCGAGCCGCGCGCACGATCGAGTCGGCGTCGAGCCCCTTCGCCTTCGCGTACAGCGCCAGCGCGAACGACGGCGCGAGGCCGGGTCCGGAGCGCACGGCGAGCGTGGCGTCCCGGACGGTCTCGAATGCGGTGGGCAGGTCGGCTGCGCCCACGCCGGCCGCCACGTCGGCGAAGTACGGGTGGGGCGGCACGAGGAGGGGCCCCGAGTCGGTCTGGACGACCGGCGCGACGAGGATGACGTTGCCCGCCCTCTTGATGGCGTCGTGGAGCGAGTCGTCGCCCCCGTCCCAGGCGTTGAGCTTGGGGTAGAGGCGGTCGAGGTACACGTCGAGCCCGATCGCCTTCGCTCCCGCGGCCGACACGGCGTTGATCAGCTCCGCCAGGTTCTTCCGCGGAAAGGGCGACAGGTACGGCCATCCGTCGACGCTGTCCATGACCGAGAACTTGTCGAAGAGGACGAGCACCACGTCGCTCGTGCGCTTGCCCACCCCGGGAACCAGGGATTCGGCGGTCGTGAGCTCTCGCCAATCCAGCGTCCTGTTCTCGAGGTCGCGCACGCCGGTGAGGCCTCCGAAGGCCCCGGCCGCCATGGCCAGGCCCGCGGAGGCCAACGTGATGAGTCCCAGAGCGAGAAGGCGCCGGACCTTCAAGAGCTAGCCCCCGCTCGACTCAGTCGTGGATGTCGTACACCAGCGAAGCCGTCGACCACGTGTCGAGGCGCACCGCGCCGGGGGCTCCGTCCACCGTGCCGGCCGCCTTCTCCACCGCCCGCGCGACCTCGGCCGCGAACGAGGCGTCCCCCTCCGCGTAACTCCCGTCTGCCGGAATCGGCAGATCCAGAGGCCGGGGCGTGACGAACGCACGCACCATGCCGCGTCCCGCCGGAGGGAAGATCTGGAGTTGGAAGCCCATGTCGGGCGTCGGGAACGTGAGCGTCTGGCCGGCCTTGATGGGTGCGGACTTGTGCTCCGCGTTCGGGAAGAGCATGACGACCTTTCCGTCGGTGCCCAGGTCCAGGAGCGTGAGGTAGCCGTCACGCTCCGAGGTGGCCTTGAACGAGATGTCTTCGCCGATGCCGAAGGACGTCTTGCCGCCGGCCAGGCTCAGCTTCACGCCGAAGCTCTGCGCCGGGTTCTCCATATCGGCCAGGCGCTTGGCGGCCGCCTCCTGCTTGAGGTAGCCGGCGAGCTGGCTCGCACCCTTGATCCCACTCGGGATGCCGTCGTGGCGCACGAAGCCGTCGGCGCCGATCACCCGGAGATCGGTGCCCCTCCTGCGCACGAGGAGGTGGGCGAACGCGTCGGGCTGCGTGACGAGCTGGATGGCGTTGAATCCCTGGAGCTCGCGGGCCAGGGCCGCCGTGCTCTCGGAGTCGATTCCAGAGACGTTCACGCGCAGCGGGCTCTCGGAGTACCGGTAGCCCGTCAAGCGCGCCATGTCGCCGTTCGTCACCGACCCCGACGCGACCTTCACGCTGGACGAGTCGGGGTCGACCGTCTGGACGACCAGTCGTGCGCCGGCAGGCGTCTCGAACACGGATCCTTTCGTGATCCCCAGCGCCAATCCGCCGTCGATCTCCGCCGTGGAGCCGTGCACCGAGCGCACGGGGAGTGTCGCGTACGCCGCGCCGCTGGATCCGCCCTCGACGTAGAAGAGCGGAGAGTCCTTCAGCGTCACGTCCTGGGAGATCTCGGGGTCCTGCTGGAAGCGATCGCGCTTCATCGCTTCCTGCGCGGTCTTGAAGACCTGCTCGTAGCTGGCGCCCGCGGGGGCCCGCCACATCGAGCGCACGAGGAAGGTCGTGAACGCTCCGCCGTGGAACGACGGCGACCCGTCCGCACCCGGGAAATAGGCATCGACCGCGGACTGATCCGGCTGCGAAGCGGCGAGCTCCAGGACGTGGACCCTGCCGTCGCTCATGCCGGTCTGATCGGTCGAGCTCTTGATTCCGCGCGTCGAGAAGCCCGGCGGCTTCGGCAGCTTGCTCAGGTCGCGCGCGAGCCGGCGGGCACGGGAGAACGGCGTGACGTCCCGGGTGCCCGTTCCGGAGTTACAGTTGTCGAGAATCACGACGACGTTGTTGGTGGGCAGCATCCCGAGCCACCGGTTGAGCTCGTCGTCGATGATGTCGTACTTGTCGTTCTCGGCGAGCGCGTCGGCGGGCGCGAGCGTCTCGTCCAGACCGTCGCTCTCGTCCCCCGCCACCACGTGCGGATGGTCGGGCGTCGGCGGGCCGTCCCAGACCTGTGAGCCGTGTCCGGCGTAGAAGATCACGATGTTGTCGCCGGGGCGGGCGTGCTCCGGAAGCCATTTCGTGATTCCGTCCTTGATCGCTTCCCGCGTGGCCTGGCGGCTGAGCAGCATCTTCACGTGATCTGCCGGGAAGCCGTAGCGCGTGATGAGCGCGTCGCGCATCGAGCGCGCGTCGTGCGCCGCGCCGGGGAGGTCTCCTCCCTCGACGTTGCCGAAGTTGATGTAGTCGCTGATCCCCACGATGAGCGCCCAGTGCGTCGGCGTGATGCGCTCAGCAGGCCCGAACGCCAGGAGGGGGACCACGGCCAGCGCCACGGCGAGCGGTCCGTATCGTCTCACGTCAGTTCTCCTCGAGCGTGAAGTCCGATCCTTCTGCGGCCGCGTCCATCGCGACAGCGCAGCCCCTGGCCGCCGCCTCGTCCCGCAGGCGGCTCACGATCCCGTCCAGCTCGTCGTCCGAGCGCTCCGGGTCGTGGTGGAAGAAGAGGACCTTGCGGACCTCGGCTTCCTCGGCCAGGCGAAGGGTCTGGGTGAACGTCGAATGTCCCCATCCCTTGCGGGACAGGTACTGCTCGTCCGTGTACATCGAGTCGTGAATGAGGAGGTCGGCGCCGCGGACGAAGTCGATCAGCCGCCCACGCCAGCCGTCACCCACCTCGTATCCCTCCCCCTCCAGCTCGTCGTCCGGGATGAAGCACACCGCACGGTCCCCGGCCTCGATCCGGTACCCGATCACGTACGAGGGGTGCTTCACCCGCAGGGTCCGGAGCTTGACGCCGTGGCCCTCCCACGATCCTTCGTTGAGGTGATCGAAGGTGAGGTTGGCCGCCACGGCGCTGAACGGCACCGGGAAGTAGACGGGACCCATCTGCCCCGCGAAGAGGCTCCGGATGTCGATGTTGTTCTGCTTGGGTCCCAGGATCCGGAGCTCCTGACCCGCCTCGTACAGAGGCAGGAAGAACGGAAAACCCTGGATGTGGTCCCAGTGGAAGTGGGTCAGGAAGATCGGCGTGTCGAACACGTCTTGCCGCTTCATCAGATCGAGTCCGAGCGGTCGCATGCCCGAACCGGCATCGAACACCAGGCGATGCCCCCCCACGCGCATCTCGAAGCACGTGGTGTTGCCACCGTAACGCGCCGTGGTGGGACCGGGGCTCGGAATGGAGCCGCGCGTGCCCCAGCAGCGCAGGGTGACAGGAGCTTCGGCGCCATGGGCCTCTCGGGCCGCTGGCGCGATGTCTGTCGCCGGATTCAAGACCTCTTCTCCCCCTGGAAACCCGCTGTGCGCTTGCGGCACGCGGCTTCACGAGCATGATGGGCCCGGCGCGGGCCAAACTCCAATGTACTGTGCCCCCTGGCGCCGGGGCGAGGATTTCGCGCCGGATGGAAGGGCCGGCCGGGCGTCCAGCCCGGTCGGCCCTTGCGCGACCTGCGGGGCGCTCCGGAGTGTCTAGCTTCCGTTGTTCGTGACCGTCTTGGTGCCGGCAACGGTAAGCCCGTCACCCAGCGCTTGGGCGGATGCGGCCGGGAGGCTGGTGTTACCCGTGATCGTCGCGTTCCCCTCGACGCTGCCGATCGCGTTCAGCCCCGTGACGTTGGTGAGGCTCGGGTTGTCCGTGATCGTCAGGTCCCAGATCGCGGACGTGAGCGCCGAGAACCCGTTCAGATTGGCGAGCCCCGTCTGATCGATGATCAGGCTGCCCCCGATCTGGGTGAGCATGGGGAAGTCGGCCGTCGTGACCGGGCTGTTGGCGATGCTCAGCGTGCTTCCGCTGGACACGGGGGGCGTAGTCACGCTGGGGTCCATGACCTGCGTGAGCGCCGGGAAGGAGACCGACGTGAGATTGACGTTGTTGTTGATCGTGATGCTCGAGGCGTGCGTAGCCGTCGGGAGCGTCAACGACGTGAGCTCCGAGTTGAACCCGACCCAGACGGTACCCAGGTCCGCCGCATCTCCACCGTTCGTCCCGATGGCGACCGAAGTGAGGCCCTCATTGGTGTCGAGGTCCACGCTCGTCGTCTGCACCAGGTCGGGCGCGCTGAGCGACCAGGTCGGCGGCACCTCCAGGCTGTTGTTGTACGAGACGAACAGCGCGCTGCCGAGCGACAGCGGATGGCCCGCGGATCCGAGCGTTACCGGCCCCGCGATCGTGTTCCCGTACAAGTAGAACTCGCCGTCGAGATGCGTGAGCCCGGGAACGTTCACCGAGGTGAGCGCGTCGTTCCCGTAGACCTCCAGGTTGTCCATGCTCAGGCTCACCCCCGGGTTCGTCGCGATCTGGATCGTCGAGAGGTTGGGGAACCCGTCCACCCACATGGAACCGCTCACATTCGTGAGCGCGGGCGCCGAGATGCTCTGAAGCGCGTCGCCCGTCGGGCTCGTCCGGAGCGGACCGACGCCCTGCGGCGGCGCCTCCCCATAGGCGTACGTGCTCTCGAAGTCCATGTCCCCCGTCACGGTATTCAGCATCGGGAAGGACAGGCTCGTGAGTGCCGGATTCACGTAGAAGTACATTCCGTTGCCCTCGCCTTCCTGGCCGACATACTGGAGCTTCTGTGCCGAGAACGTCGCGAGCGCGTCGCAGTACTCGACGTCCACGTAGCCCTGGATCTGGTGGAGGTTGTCGACCGAAAACGTCGTCAAAGCGATGTTGTCGGAGAGGTAGATGTCCGTGTTCACGTCGTGCAGGGAGCTCGCGGTGAACGAGGTGAGCCCGTCCTCGTACTCGATGTCGATGGTGCCCTCGACGATCCCCAGGTTGGGTAGGCTCAGGTCTCCGAGCGGTCCGTTGGCGCTCAGGTAGAGATCGCCGTCCACGTAGCTGAGCGAGCTGAGGTCCAGCGTTCCGAGGAGCGGATTGTCCCAGGTCTCGAACGGCGCGTTCAGACTCGACGTTCGGGAGGGACCACCCGTCGCGAAGGAAGGCTTGAACGTGGGCGCCTTGAACGCCGGGGCTCCCGGGCGGGCCACGGCGGCGCGGCGCGCTTCCAGCTTCTGGAGCCACATCTGCCGCCGCTGGACGCGCTCCGCATGCCTCGAAGCCGTCCGCTGCTTCGCCACCGCATCGCGCGTCGCGCGAACCTGCTTCAGATCCCGCGCCAGCGCTTGCATCCGGGCACGACCTGCCCGCTCGGCCGCAGGCACCGCAGCCCGTACACGCGTGCGCGAGCTCGCCAGCGCCGGCGGCGCGACCGGCGGGCTGCCGCAGCCGCTCGAGAGCGAGTTCAATGCCGGCAGCTTCACGATGGCGAGCGAGTCGTTCGAGTAGATCGACACGCCAGCGCCCGTGCACTGGAGGCTCGGAAGGTCGAGCTCCTTCAGAATCGTGTGCGTGGAGGAGATCGTCCCTCCGATGACCAGCTCTCCCGGGACGAACATCAGCGAGGGCAGCCCGAGCACCTGACCTCCTCCGTCGATGTAGGCGTCCCCGCCGATCTCCTGGAGGTTGGGCAGGCTGTTCTTGGAGTCGAGGCTCGGGTTGTTGATCAGGGCCAACTCCCCGCCCACGGAGTTGAGCGAATCGAGCCCGTCCAGGTTCGTCAGCGCGGAGTCGCTGTTGACCTCGAGGTCGCCCCCGACCCAGTGGAGGTTCGAGAAGACGTCGGCGTTGGTGATGCTCGCGTTGTGGAGGAAGCGGAAGCTCCCTCCGACGCTCTCGAGTGCCGCCGGCTTGGTGGGGCTCGCGGGAGTCGCGAGGACGGGGTTGTACGAGATGATCACGTTGCCCGTGACCTGCTCGAGGTTGCCGAGCCCGGCGATGTCGGAGAGGGACGGGTTCACCTGGATGAGGACGTTACCGTCCACCTCCTGTAGGTAGTGGAGATGGTTCAGATTCGTCTGGCTCGACGAGTCGACCACCAGGTCACCGTTGATGATCTTGCCGTACATGCTGTCGTCGAAGATCTGGAGCTGCGCATCGGTGACGTTGCCCTTCACGTATGCGTCCCAGACGCCGAACGCGAAGAGATGGACCGAGTCCGCGGCGGCGTCCATCTGGGCCTTGATCCACGTCTTGCCCACGCCGATGACGTTCCCGTGACCCAGAGTGTCGACGGTCGCGACGGAGGTGTCGCTGCTGCTGAACGTCGGCAGCTTGTAGTGGATGAGGTGGCCGTTGGCGTCTTCCGCCCGCCACGTGACGGTGCCGGTGTCGGGCACGAACATGCCGATGCTGTCGGGCTGGGGCGTGAGGCCGTCGTTTTCGTCCTTCGTGATCATGATGCTCACGGCCTTCTGGGCCACGGTCACCTTCACGCTGTCGACGACCGACTGCACCGTGACGCGGATCCAGGCGACGCCGTTGTCGACCGCCGTGACCTTACCGGAGGTGTTGACCGTGGCGATGGCCGGAGCGGACGACGCGAACGTCGTCGGCCGGCCCGAGAGCGGAGCTCCCGTGGAGTCGTGCGGAGTGACAATGAGCGTCGCGGTCGCGCCGATGGCCGTCAGCGTATCCGGCAGGCCGGAGAACGACACCGAGTCGACCGGAGCGCTCGACATCAGGATATCCGCGGTCCCCGTGGGATGGGCGCCGCTGAGCACCACGATCTGGCTGTCGGGCACCGCCGAGTAGTTGGTCGGGGCCACGGCCCTCACCGTATACGTTCCCGCGAACAGGCCGTGCACGGTGTAACGGCCGGAGACATCCGTCACGGCGCTGCCGACGAGCGTGCCCCCCTTCAGGACGTGCACGGTCACGCCGGAGTCCGGCTGCGCCGAGGAGACCGGGGAGGGTCCCGTCTCCGTGGGGGCCTGGGCGACGCCGGCGTCCTTGGTCACCGTACCGTGGATGAACGACGTGACCGTCACCGGCACGGAGAACGTCGTGTCGCCGAGCGTCACGGAGAGGAGCGCCGCACCGGCGCTGCCTCCGGGCGCGACGCCCGCGATCGAGCCGGACAGCCCCGAGCCCGAGACCGAGATCAGGGTGGAGGGCGAGCCGGCCCAGGTCGCCGTCGTGATGGAGCGGATGGTGTCACCCAGGATGTCCAGGGGAGCGACCGAGACCGCCGCGAACCCCTGCGCCTCCACGGAGAGCGTGGCGGGCGTCGTCTTCAAGGACGTCACATGAGGAGCGAGCACGACGTCCACCTGGAGCGTCGCGGCGGTCAGCGTCACCGCGCGGACGGAATCGCCCTGGAGGGTGAACCCGGTCGGCGGCGTGAGGTGGAGGGTGTAGTCGCCCGGAACGAATCCCGGCAGGATCAGCTCGCCCGTGGCGTCGGTCAGCCCGGAGGCCGCCTTCGCGCCGCTCTTGTCGAGCGCGACCACGCTCAGGCCGGCGAGAGCTTTGCCCGAGAAGGTGCGTGCGGTCACGTCGAGCGTGCCCAGGCTGGGCTGATACGTCATCAGCGCCTGGCTCGTGCGCGTCTGGACGCGGACCTGGCCCGCCGCGACGGTCAGCGGCATCACGACCTGGATCGCAGTGGGGGTCACCGACTTGATGACCCCGTTGGCGGTGCCGTCGCTCGTGGGCCAGATCACCTGGTTGTTCGCCGGGATGATCCAGTCGAACCCGCTGCCCACGATCGTCACGACGTCCCCGGGCACCGGGTTCGCCGGCTGGAGTCCCGTGACGGTGACGGCCGGCGGCGTCTGAAGCGTGCCGGACGGCTTCATCGCGGGGCTCGACGCGCTCGCCAGCCCCGGTAGCACGACCGCCGGAGCGCTGCCGTCGGCCGGCACGAGGCTCAGGCCGGAGGACGTGCGCACGATCAGCCAGAGCCCGTTCGGGCTCCACGTCGGACGCCCGAGCGCACCGGTCAGGAGCGCCGCGTCCGTTCCGGTGACCTTCAGGGAGCCGTCCACGACGTATGCGATGCGCCCGTCCGGCGCGAGAGCCGGCCACGTGGCATTTCCGCTCACGACCGTCGTGCGTCCCGTCCCGTCCGCGTGCACTCTCTGGATGCTTCCGCCCGCGACGACGAGGTTCTCTCCGTCGAGCCAGAGGGGCATGGTGCCCGACGGGCCCGACGTCGGATCCGATCCGTCGGAGTTGGCGAACACGACGCCGCCGACGTCCACGGCGAGCTTCGTCCCGTCCGGGGACAGCGAAGGCCACGTGCCGCTCACGATCGCCTGGCCGACACCCGCGAGCCGCACGGATCCGTCCTCGACGTAGTAGAGCTTCTGCCCGTCGGCGCTCCACGAGAGGTTCGAGGCGGAGCTCCCGCCCATGCTCGTGGGCGTTCCGCCCGCGGGACCGCGCGTCTTGATCACGCCGCCGTCCACGTATGCGAGCGTTCCGCCCACGACGTAGACCCACGTGCTCGCATGAAGCCCCGTGGGCGTCGTCGCGGTCACGGATACGACTCCATCGCTCACGCCCCCGACGGCTCCCGAGGTGCTCACCGTGGCCACACTCGTCGATCCCGAGGCCCACGCGATGGGCACGTCGGCGACCGTGCCGCCGTTCTGGTCCTGGACGGTGGCGCTCAAGGACGCCGAGCCTCCGGGACCCAGCACGAGGGTCGAAGGGCTGAGGGAGACCGACGTGGCCGTCGCCCCGGGTCCGGAATAGCGCAGGGTGACGTTCGTGGGCGTCGGCGTCCCCGTCGTGGCGCCCTGGGGCGGCGTCGACGTCACGGTGATCGGGTCGGACGTGAAGAGCTCCGTGCTGCCGTGCATGGCGGTCAACGTGACCGCGTACGTCTCTCCGGGCGTCGCGGCGATGTTCACCGTGAGGTCGTACTGATCCTGGCCGGGCGTCACAGCGATCACCGTATCGAGCACCACGGCGTTCGTGCTCGTGGTGCGCACGACCATCCGGAAGCGATTGACCTGGTCGAACGCCGCGTTGAGCGCGTCGGCCTGCGCCGCCGCCAGGGGGCCGGCGGAACCGGCGGGCCCCGCCAGCGAGAAGACCGGCGCAATCATGAGGGGAGAGACGGGCGTGGCGCTCCCCGGGGCCGAAGGCCCGTCGACGCAGGCGGATAGGCTCAGGAGACCCACGAGTCCCACGGTCAGAGCGAGGCGGAAGCGTGCGGAGGAGTTGGCCATGATGTCACGACGCGGAACGCGGCCGCCCGGATCCGGGTTCGTTCAACCCGGAACAGCCGGCATGGTTCAGTGCGGAGAGGGGTTACGAGGCCGGACACTCCAATTTGGAGGGGGCTGGAACGGCTGTGCAACCATGTTGTGCGGGGTGCCCTGGGGGAGGGGAGCGCCACGGTGCCGAGGAGGCCTGTGCGGTCTGCCGTTCCACTCTCTTTCAATGTGTTGTGCGCACGGCGCGACGTACGAGAAGAATCGACGAGGTGCCCGCACGCCCCCGGAGCCTTCCCGCCGTCCCTTTCCCACTCGCTCGCGGCCGGGGTAGATTGGTCGTCCACCCGACGAGCGGAGGCGACGAGGCAGTGTCCGACAACACGCACGGCTGGTCCACGGAACAGGTCGTGGGCTTGCTCCAGAAAGTCGATCTCTTCGAGGGTCTGCCTCACGACGACCTCGTGGGCATCGCGGGCATCGTGAGCGGCACGACCGTGAACGCCGGAGAGGTGCTCTTCGAGGAAGGGGAGCCCGGGGACGCGTTCTATATCGTCTTCAAGGGCGCCATGGAGATCGTGAAGGCCCGCCCCGACGGAAACGAGGAGAAGCTCGCCGTGCGCCGCTCGGGAGAGGCCTTCGGCGAGATGGCCCTCCTGAACGACGCTCCCCGCTCGGCGACGGCCCGGGCCGTCGAGCCCACCCAGCTCATGGTGGTGTCGAGGGAGACCTTCCAGGATCTCCTCGGCGGGGATTCGCTCGCGCTCAGGATGATGAGAGTGCTCTCCAAGGCGCTCCGGGCGCTCGGGGTCCGATTCGCGAACGTGGAGAAGCTCGAGGACGCCGCAGCGTCGGCGCGCGTGGACGCCTACGCTGTCAGCAGGCTGATGCAGGCCGGCCTCCTGCCGCGCACCGCGCCGAAGGTGGAGGGCTACGAGGTAGCCGCCGGTACGACCACCGAGGAGTCGGGAGCGGGAGGCTCGGTCTGGGACTGGGTCGACCTGGGAGGCGGCCGGGTGGCGCTCATGACCCTGGATGTGCGACAGGACGGCTTCCCGCCGGCGTATCACGTGGGGGTGGCGCGCGCGGTACTGCGGTCCCTGGTGGGGAGGGGCCTTCCTCTGGCCGAGGTGCTGGCGCGCACGAACGACGCGCTCGCGTCCTCGGCCGTGGAGGGGCTGGATCAGTTCGTGGAGGTGGGGATCCTGGCGAGCGACGCTCAGGGTGTCGAGTGGGCGAGCGCCGGGCGCGTGTCCGGTGGCATCATCCGCCGTGAGGGTAGCTTCGAGGAGTTCGGCGGGCACGGCCCGCCGTTCGGGATGATGGGCGGCTTCAAGTACGATGTGCAGCGTTTCCCGATGAACGTCGGTGACACGGTATTCGTGCTGTCCCACGCGTCTCAGGGTCTCCTCCTCGGCGCGGCGGACCTGGTCGCTCAGCTGCACGGCAAGCCGGCCGGTGAAATCGTCGCGACGCTCCACAAGGCGATCCGGAAGGCCCAGGGACACGCCCATACCGAGACGTCGGTCCTGTACGCCCGCAAGCACTGAGAAGGGACGTCGCGACCCGCCACCGAACCCGGCGGCCGCTCGGCGGGTATCTGACTCTCCACGCCAATCGGGCGCGCGCGCCTGAATCCCCGGAGAGAAGAGAGGAAGGACGACGCATGGCCATAACCGAGAAGGACGTCCAGAAGGCCCTCAAATCGGTGATGGATCCCGAGCTCGGGCTCGATCTCGTAGTGCTCGGACTCGTCTACGACGTCGAAGTGGACGGGGTCGCCGTGAAGGCGACGATCTCCCTGACATCACCCATGTGCCCGGTGGCCGGGCAGATCGTCGAGCAGGCGAAGGCGGCGATCGAGGCGCTCGACGGTGTGGAGCGCGCGGAGGTGGAGCTCACGTTCGATCCCCCATGGACCCCGGAGCGCATGAGTCCACTCATCCGCTCCTCGCTGGGGATCTGACGGGGTCTCAGCCGTCGACGAGCTCGACGTCCTCCAGGAAATCCCTCAGGGGATTGGCCACGGCGATGGCGCGCTCGGCAATCGCGTCGGCGATCGACACCGCTTCCTCCGAGGAAAGCACCAGATGCCGCGAGACGGCCTCTCCGAGCCGGGCATCGGACTCGGCGGCCGCGTGATGGTACTCGGCGTAGCGGGCGCTCACCCTCTGTTCGAAGAGCGGCAGCTGGGCGCGGGGTGTACCGTGCTCGACCATGTCCTCGAACACGGCCCGATGCAGCTCGTCGAGTCCCTTGCGGATCCTGTGATCGGGAGCCCGACCCAGAAAGGCGAGCTGTACGCCCCTCGTATGAGCCCACATGAAGAAGATCAGGGCCTCTTCGGCGGTGCGCTCGTCGAGCTCGCCTTCGTCGTCCTCGAGTGTCCGGGTATGGGGCAGGGGAGTCTCCACGTCCTCGTGGGCGAGGAAGTCGGAGAAGCTCTCCCAGACCAGGCGCGCCAAGCTGTCGCCGAGTTCGGCGGGGGTCATGGTGCGGGGGGCTCGGAACTCGTGGATATCGTCCATCACGCTCGAAAGCACGGCGTTATTTCCGTCCAGGGTGGTTTGAGCTACCCTCAATTCCCACGGTGGAGTGGGGGGTGTCAAGGTTTTCGATCCGAAACGCGGGGGCGTCATGACCACGCAGCATCCTCCCAGTGACAGGTCCCTCGGGCGTACAGTCCGGAGCGCGGCGTGGCTTCTCGCCGGTCTCCTCACGACGGCGTGTGCCGCGGCGAAGCCCGAGTTGCCCAGGCCTCGGCCCATCATCGTGCATTCGGGCGCGAGGATTCTGCCCGACAAGGCCCGACTGGACTCGATCAACGACTGGGTGATCCACGAGCAGGACAACATCCAGAACGACCCCAACTTCATGGTCGAGAGCCGCAGGGCCCCCGGGCAGGTCTACCCGTGGTCGTACCTGAGTTATGGGAAGGACTCGGTCCGGATCATGGTCGATCCTCAATTCCCGGACACGGAGCTCCCGTTCGAGATCTACGCCCATCTCCACCTGATGGTGCGCATGGGCAAGCAGGCCCAGTGGCTCCCCAAGGCGCCCGACGCCAAGGGTTTCCAGCTGGAGCGCGCGATCCTCGCCCGAGTGGCCGACGCGTGGTTGCTGGCTCGAGCCGTATACGGTGCGGCTCCCTACGAGCCGCTCGACGAGTTGCTCTATGCCCATGAGGACGGCTACCTGGACGCCCTCATCTTCACGGCCCGGCCGAACCACTTCGAACAGGCGCGCGCGGAGTGGGCGCGCAAGAACCCGGGCGCGGCCGGGAAGTACCGCACCTGGTTCAAGGCCACGTTCAACAAGGAACCGCCGGGGCTGCGCTGACGCTCACGGACGGACGCGTCGAAGGGAGCTTGTTCAGCGCTCCAGCGTGACTTCCCAACGCAGGGAGACGGGACCGTCCCCCTCCTCGTGCTCGACTTGCACGTCCACGCGGCCCGTGCGCGCGAGACGCTGGTCGGAAGGCTTGCCGCCCATCAGGGCGAAGCCCTTCACCCGGAGCTCGCACGTGCGCCCGTCGGGCGCCGCGGCGTGCAGGCGCGCCCCCCTGAGGGCCTTGATCGAGGGCGCTTCGCCGGACTGGAGGCGAAGGCGTAGAATACGGCCTGCACGCGGGGCGTCCATCGCGTCGAGAACGCGGAAGACGACGCCCTTCCTGGTAGCGGTTTCTACAGACATGGCAACAAGAGTATTGCGATGACGTCCCTGAAGGAAGATGCCGGCGCGGCGCTCGACATGCCCCGCGACGAGATGCTCGCGCTGGCCGAGCGGGCCACACGCCTCCTGGTCGAGCGACTGGAGGGGCTGGGGGCGGACGTGGCGTGGCGTGGAGCGTCCCGCGTGGAGCTCGAGGCGCTGCTTCGGGAGACCCCTCCGGAGGAGGGTCGGCCGGCGAGCGAAGTCCTCGACCGGGCGGTGCGGGACGTCCTTCTCGTGGCGGCGAGGGTCGATCATCCACGATTCTTCGCCTTCGTCCCCTCCGCGGCGACGTGGCCGAGCGTCGTGGCCGATTTCCTCGCCGCCGGCTTCAACACCTTTCAGGGCACGTGGCTCGGCTCGGGGGGACCCAGCCAGATCGAGCTGGTCGTGACCGACTGGATCCGGCACTGGATCGGCTATCCCGAGGGGGCGGGAGGGCTGTTCACGAGCGGTGGCTCGGCGGCGAGCCTGGACGCGCTGGTGGCGGCCCGGGAATGGGCGGGAGCGCCGGAGCGGCCGTCCGTCTACATGAGCGATCAGAGCCACAGCGCGCTCGACCGAGCGGCGCGCATCGTGGGCGTGCGTCCGCCCAACGTCCGGAAGGTGCCGTCCGACGAGCGGTTCCGCGTGCGGCCGGACGAGCTGGCCAGGATGGTCCGCGAGGATCGCGCGGCCGGGCTGAACCCGATCGCCGTGTGTGCCAACGCCGGGACGACAAACACGGGAACCGTCGACCCGCTGGAGGATCTCGCGGACTTCTGCGCCGAGGAGCGCATCTGGCTGCACGTGGACGGGGCCTACGGCGGCTTCGCGGTCCTGACGGAGCGGGGCCGCGAGCTCATGAGGGGTCTGGAGCGCGCGGATTCGGTGACGTTGGACGCCCACAAGTGGCTCTTCCAGCCGTTCGAGGCCGGATGCCTCATGGTGCGCGATGTGCGCACGTTGGAAGCCGCCTTCAACGTGCACCCCGAGTACCTCCAGGACACCGATCTCGGGGAGGAGCACGTGAACTTCGGCGACAGAGGACTCCAGCTCAGCCGATCGTTCCGGGCCCTCAAGGTCTGGATGTCCGTCCAGACCTTCGGGATGGCGGCGTTCCGCCGAGCGGTGGGCAACGGCATCGCGCTCGCGGACCGAGCCGGCGCGTACGTGCGCGCCTCTCCCGTGCTCGAGTTGCTGAATCCGCCTTCGCTGGGCGTCGTGTGCTTCCGGTTCAGGCCGCGCGCGGGCGCGGAGGACGAGGCCGCGCTCGAGGCGCTGAACGAGGAGATCCAGGCCCGGGTCATCGCGAGCGGCACGGCCATGATGTCGTCGACCCGCCTGCGCGGCCTCTACTCGCTCCGCCTCTGCATCCTGAGCCACCGGACCACGTGGAAGGACGTAGAGGACACGTTGAAGGCGGTGGAGACGTTGGGCCTCGAGGCGCCGGAGCCGGCGTGAGCGGAGGCGACCGGCGCTTCTTCCTGCGTCTCCTCGGGTTGGGCGTCTTCCTGGCGGTCGGACTGGCGCTCCTGCTTGCCGTTCCCGGGGGCCTGCCCTGGCCCGACGCCGTCCTGTGTGCCGTGCTCTTCGCGCTCATGCCGGCGCTGGCGTTGGCCCAGGTGCCGCTGGCGGAGGTCGATGGCCTGGAGCGCATCCCGGCCTATGCGGCGTCGGCGATCACCATCGCGGCGCTCGCGGCGCTCTGCTGGGCGGTCGGTACGCGCTCGAGTGGTCCCCGCACGCTGGGTTTCGTGGCACTCTCCTCAGGGGCTTTCGCCCTGTGGACGCTCGCGCTCGCGGGCGTGGGCCTGGCCGTGCTCTTCGGGTTCCACGGCGCCGGCAAGGCGATGGGATGGTCCGAAAGCCCTCTGCTGCGCGCACTTCTTCCGCGGACGCCTCGCGAGCGCGCGGCCTTCGTCGTGCTCTCGCTCGCCGCGGGCACGGGGGAGGAGATCGTCTATCGGGGCTACTCGATCCCCGTGCTGGCCGTGCTCCTCGGCCCCCTGGGTGCGGCGGTGCTCACCTCGGCGGTGTTCGGCGTCCTGCACGCGTACCAGGGCTCGCTGGGAATGGTACGGACGGCGGTCCTGGGAGGCGTGCTCGCGTGGGGCTTCCTGGCGAGTGGGAGCCTCTGGCCGGCCATTGCCGCGCACGCCGTCATCGACGTCGTGGCGGGTACCCTGTTGGCGGACCGGCTGACGGCCCGCTGAGGAGAGGCGACGACGCTCCGCCGAGGAATGACGGACGAGAGATCGACGCCCGTCACGGTACCTCGGGCCGGGACCGGGGTAAGCACCTTCATGAGCGCTTCGCTTCGTTGCTGCCGCGACGGGCGGGCGAGTGCTTCATGAACGACGCGTCCATTCGAAGGGAGAGCGCCGTGGAGGTGGATCTGGCTCTGTTGGCCGACGCGGCCACGATCGATGCCTCGGGCAAGCTGAACATCCTGGGCATCTTCGACCGCCTGTCCGCGGAGCACTTTCCGGTGCGGCATCCGCACATGGTCATGGTGCTCAGGTTCACCGCGGGCGTGGACGAGGCTGGACAGCACGATGTCGAGATCGTGCTGCGTGATCCGGAGGGCGACGAGGTGGTCCGGGTGGACGGAGAGATGATGCTCGGTCCCGGATCGGGCGGCGTCGCGAACGGGGTGAAGGTGCCCCAGGTGCTGAACATAGACGGCCTCGTGTTCCCCAGGTCGGGGCGCTACGGGTTCGACATCCGCGTGGACGGAGATCTCCACGAGACGCTTCCGCTCACGGTCACGGATGTAGGCCAGGCCGCGCGGGCCTGAGTCCCGGCGCACCGCCGGCGGGTGGGGACGGCGCGCTTGCAGAAATGTCCAGGGAAGCGATAAGTAGAGAAGAGAGCGTAGGAGAGCACCAGTCGGAGTCGGGACGGTGATTCTGCACTTCAACTACGAAGAGCTGAGGGCGCTTCGGTCCGGAGCGCACGCGTTCCTCGGGGATGAGCCCGGGGAGCAAGCCGCCGTGCTGGCCCCGCCCGAGAGCCGCGCCCGCGTCGAGGCCCTGGTGCCCCGACTCGATGGGGATCTCTCACTCCCCACGCTCGCGGAGCTCCGCGCGGTCGCCGCCGCGGTCGACGTGATTGTGAGCTATCTGCGCGTGGAGATGGAGTTGACCGTGCTCGCGACGCATCCCGCGGACGAGGTGGCCGTAGCCACGTACTTCGACTTCGCGCATGCCTTGACGGCCCATCGGCGTCTGACCGACCTCGCCTCCGAGATGGAGGCGTTGATCGAGGTCGTCACGGGCGAGCCCGTCACGTTCGCCGCGGCCGCCGACTTCCGCTTTCCCGACTGAGGTCGGCCCCTTCCGGCCTCCGCGGTCCCCCGAGACCATGCCTTCCGATCGCGTCACCGCCCTTCTCGAGATGCTCGAACGGCGACCGGCCGACGCGCGCCTCCGCTTTGGTCTCGCGCTCGAGTATCTGAGCGCGGGGAACCTCGAGGACGGCGTGCGGGAACTCCGTGCCTACCTTGAGACTTCGGATGACGAAGGCAACGCCTGGGGACGTCTCGGAGCCGCGCTCCGGGAGCTCGGGCGAGAGCAGGAGGCCCGCGACGCGTACGAACAGGGAGTCGAGGCCGCCCGTCGGCACGGTCACCCGAGCATGGCGGACGAGTTCGAGGAGGTCCTGGAGTGCTGGGATCCGTGAGCGCGAGTACGCTCGACGGATCCGCGGCCAGTGCCGACTTCCAGGCCGAGGCCCTTCCGCACCTCGACGCCGTGTACCGCTTCGCGTTGCGCCTGTCGGGCTCTCCCGACCGGGCCGAGGACCTGGTGCAGGAGACGTTCTTGCGGGCGTTCCGCTCGTGGGATCAGTACACGCCGGGAACACAGTGCAAGAGCTGGCTCTTCACGATCTGCCGCAACCTCTTCCTCCGCGACCGCGAGCGGGGACAGCGCCGCGACGAGCTGGTGGAGGAGAAGGGACTGGCCGACGGACCCGGCGGACCGCTCCTCAATCCGGTCTGGCTCTCCATCGCGGACTCCGATCCCGAGGGCGAGTTCTTCGCCTCCATCGTGGACGCCGAGGTCCTGAGGGCCATCGACGCCCTCCCCGAGGAATACCGTACGGCGGTGGTCCTGTCGGATCTGGAGGGGCTGAGCTACCAGGAGATCGCCGACCTGATGGACGTGCCGGTCGGCACGGTGAAGAGTCGCCTGTTTCGTGGCCGCAGGAAGCTCCAGAAGGTGCTCTACGAGTATGCGGCCGAGATGGGCTACATCGCTCCGGACCGAGCGTGACGGAGATGCGGCGATGACCTTTTTCGACGGGTTGAGACGGCTGTTCGGAGGTGGCGCGCCGAAAGGTACGGACACCTCGGCTCCCGACTCGGACGAGATGTCCTGCGAGGAAGCGCTGCGACTCGTTCAGGACTTTCTGGACGGCGAGTTGGAGGACGTCTCGGGCGCCCGGGTCCGCAGGCACTTCGAGATGTGCCAGCGCTGCTATCCGCATCTGCGCCTGGAGGAGTCGTTCCGGGCCGCCCTGCGCAAGGCGACACGGGGCGAGCGCGCGTCGCGCGAGCTGCGCGAGCGGGTGCTCAAGGTGCTCGAAGAGACCGCCGCCGACCGGTAGCCCGGCGCGCGGCCAGGAGTCCGGCGAGCCTCCACAGGGGCCTGCCCATCGGCGCCTTGCCTCGCCCTCCCGTTCGTGAGAAGCTTGAGCCGCCAGGCGGCTCCGGCCTCTCGTCGTGGGTCTCTCTGCCGCCTCCACCACAACGTCTGGAGCGGGAATGGCTACGGCCCGGAAGCGGGAACGGATCGTCACGCGGCTCATCGAAGAGGAGCTGCGGGAGTCGTTCCTCGACTACTCCATGAGCGTCATCGTCCAGCGCGCGCTGCCCGACGTGCGCGACGGACTCAAGCCCGTGCATCGTCGGATCCTGT
>CAZFIS010000009.1:0-44257 GCA_964519125.1 uncultured Gemmatimonadaceae bacterium | reverse complement strand
GCTACAAGTTCAGCAACTGGATCTTCAAGATCGCCAACAACCACACGATCGACTACCTGCGCAAGCGCAAGCTCGACACGGTGTCCATCCACGGCTCGCCTCACGCCACCACGCCCGAGGAAGCCGAGCAGAGCCGGCTGGTGCTCGAATCCACGGAGGAGAGCCCGCACGAATACGTGGAGCACAAGGAGTTGGGCGGTCAGATCGAGCAGGCCATCGCCGAGCTGCGCGAGGAGTACCGCACGGCGATCCTGCTCCGCCACGTCGAGGGCTACGCGTACGACGAGATCGCCGAGATCATGGACCTTCCCCTGGGCACGGTGAAGACCTATCTGCACCGTGCTCGGGCCGAGCTGAAAGAGCGCCTCGAGCGCGTCACCTCTTGAAACCGCGACCGCCGAAGAGCCGTAGGGACGGACAGTGGAAGACGCTGGAAACCAAGCCATGAGCGATGAGCCGATGCGCCAGCATTTGAGCGACGAGCAGATCCAGGCGCTCCTCGACGGAGAGCTCCCCGCGCGGGAGCGGCTCCACGCCGAGGAGCACCTGGGTTCGTGCGCCCGTTGCACGGCCGAGCTCGAAGCTTGGAGCGTCCTGCTCTCGAATCTCGGGGATCTCCCGGAGATCTCTCCGCGGGAGGGGTTCGCCGAACGCGTGATGGCCGACGTACGCCTTCCCGTGACCGTACCTCTCGCGGCCCGGATTCGCGGGCGCCTGGAGGCACTCTGGCCCTCTCCGTCCAACAAGCATCCCGCCACGGGCCGGCTGCAGAGCTTCCTGGAGGGGGCGCTGCCGGCGGCTCAGGCGGCTCGGGTACGGACGCATCTGGAGGGCTGCGCGGAATGCGGACAGCAGGCGTCCCAGTGGCGCCGGCTCCTGGGCCGGCTGGACGCGCTCCCCCGCCTCGCCCCCTCCGAGGCGTTTGCGGAGGAGGTCATGGCGCGGGTGACCATCCCAACCGCCATGCCCGTGGCGACCGTCGCTCCCACATGGAGTCGGGCGCTCGCCGCGGCACGTCGTATGGTCCCCCGGACCCGTCGGGCCTGGGCTGCGATCTCCGGCGTGGCCGTGACGCCCGCCGTGACCCTGGGCCTGGTGCTCTACGCCATGTTCTCGCAGCCGGCGCTGACGCCCGGAGCACTGGCCTCGTTCCTCGGATGGAAGCTGAACGATCTGGCCCTGGCCGCGTGGCACGGGGTCGTTCCACGACTCCTGGAGAGCGACTCGGTCTTCCGGCTCTATTCCCTGCTCGGCTCGCTCACAACGGCACCCTGGGCGCTGGTCGGAGGCTTCGCCGCGTTCTCGGTCCTCACCGGGACCGCTCTGTGGGTGCTGTACAGGAACCTCATCGTCACCCCTGCCACGGATGCTGGGTATCCCCATGTGGAATCGTAAGCACGTCCTGGCACTGGCCTTCTCGGCCCTGCTGATCCCGGCGGCGCTCGCCGCTCAAGATCGGGCGGTCGTGTCGAAGGAAGTCTCGGTGGGCCACTCGGAGGCGAAGCTCCATTTGGAATTCGCCGACCAAGGCAAGCTCACCGTGAGCTTCCGAGACGGATCGATCCTCGTCGGCGACCGGACGGTGGGAAGCTATGAGGAGGGCGGTCCTCTCGACGCGTCGTGGCGCTCGCTCCTCGGCAAGGTGGTCTCGTTGGACGACGGGGCGCTCGCGGACGCGCTCCGGACGTGGAGCCCGCCCGCAGGCCTCCCGGCCCAGGGAACGGCGGGAGCCAAAGCCATCGAGAGCGCGCTGGACACGGCTCTGGCGCCCCCGGTGTCCGCCAAAGCGGCCGCCGAAGCCCCCGTGCGTCCGGCCAAGCCAGGATCCGGCGATACCACCGGCATGAGCCAGCTTCGCGCGCTCCTCGACCGGAGCGACCGACTTGCCGATCTGGGCGCCGCGCTCCGCAGCGTGGACGTCGAGGCGGCCCGGATCCGTGTCGACGAGGACGTCGACGTCGAGGCCGGACAAACCGTCAGCGGATCTCTCGTCGTCGTGGATGGAAACGTGAAGGTCGCGGGGACGGTGACGGGAGACGTGGTGGTGGTGGGAGGAAGCCTGGAGCTGCTGCCGGGCGGCGAGATCGAAGGGGACGTACGCCTCGCGGACGCTTCCATGAGCCGCAACGACGGCACGGTCGGCGGAGCGGTCGTGAACGTGACCAAGGAGCACGCGCGGAGCTCCGGGGACAACCTCGGCGATCAAGTGCGCGCGCAAGTCCAGAGCGAGATGGAGAACCGGATCCGCGGGCACAACGACATGGGCTCTTCGCTCTTCGCTCCCATCAGACATGTGCTCGGTGGTGTGGGCGGGGTCTTGCAGAATCTGGTCACGATCCTCTTCCTGGGCCTCATCGGGGCGGGCGTCGTGGCGTTCGCAGGGACGAACCTGGACGCCGTCGCGGAGACGGCGCGCCGTACGCCCGGGCGTTCGGCTGCGGTCGGCCTCGCGGGCACGTTCCTGTTGATTCCGATCTGGATCCTGGGCGCAATCGTGCTCGCGGTGTCCATCATCGGCATTCCGGTCATGGTCGCGTGGCTGCCGCTCTTCCCGCTCGCCGCTGTCGCGGCTGCGGTGCTCGGCTACCTCGCGGTGGCCCACGACCTGGGTCAGTGGCTGGCGGGCACCAACCTGCGGTTCGCGGATCGGATCCGCGTCTCGAATCCGATCCATACGATATTCGCCGGTCTCCTCGCGCTCATCGGTGCGTTCATCGCCGCGAACGTGGTCTCGATGGTGCCCTTCTTCGGGTTCCTCGAGGGCCTTCTGATCTTCGTGGGCGTGATCGTCACGATCGTCGCGATGGCGATCGGCTTCGGTGCAGTCCTGCTCACGCGAGCCGGCACGCGGCCCGACTACGGCTTCACGGATCTGGGTGGCACAGCGGGATGGGATTCCGAGATGACGGCGGCCCGGGCGGCGCCGACGAGGGATGGGGAAGACGCGGACACGGGGAGGGGGGACGATGGGAACGACGCGTAGGATCCTGCTCACGATCGTGCTGGGTATGCTCGCCGCGCCCCGCGCTGGGGCGGCGCAGAGTTGGCGCACGTTGACCGTGTCCAGACAGGTCGAGGGCGAGAAGAGCCTCGACGTGCACATCAAGTACGGGGCGGGAACCCTTGTGGTCCGGCCGGCCGACGAAGGTCTGCTGTACCGGATGCATCTCCGCTATGACGAGGACCTGTTCAAGCCTCAAGCGGACTTCGACGGCCATCGGCTCCGCCTGGGCGTGAATCAGGTCGGCCATGGAGCGCATTTCAGCGATCGCAACTCGGGCGGGGAGATGCAGGTCGGGCTCGCGCGTGGGGTTCCGATGAACATCGACCTCGAGTTCGGAGCCGTGCGTGCGGACCTGGACCTCGGGGGCCTGTCTCTGACCGGTTTCTCTCTGAGCACGGGAGCGTCGAAGTCGACGCTCGACATCTCCGAGCTCAACCAGGCGAGCATGTCCACCGCGACGTTCGAGGTCGGGGCCGCGGATTTCACGGTGAAGCACCTCGGCAACCTGAACGCGAAGCACATCGACGTGAGCACGGGGGTCGGCTCGGTGACGCTCGGATTCGACGGGGCGTGGCCGCAGGACGCCTCGGTCTCGTTGAGCATGGGACTGGGCTCCATGGAGCTCCGCTTCCCCCAGGGCCTGGGGGTGCGCCTGCACAAGGACAGCTTCCTCACGTCGCTGGACTCGCAGGACCTCGTGAAGCGGGGTGACTCGTATTACTCTCTCAACTGGGACCAGGCGACCCGCAAGATCGACATCGAGCTCGACGCCGCCTTCGGCAGCGTGCGCGTGGTCTGGACCCACTGAACCTTTCTGCCCACGCGGGGCGTAGAGACTATAGAGGGCGGACCCGATCCGCCCGGAGGAACTTCAGGAGGACACCATGATCGGCACGCTTCTCACCTTCTTCGCCGTGGGTTTCATCACGTTGATCGTGGCAGGAATCGTACTGTCGATCGTGGGCACGGTGTTCTCGCTGACCTTCGGGCTCGCGACCTTCCTCCTCTTCAAGGTCGCGCCGATCCTGTTCGTGGGATGGATCGTCATCAAGGTCATCGAGAAGGCCAAGGGCAAGGACTCCCTGTCCGCGTCGGACAGGAAGTGGCTCGAGGACGAGTAGGCTCTCGGTCGAGCTCTCAGGTCGATCCGACGACGCGCAGCGGCGTTCCGACACCCACCCCCAGCGCCGTCGCCGCGGATCCGTTCCTCACGGCGATCTCCACCGTTCCATCCGAGCCGCGGAGCGCCACGAGGTCACCAGGCCCTACCTCTCCGTAGGTGCCGGCCGAAGCGACCCTCTGGCCCGCGATCACCACCTGAGCCCCCGGGCTCAGGGCATTCGCCGGTAGATCCGTGACCAGGTTCCCGAACCGGTCCACCGTGCGCACCACGCCGCGATCGCGGTCGGCTCCGCGTCCCGGAAGCTCCACCAGATCACCCGCCGGCGCGCCGAGCTCCTCGAGTGCGGCTCCCGCAGCCAGACGCGCCGCGGCCGGCGCGAAGACGTCCCGTCCGTGAAACGTCGCTGACGAGCCGGAAGGCACGTCCACCGCCACGGCCCTCCAGTGGTCGACGTGCTCCAGCACCCTGGTGAAGACGCCGTTGTCGGGGCCCACACCGAACCTCCCGCCCGCCTCCAGGGCCAGGGCACGGCGGTCGGTCCCGACGCCCGGATCGACCACGACGAGGTGGACGGTCCCTTCGGGATAGCGGCTCCAGTACCGATGCAGGGCCCACGCGGCGTGCTCCACGTCGCCGCGGGGCACGTCGTGGCCCGCGTCGTCCACCCATACCGAAGGAGTCAGGCTGGCCAGGACGCCCTTCACGGCGGCCACATATCCGTCGGCCGTGCCGAAGTCCGTGAGGACGGTGATCCGCCTCGGAGTCCGCGGTCCGATGGTCACTACACCGACACGGCGACGAGCGCTTCCTCGACCTTGGAGGCAACGTCCATGAGCGCGCGGGCCGCGGAGGAGTCCGGCGCGCCGAGGACGGTGGGGACCCCCTGATCTCCCGCGACCCGGACCGCGGGATCGAGCGGGACATGGCCGAGAAACGGAAGGTTCATCTGTTGGGCGAGCCGCTCGCCTCCCCCGGAGCCGAAGATGTCCACGGATTCGCCGCAGTGCGGGCAGACGAAGGCGCTCATGTTCTCCACGATCCCGAAGACGCGGGTGTTGACCCGCTCGAACATCTTCACACCCCGGCGCACGTCGCCCGTTGACACGTCCTGGGGCGTCGTCACCATCACGACCCCATCCACGTCGATCGTCTGGACCAGGGAAAGCTGCGCGTCGCCGGTGCCGGGAGGCATGTCTACGACCATGACGTCGAGCGGACCCCAGTGGACCTGCTCGATGAATTGCTTGAGGATGCCCGAGATGAGGGGCCCGCGCATGATGGCCGGCTGCTCCGGGTCCAGCAGAAACCCGAGGCTCATCAGTCGGACGCCATGCGCCTCGAGTGGCTCGATCATCTCTTTTCCCTTGTCCCCCGTCACATGCGGGCGGCGCGTCTCCCCGAACATCAGCGGTATGTTCGGCCCATAGATGTCTGCGTCGAGCAGGCCGACGCGACGGCCGCCCTTGGCGAACGCAGACGCCAGGTTCGCCGCCACCATCGACTTGCCCACGCCACCCTTCCCGGAGCTTACCGCAACCACGTGCCGTACTTCCGTGAGGACGCCGGGTCTGGGAGTGGGCGCCGGGACCGAACCGGGGTTCAGGCCCCCCTGGCGCCCGGCTTTCGGAGCCTGAGGGAGTTGCACGTTCACCTTCACGGCCGTGACGCCCGCGACGCCCTCCACGGCGGCGCGCGTCTGCTTGACGAGCTCGCCGGGATCGTCGGGCTGAAGGAGGAAGGCGAAGCGGACCTCCCCGGACTCGTCGACCTCCAGGTTCTGGACGTGTCCGCTCGCGATCAGGTCCTTCCCGGTTCCGGGATGGGCGATCCGTGCAAGAGTAGCGAGCACCAGGCCGCGCAGTTCGTCTGCGTTCATCGTGACATTCCATTACGGGCCGGACGACGCCGGCTCCGGATATGTTCGAGGGAAAGGAGGAGGGCTACTGCGCCATGACCTCGACGACGCTCGGCACCGAATGCTTGATACGGCGCTCGATTCCCTCCTTCAGCGTCATGAGGGAGATCGGGCAGGACTCGCACGCGCCCAGCAGCCGCAGCTCGACAATGCCGTCGGCTTCCCTGTAGGCGAGCAACTCGACATCGCCCCCGTCGGCCTGAATGGCCGGACGAATCGAGTTGAGCACCTCGATGATCTTGTCGCGTGCGCTCATTGCCACCTGCGGTTTCCTCCCCGGATCCCACTCGACGAAGCGGGAAACCTCGAAAAAAGCTACCCGCGTGCGGAGGACTCAGTCAACTGGAATCGCTGGACCGGCACGGACTTCCGAATGTCGCCAACATTGCGTTCCGATGATCTATTGACGACGTTTTTGATAAGCACCCATAGGCTGGTTCGGCTGATCTCAGGGGGGGGACGGGCCGGGGCCTCGCCACACCGAGCAGGCATGGGAGTCACGACACACTGATGACCACCGAGTCCACCCTCCGCCCCTACGGCGATCCCGAGCCGGAGCGCATCGGTGCTGCTCCGCACCTGTCCGACTATTGGCAGGTCGTCTCTCGCCGGCTCTGGCTCGTGCTCGTCATCTTCACGATCACGACCGCGTCGTCGATCTGGGCCGTTTCGCGCCAGCGCGTCTTCTACCAGGGCCACATGACGCTCCAGATCAACGACCCCCTGTCCCGGCAGCGGGGCCTGGTCACAGGGACGCGCGTCTCGGGGATGGACATCTACGTCGATCCCATCCAGTCCGAGATCCAGGTGCTGCGCTCGTCCAGCATCGCCTCGGAGGTCGTGGACTCGCTGGGACTGCGTCTGGAGAGGGTTCCCCCGGACGCGCTGCGCTCCGAGCTGGCCCGCGATATCCGCGTCGCACCGGACGCCCCCGACGGCCGCTACCAACTCGTCTACGACGCACCCGGAAACGAGGCCAAGCTCCGGGACAGCGACGGCAAGACCCTCGGATCGGCGGCCGTTGGAGCGGTGCTCGATGCCGGCTTCGTGAGATTCACCCTCCAGACGCCCCCGGACGAGCGGCGGATCTACGACCTGGACATCGTGCCGACCGCCGACGTCGAAGGGGAGATCTCCCTGGCCGCGGCGCCTCGCGAGAACACGAACATCATCGACGTTTCCGTGGTGCATCCCGACCCCGTGCTCGTGCCGTCCATCCTGAATCAGGCGGGCCGGGCACTTCGGGAGAAGGGCGCCGAGCGTATCCGGAAGTCCGCTCGCGCGGACGTCGATTTCATCAACCAGAGGCTCGACAGCGCGCGGAAGAAGCTGGACCAGTCCCAGGAGGCCATCCAGAACTTCAAGAAGACGAAGAAGTTCACGAGCCTCTCCGACCGTGAGCAGGAGCTCGTGAACCGCTCCCAGCAGATCTCCCAGGGGATCCAGAACTGGGACAGCCAGCGCAAGGTACTCGCAGATCTGGTCCACGACATCCAGACATCCGGTGTGGGCAAGGTGGACCTTGTGTCCGTGGTCGCGCAGCTGCCGGACGGCGCCGACCAGCAGGTCCGGACCATCGTCGGCGAGATCCAGGACAAGAAGGCCGAGGAGCGCAGGCTCCTGACCGAGGAACGCCAGAGCCCCGGCCACCCGCAGGTGGTCGCGGTCCGCGCGGAGATCGACCAGCTTGGAAAGCAGCTCACGGACGCGGCGAGCGCGGGTCTGGGGGTTGTGGAGGGCCAACTCAGGGCCCTCACCGACCAGCAGGCCCAGGTGCGCCAACAGCAGGCTCAGTTCCCGGAGCTGGAGGGAGAGCTCCAGTCGCTCCAGGCCCAGCAGAGCCTGGACCGGGACTCTTACCAGTTCCTGGTCTCCCAACTCTACCAGTCGCAGATCACGCTCGCGGCGGCATCGCCCTTCATCGACATCCTCGATCCGGCCGGCGGAGCCTCACGGATCCAGTCCCGTGGGCGGGTGAACGTCTTCCTCGGCGCGCTCCTGGGCCTGATCCTGGGAGTCGGGGCCGCCTTCTTCCTCGAATACCTGGACCGCACCGTCCGCACGAGCTCGGATGTGGAGTCCCTCCTCGGGATCCCGGTCCTGGGCGTGATTCCGCGACTGCGCCGGATCGAGGAGGAGGGCGAGGAGGCCTCCGGCATCGTCAGGGGTCTCCCGCTCGTCGTGGCCCTCGACCCCCTCGACCCGGCTGCGGAGGCGTATCGCAACCTGCGCATGAACCTGATGTTCATGAGCACGAAGGACGACCCGATCCACACCGTGCTCTTCTCCAGCCCAGGTCCGTCGGAAGGAAAGTCCACGACCGCCGTGAACTTCGCGGTCATGCTCGCTCAGCAGGGACAACGGGTGCTGCTGGTGGATGCCGACCTGCGACGCCCGTCCCTGCATCGCGCCCTCGACGTCCTGCGCGAGCCCGGGCTCACCAACCTCCTCATCGGTGACGCGGACGCACGGGAGACCGTACGGCCGAACGTGCTTCCCAACCTCGATTTCCTCCCCTCGGGCCCCTTCCCGCCGAACCCGTCCGAGCTGCTGAACTCGAAGGTGATGGGCCGGATCATCGAGGAATTCGAGCGCCGTTACGATCAGATCGTCATCGACTCACCGCCGGTGCTGGCCGTGACCGACGCGGCCATCCTCTCGGTGCACACGGACGGTGCCGTGCTGGTGCTGCGCTCCGGTGAGACCGAGCAGCGCGCGGCGGAGCGCTCGGTCGATCAACTCCGGCGCGTGGGCGTGCGCGTCTTCGGCGCGGTGCTCAACGAGGTCTCAGCGGCGAGCCCGGACGAAAGCTACTATTTGCAGTACTACTACAGCTATCACCCCTCTCCCGGCGGGGGGTGGAAGCGGTTGCGTGAGGGTCTATCCCGGGTTATAATTTGGTGATCTGACGAGCCATTTCGACATCTTTGGCCCCAAAAGAACGACGCCAGGAGCGGCGTGTACGGGCGGGTGAACGCATGCGGTTCGCCGCCCCTTTTTTTCCTGGACCCTCCCGGCATCGTCCTGCCACCCCCCGAGAAGAAAGACCCGCAATGAACGGCAACGTGAAGGTACCCGACCCCCGCAACGAGCCGGTCCTTTCCTATGCCCCCGGCACCCCGGAGCGCGCAGAGCTCAAGGCGAAGCTGAAGGAGATGGCTTCGGAGGTCATCGAGATCCCCCTCATCATCGGCGGCGAGGAAATCCGCACCGGTGACACCCTCGACGTGGTGATGCCACACAAGCACGGCCACGTCCTGGCGAAGGCCCACAAGGCGGGCCCCGCGGAAGTGAAGAAGGCCATCGAGGCGTCCATGGACGCCCACGAGGAGTGGTCGCACACGCCCTGGGAGGACCGCGCCGCGATCTTCCTCAAGGCCGCCGATCTGCTCTCCACGACGTGGAGGGCGACGCAGAACGCCTCGACGATGCTCGGCCAGAGCAAGACGGCCCACCAGGCGGAAATCGACTCCGCCTGCGAGCTCGCGGACTTCTTCCGCTTCAACGTCGCGTTTGCGGAAGGCATCTACAACGATCAGCCCATCTCATCGCCCGGCATCTGGAACAAGATCCAGTACCGCCCGCTCGAGGGCTTCGTCTACGCGATCACGCCGTTCAACTTCAGCTCGGTGGGCGGGAACCTCCCGGGAGCGCCGGCGCTGATGGGCAACACCGTGGTCTGGAAGCCGGCGCGCACCTCGATCCTGGCCAACTACTACACGATGAAGCTGTACGAGGCAGCCGGCCTGCCGGGTGGTGTCATCAACTTCATCACGGGGAACTCCGCCCAGATCACCGAGGCGGTCCTCGCGCACCGGGACTTCGGCGGCATCCACTTCACGGGCTCGACCAGCGTGTTCAACAGCTTCTGGCGCCAGATCGGTCAGAATATCGACACCTACAAGAGCTACCCACGCATCGTGGGTGAGACCGGCGGCAAGGACTTCATCATCGCGCACCCGAGCGCCGACGTGGACGCCGTCAAGACCGCGATCGTGCGCGGAGCCTTCGAGTATCAGGGGCAGAAGTGCAGCGCCGCCTCGCGTGCCTACGTCTCCGAGAGCCTCTGGAAGAAGCTCGAGAAGCCGCTCATCGCCGACGTGAAGAGCATCAAGATGGGTGACGTGACGGACTTCTCGAACTTCATGGCCGCAGTCATCGACAAGGCCGCGTTCGACAAGATCAAGAGCTACATCGACGCCGCCAAAGCGGCGGACGACGCCGAGGTGATCGTCGGTGGTGGATGTGACGACTCGGAGGGCTACTTCATCGAGCCGACCATCATCGTCGCGAAAGATGCCAAGTACACGTCGATGTGCGAGGAGATCTTCGGGCCGGTGCTGACCCTGTACGTCTATCCGGACGAAAAGTGGTCCGAGACGCTGAAGGTGCTGGACGAGACCTCGCCGTACGCACTCACCGGCGCGGTCTTCGCGCAGGAGCGCAAGGCGCTCCGGGAGGCGTACGACGCGTTGAGGGATTCGGCCGGCAACTTCTACCTCAACGACAAGCCGACCGGCGCCGTCGTGGGCCAGCAGCCCTTCGGAGGCGCCCGCGCCTCTGGGACCAACGACAAGGCGGGCTCCAAGTGGAACCTGCTGCGCTGGGTCTCGCTGCGGACAGTGAAGGAGACCTTCGTTCCGCCCTCGACCTACCGCTATCCGTTCATGGACGGGAAGTAGCGGCAGGCAGTCGGATCTGCCGGAACAAAGAAGGCCGGGTGGCGTCGCCACCCGGCCTTCTTCCGTCTACCAAGGCTCCCCTCGAGGGAGCGTCCGATCAGCCGCCTCCTCCACCCCGCCGGTGCGCCGTCCGCCCCGTGGACGACCCCGACGATCTCGGCGTACTCGTCGTCCCGCCGGACGAGCGGCTGGGCGTGGCGGCCGGCGTGCTCGACCCGCCGGACCCTCCGCGCGTGTACCCCCTTCCCTTCACCACCCGACCGTGCTCGTAGTAGCCACCGGACGAGGGAGTGTTCGGCTGCACGTTGATGATCACCGGGGTGTAGCCGCCGTAGTAGCTTCCGTATCCCAAACCGGAGTAGTAGCCCCCGAAGTACGGGTTGTATCCGTACCCGTAGGATCCGTAGCCGTAGCCGTACCCGTAGCAGAACGGATTCCAGAAGAACGGATCACATCCCTGGAAACGCGCCCGGGGGTAGTAGCCCTCCGTTCCCGTCACCGTACGGGGTGCCTGCTCCGCGTGGGGGTTCGGTCCGGCGAACGCGAACTTGTTCGGGTACGTCACGGCCACCATGACGTCGATCACGCTGCTCGGGACGCCGGACTTCTTGAGGCGGAGGAGCTCCTTCGCGTTCAGCACGAACGGATTGCCGCGCACCGCGACCCACGCCTTCACCGCGTCCGCGTCCACGACCTTCGTCGCCTCGACCACGTCGGCGGCGTTGATCGGCGAGATGGCCGCCATGCGTGCCGAGCGGATGGCCATGGCGTGATCCCGGCCGATGTCTTCGAGCCCGACGGCCCTGGTCCGGGCCGGCGAAGCGAGGCGGTAACGCTCCACCCACGGCGTGCTCTGTCCTCCGACGTCGAGCGACTTCACGTCGAGCCACTCGTTCGGTCGGACGAGCGACATGATCCCGGTGGTCTTGCGCCCCACTCCGCCCTCGCATTGGAGGTCGGCCACGGTGAAGACCCGCTGGCCGTCACGGGAGAACTGGGCGCGGGCGGTGCCGCTGCATCCTTCCTGACTCTCCTGCCAGGCTCGCCCGTCCGCCTGGATCATCCGATGCGAGGTGATGTCGGAGCCCTGCACCGCGAGCATCTCGATGCCGGACTGTCCCTCGACCGGACGGAAGCAGATCATGGGGCCCTCGTTCTGGGCCGTGCCCACCGAGTCCACCGGCTCCCAGCAGCCGACCCAGGGCAGCCACCGTGGATCCATGTTCTGTGCACGAGCCGGTCCCGCTCCGAGAAGGAACAGCGAGATCACGACGAGTCCACCGAGGACCGCGAATCGAATGCTGCGATGCGTCTTCATGGTTGCCGTCCTTTGCCTCTCAGAACCGCACGGCCAGGCCGAGGCTCGCCTGGAGGCCGGAGAGGTCGATCTTGTTGAATCCTACGAAGTCCTGTCCCATCGTGGCCCTGGCCCAATCGTACCGCGCCTCACCCGTGAGGACGAGGGTCCTGTTCAACGACACGTCCACGCCCGCGAAGGCATCCACCGTCGGGGCGCTCCCGGAGGACCGGAACCGATCAGAGAAGACGTTCAGCGTCTGCGCGTCCACGAAGTCCCCCGATTGCTTGAACGTGTACCACATCACCCCGGCGCCCACCCCCACGTACGGGGCCCATCCCGCAGGAATCCAAGCGAAGCGCGAGATGGACTGTCCCCGGGAAAGGAGGTAGTACTTCACGCGCAATGTGAGGGGAACGCGGCTGAAGGTCGTCGTCTGCTGGATGGGAAGGTTGTTGTTGTCCAGCCAGTAGCGCTCCTGAGAGGGTCTGCTGCCACCCGCGTACGCGAGGTCCAGGGCCCCCGACCACCGATCCGTCAGGCGGAACGCGAGCTGGCCTCCGATCATGAACGCGTTGAAGTCACTTCTGTTGAGCGTCAACGAATCGGTCACGAAGCTGTAGATGTCGCTCCCCGCCCGCGCGATGGAGTAGCCCGTGCGCAGCTCGAGCTGAACGTGGGGCTTCTGAAAAAGGAAGCCCGGTCCGCCCGCCTGGGCCGACACCGCGACCGGGGCGATGAGCAACGCCGCGACCGGGGCTGCGATAAAGTGCCACGCGGGATGACGCGTCCGGCGGCTCATGGAGCACCTCGTGCATCGGGAAATCCTTGCTTCTCCGTACCCTTGATGGGCAAGACATGTGCCAGTGCCGGACATCGCTCGAATCGGCCGAAAACGCCTGGACACAGGGCGAAACGCCCCGGGACCGCGGACGAGCCCGTCCCTTCGGGAGGACACCATGTGCCCCCTTTCGACCTGTGGGCGCGGCGCGCCGCTCGTCCTCCTACCGCGTCGCGTCCAGAGCCCTGCCGAAGTCCCGGATGAGGTCGTCGACGTCCTCCACCCCCACGGAGATGCGCACGAATCCAGGGGGGATCCCCTGGGCGGAGAGGTCCTCCGTGGAGAGCCCCCGGTGCGATGTGTGCCGCGGCTCGGACACGAGCGTCTCGACGCCGCCCAGGCTCGGAGCCACGAGCGCGAGCTCGAGCGAGCGCACGAAGCGGTCCGCCGCCGCGCTCCCCTCGGCGAGCACGAGGCTCAGCATCCCACCGAAGCCGTCCATCAGCTCCGAGGCGAGCGCGTGGTCGGGATGGTCGGGGCGCCCCGGGTAGATCACCCGGGCGACCTCGGGTCGTCCGCCGAACCAGGAGGCCAGCGCCATCGCGTTCTCGTTGTGCCGCCTCACGCGCAGGTCGAGCGTCCGGATCCCGCGGTCCAGAAGCCACGCCGCATGGGGGTCCAACGCCGGTCCGTAGAGACGTGCCACGTGCGTCACCTCGTCGATCCGCTCCCTGGAGCCGGCCACGACGCCGGCGATGAGGTCGGAGTGCCCTCCCAGGTACTTGGTCGCGCTGTGGACGACCAGGTCGACACCCAGGGAAGCCGGCCGGAGGTTCACCGGAGAGGCGAACGTGGCGTCCATCACGAGCGCGATGCCGCGCTCGTGCGCGAGCGCCGCGACGGGTCGCGGGTCGATGACCCTGAGCGTGGGGTTGGTCGGCGTCTCCAGGAAGATCACGCGAGTGTTGGGACGCAGCGCTTCGGACCATGCCCCCTCGACGTCGGGATCCACGAACGTCGTCTCCACGCCGCGGCGGGGAAGCTCGTGGCGCAACAGCGCCTGCGTCGCGCCGTAGAGGTACGAGGACGCCACGATGTGGTCCCCGACCTGCGTCAGCGCCAGCAGGGTCATGGCCGTGGCCGCCATCCCGCTTCCCAGGGCGAAGGCCGCCTCGGTGCCCTCGAGGGAGGCGATCTTCGCGCCGATCTGGAGCTGGTTGGGGTTGTTGCCGTACCGGCTGTAGCGGACCTCCCCGTCCGTGGGCCCGCTCCAGAAGAACGTTGCGCTCTGCACGAGCGGAGGCACGACGGGATCGCCGGTGCGGTGGACGAGAGCGCCGCTGTGGATGGCGCGGGTCGAGATGCCCGCGGCTTCGGTCGGGAAGGATTCGTCGGAGGTCATGGGCAGTCCCGTGGAAGACTATGTGAGATCCTGTACCAACCTGCTGAGCGCGTGAACGCGCCCGGTGATCGGGCTCCGGAAGACGAGGCGGCGCCGCACGAGGCTCTCCAGCGCGCTCCGCTCGGCCTCGGTCGAGAGCAGCGTCGAGACATCCTCACCGGAGAAGAGGCCTCGCCCCTCGAGGAGCCTCCACACGGCGTCCTCCTCGCCGGTCCGGTACCCCAGGAGCTCGAAGCACGCCGGCGCCGTCTCTCCCACCACGCCGAGCCGCTGGCGCTGGAGCGCGACTTCGATGGGCTCGCGATGCGGCTGCGCCACGCTCCGCAGCACGAAGAATGCCTCCGGATCGCGGTCGCCGGAGTAGCGCTGGATGAGCTTCGCCACGACCTCGTCGGCGCACGAGAAGTCCAGGACCGCCACCTCGGAGAGGTCGATGAGCGAAAGGGAACGGTTATGCGCGCCTGCCAGCTGGGCCTCGATGGCCAGGCGCACGGCGCGCCCGGTCTGGCGCGTGACGAGATGCGAATAGAGCGATGCCACGGTGCGATGGACCAGGCTGCCCACGTCTATGGCGATGGGGTCGAGCGGCAGGTCGGTCACACTCCCTCCCGCGCCGGGAGGACGATGCCGATCTGTGCCCCCGGCAGGGGCGCCAGGCCCTGCGTCAGGGGCGGAGTGTCGTCCCACTCGGGCACCTGCCCGATCCGAGCCGTGCCGCTGCGGATCGTGATCGCGCCGTTCCAGCGCTGAACCTGGCGTCGGATCTGCTGGATCCCCTGGCCTCGCCCCGAATCCGGGAACCGCGTGAGCCCATGCAGGAACGCTGCCTCCAGCGCCGTGGCGTCTCCCCACCGATCGCCGTAGCGGGCGGCGTGCTCGTCCGTGAGGGAGCCGCGGAATCCCCGTCCCACGTCCATCACCGAGATGACCACCACCCAGCGCCCGAGCCGCTTCGCCCAGTTGTAGGCCTGCGCCGCCACCCACCCGGGCCCGTCGGCGTGCTCGATGACGTTCTGGCACACCTCGGAGAGGATCACCGAGAACGGCACGACGGAGGTCGGAGCGTAACCGAGCTTGGCGGAGAGGATCGCACCCGCGCGCGACTGAACCCGGTCGACCACCCCGTGCACGTCGTCGTTGGCCCGGATCGGCGTGATCTCCAGCAGGACGTCGGACGGGTTGGCTCCACGACGGGGCGCCCGTCCGTCCAATTCGAAGATGCCCTCGGCCTCGTGGAAGAAGCCCATCCGACTCAGGTACCCCTGCACGTCGGGGTTCTCCGGGAGTTCCAGCCTCGGGAGCGCGCCCTGACGCCGCCCCGCTACGACCCCACCCACCAGGAGCGCGAGCATGCCGTTGGGATCGACCCACCGCAGGTGGCGGGCGTCGAAGAGGCTTCGGGACGCCTCCGTCGAGACGACCTGGTCGAGGAACGTGTCCACGACCGTCTGGTCCAGCGATCCGGGAACGGTGAGAACGTTCAAACGTGCTCCTCCATGTGGGAGAGCCGCCCGGACAGATGGCGGAAGAGACCCCGCGCGCCCCGGTGCTCGACGTTGCGCGAGGCGAGCCGGTTCGCCTCCCGAAGCGCGGCATCCAACGGATCCCCGGCAAGGAGCCTCGCGAAGAAGGTAGCGCCCCAGACGTCTCCGCACCCGGTCGGGTCGCCCGTTCGCTGGCCCCCCTCGACGGCCACGTGTCCGCTCCGCGCCGTGGACACCCTCGCCAGCGCCTCGGAGTGTCGCCAACGAAGGGGGTCGGCATCGAAGTCGCCGGTGGCGACGTAC
This sequence comes from uncultured Gemmatimonadaceae bacterium, assembly GCA_964519125.1. Taxonomy (GTDB): domain Bacteria; phylum Gemmatimonadota; class Gemmatimonadetes; order Longimicrobiales; family Gaopeijiaceae; genus SZUA-318. Next base: position 28,266 of record CAZFIS010000009.1, on the reverse strand, counting down.
GCGGCGCCGCGGGCGCCCAGCGTGACCGTAATCAGCTTCAGGTCGGGGCCGACCGCTTCGGCAGCGAGGTGCCACGGGTCACTCCACGCCTGGCCCAGAAGCTCGAACTCGTCCTCGTTCATCTGCACCGCGTCGAAGCACCGCAGCCAGTCGCCCCACTCCGGAAGCGCCCTCGGGAGGCGCCTGCCCTCCCATCCCAGGCCCAGGAAGAGCGAGTGCAGGTCCGCGTAGATGGGGCCACGATAGCCTGCGCGCAGAGCACGCGCCGCCTCCAGCCGCATCTCGAAGCCCGAGATGAAGTTCACATACAGAGCGTCGCACAGGTCGGCCAGAGGCGCGATCTCCGACCACGTCCAGGGGGGCACGCCGCCGCTGAGCCGCTCCACGCGGCGGCCCGCCGACTCGTACCTCAGCTCGACGCGGTTGTTGGCCTCCGGCACCACACCGATCGCCGAGGGATCGACGCCTGGAATCTCGCGCAGGAATCGGTACGCTTCCTCAGAGAGATCCCGCCCCACCTTCACGATCGGGAGGATGGACCATTCGGGAGGCAGTGCAGCCCGCAGCGCGGCGAGCCCGTACCCGATGCCGCCCCACTCCTCGACGGGCTCCTCCCGGCCGTCCCGGTCGAGGATCCGGTCCCAGACCATGGTTCCCACCACCCCGAGCGTCCCACCCACGGCTCACGCCCGTCGACCGGTGAGGAAGATGCCCGCGGCCCCGACGACGCCCGCCGTTTCGGGCAACTCTCCCGGAACGATCGTGCACACGGACTCCGCGACCTTGAAGACCCGGCGGCGCACCTCGGACCGCAACGGACCGAAGAGGTGATCGCCCGCCCGGGTCACCCCGCCTACGATGACGACCATGTCGGGGTTCAGGGTGTTCACGATGTTGGCGACGCCCGCGCCGAGGATCTTCGCCGTCTCGAGCATGACCTCCTGCGCGTAGGCGTCGCCGAGCAGCAGCGCCTCGTAGACGGTTACCGCCGTGATGCGTTCGAGGTCTCCGCCCGCGAGCTCCGGCAACATGGACTCGGCGCCCGCCTCCAGCCCCTCTCGCGCCCTCGCCGCGATGTTCGGGCCCGATGCATAGGCTTCCAGGCATCCGTAGTTGCCACACTTGCAGCGCCGCCCCGTGAAGTTGATCGTCGTGTGCCCGACCTCGCCCGCCGTTCCGGACGCCCCGTGCGCGAGCTTGCCATCGAGCACGAGCCCACCCCCGATTCCCGTGCCCACCGTCAAACCGACCAGCGTGGACACTCCTCGCCCGGCGCCCTGCCACCACTCTCCGTATGTCGCGCAGTTCGCATCGTTGTCGAGGCTGGCTGGAAGGCCGAGGGCGTCGCTCATCCGCTGCCGGAGGGGAAAGCCGCTCCACCCGAGGTTGAACGCATCCTGGACGCACCCTTCCGCGAGGTCGACGGGTCCCGGGCAGCCGATGCCGACGCCGAGGATGTCCTCTCGACGCCCGCCGCCCTGGCGGAGCGTCTCGCCGATGGACTCCTCGACCACCGTCGTGACACGCTCGACCGCCTGCTCCGGCCCCGCCTCCGGTTCGGTGAGGACCGTGCGACACGCCACCGCGCGTCCCCCCTCGGAAGGCACGAGGCCGATCACGATGTTCGTCCCGCCGAGGTCCACTCCCACCACCCAGTTGCCGCTCATGTTCGGCCGCCTTCGAGCATCGCCAGAGTCGCCTCCGCCACCTGATCGAGCGTGATCAATTCCATGCACTCCTTGTGCGCCTGCTGGAGAATGGTGCCCCGGCCGGTTCGGGGACAGTGGTTCTTGAAGCACGGCTTACACGGGAGGGGGGAGCCGGACACCCTCACGTCGCGCGCACCCACCGGCCGGACCTCGGCCGGATCCGAGGGCCCCCACAGCGTGACCGTGGGCGTGCCCACGGTGGCCGCCAGGTGCATGGGGCCCGTGTCGTTGGTGACCAGGACATCCGTGGCGGCCAGCGCGCCGGCCAGGCCGACCAGGTCCGTTCGCCCGCCCGCGTCCACGGCGCCCGGGACCCCCTCGGCCACCTCCTTCGTGAGCGGTCGGTCTCCCGGACCTCCCAGAACGATCACGCGGACCCCGCGCGCCGCCAACGTGCGGGCGAGCGCATGGAAGCGCTCCACCGCCCACCTCCGCGAGGGAGCGTTCGAGCCCGGAAACATCGCCACGCTCCTCCCCTCTCCCAGTCGAGCCCGCCACACCTCGACGGCGGCAGCCGGCGGTTCGATGGCCCGCACCGTCGGCTCCCCGTCCGGATTCTGCCCGAGCAGCAACCGATACTGCAGGATCCGGTGCCGCCCTTTGAGCGCATCCCTGGGAATCCGGTCCTCGAGCAGGAAGCCGCGCGCGTCGGTGTCCGTGCCGCGGAGATGTCGCACGCCGCCCCAGCGGAAGAGCCATGCGGCCGAAAACGACGGCGTCATGAGCACGCCTTCGTGATAGCGTTCCTCCCGCAGCTTCCTCACGGCGGCCGCGAAGCCTCGCAGACCCCGGTCGAACGCGTGAACACGCCCGGGCAGGCCCGCGACCTCGAGCAGGGGCGCCAGCCAGGAGACGACCATGACGTCCGAGCCGTCCGCGTCGAGCGCGGGGAGCGCCATCACGATATCCCCCAGGTGATTCGGTGCCCGGATCACCCGCCGGGCCTCCGCCCCGGACCCGGCGCTCATTCCTCGCTCAGATCGAGGACGGCGAGGAACGCCTCCTGGGGGATTTCGACCTGGCCCACCCGCTTCATGCGCCGCTTCCCCTCTTTCTGCTTCTCGAGGAGCTTGCGCTTGCGGGTGATGTCGCCGCCGTAGCACTTGGCCGTGACGTTCTTGCGTACCGCCTTGACGGTCGTCCGGGCGATGATGTTGTTGCCTACTGCCGCCTGAAGCGCCACTTCGAATTGCTGACGAGGGATCAGGTCCTTGAGCTTCCTCACCAGGTCGCGACCGTACAGGTAGGCCTTGTCCTTGTGGATGATGACGCTGAACGCGTCGACCGGGTCGCCGTTGACGAGCACGTCGAGACGGACGAGGTCGCCGGGCCGCCACTCGAGGAACTCGTAGTCGAGGGCGGCATATCCGCGGCTCACACTCTTCAGGCGGTCGTAGAAGTCGAGGACGATCTCCGAGAGCGGCAGCTGGAAGTCGATCTCCACGCGCTGGGGGTCGAGGTAGCTCATCCCCGTGGAGATCCCCCTGCGCTCGTAGCACAGCTTCTGGACGTTCCCGATGAACTCTGCGGGGCACAGAATCCGCGCTTTCACTACGGGTTCGGAGATCGACGTGATGCGGGTGGGATCGGGCATGGTGGTCGGGCTTTCCACGTCGAGCATCGATCCGTCGGTGAGTTCGACGTGGTACTCCACGTTCGGCACCGTGGTGATCAGGTCCACGTCGAACTCGCGCTCCAGGCGCTCCTGCACGATCTCCATGTGCAGGAGCCCCAGGAATCCGCAGCGGAATCCGAATCCCAGGGCGGCCGAGGTCTCGGGCTCGTAGTGCAGGCTCGCGTCGTTGAGGCGTAGCCGCTCCAACGCGTCGCGGAGGTCCTCGTAGTCGTCGGCGTCGGTCGGGTAGAGGCCTGCAAAGACGAGCGAGCGTGCCTCCTGGTAACCGGGTAGCAACTCGCTCGCGCGGTCGGCGGCGTCCAGGATCGTGTCGCCCACGCGGGTGTGCGAGACCTCCTTGATGCCCGCGACCACGTACCCCACCTCTCCCGGCGTCAGCTCCTTCTGCGGCATTCGGCCCAGGCGCAGGTATCCGACCTCGGTCACCTCGTAGGTAGCGTCCACGTTGCCGAAGGTGATGTTCATCCCCGGCGCGATCCTCCCCTCGACCACGCGTACCGAGGGGACGGCGCCCATGTACTTGTCGTAGTACGAGTCGAAGATGAGCGCACGGAGTGGATGGTCCGGCCGGCCCTCGGGTGGAGGAATCCGCTCCACGACCGCTTCGAGCACATCGTCGACGCCGATGCCCTCCTTGGCGCTCACCAGAAGCACGGACTCCGGCTCCACACCGAGCAGATCGGCCACCTCGTCGCGTCTGCGCTCGGGCTCGGCACCCGGAAGGTCGATCTTGTTGATGACCGGCACGATCTCGAGCCCCGCGTCCAGCGAAAGAAACAGGTTCGAGAGCGTCTGGGCCTGGATGCCCTGGCTCGCATCCACCACGAGAATCGCCCCCTCGCACGCGGCGAGCGAGCGGGACACCTCGTAGGTGAAGTCCACGTGGCCGGGGGTATCGATCAGATTGAGCTCGTACTCCTCGCCCTGTCGCGAGAGATAGCGCATCCGCACCGCGTGCAGCTTGATCGTGATCCCCCGCTCTCGCTCCAGCTCGTTGTCGTCGAGCACCTGATTCCGCATCTGGCGCTTGTCGAGCGTGGCGGTATGCTCGAGCAGTCGGTCGGCCAACGTCGACTTGCCGTGGTCGATGTGGGCGACGATGCAGAAGTTGCGGATGTGGTCGATGCGCACGTCTACCTTGTGGGCCGCTGGAAACGGGGTGGCGAAAGCTAACCGACGCCGTGCGAACCGATCAATTGACGCCGGGATTCACGGGGGCATACTGTTGTTTCAGGCCGCATCCCGGACGAGGTCGGCGTCCGTGGGACCACCTTCGAATGCCGCTCTGAGAGAACCCATCCCAATTTCTTCGGGGCGTTCCCCTCGTCTTCACCCAGGAGCCTCTCCATGAGCTTCAGACGGGCAGCGCTCGCCGCGCTCGGCGTCGTGGCGCTCGCCGGATGTACGTACCCCACCTCCGCGCCGATCATCGGTCAGCGGTGGATCCTTCCGGCGGAGAGCACGACGATCAGCGTCGCCCAGTTCCTTCCCTCCGGCGTTTCCGACAACGGCAGCACGTTCGCCGTGACCGTGAATCCGTTTTCGAACAGTGAGACGCTCGGAGTCCTCTGCTCCGCGTGCCAGGGGCACAATGGCGCCACCGTGGCCAAGCCCGCGTTCACGGCCGACTTCACGGCCAGCGCGTCCTTGCCGGCCGAGCTGTCGTCCGCGACGCTCGTCAGCGGATCGATCCAGGTCGCCGTGCACAACGGCTTCTCGTTCGACCCGATCCGACCCGGAGCCGGCCACACGGGTACGATCACGGTAACGCTCACCGACGGCCAGGGCGGGCGCCAACTCGGCCAGCTCGTGCTGGACGGGGCCACGGACGCGCTCCCGTCCGGGACGACCACGACCGAGACCATGACGCTCGCTCCGGGGACGTTGGGCACCACGATTGTCGCGACCGTGACCGTCGACTCCCCCGAGGGCGACCCGATCGCGATCAACACGAGCGAGAAGCTCACTGTGACGGCCACCCCGTCGTCGCTCCTCGTGAGCTCCGCGCGAGTGGCGGTCGACGGCCGGTCGGTCGACCTCGCCCAGACCAGCTTCGACGTGGCGAACATCGATCAAACGTTCATCGACCACATCCAGGAAGGCGGCTTCACGTTGAACGTCACCAATCCGTTCGGCGTGTCCGTCACGGGCACGCTCCAGGTCACGGGTGACGGATTCAGTCCCATTGCCAAAGGATTCACGGTGAGCGCCGATTCCACCTCGACGACGAGCGTGAGCTTCACCACCGACGAGCTGAAGCGATTCCTCGGGCGGTCGAACGTGCAGATCTCGGGAAGCGGTGTGGCTTCGGCATCCGGCCCCATCACGGTGCGCGCAGGCCAGGAGATCACGCTCGACACGAAGCTCGACGTCTCACTCTCCTTCGGTGGCTGAGGAGGCAACCATGAAGCAGACCTCGAGGTTGTGCGGACGGGTGCTCCTCGCCTCCGTGGCCGCCCTCGCCCTGTCCTTCGCGACGGCCGCCGCGCAGCTCCAGAGCGCGAGCTCGGCCGGACTCGGAACCGCGAGCAACTATACGGCCCGGGCGCGCGGCTTCGCGGCGCTCGGGCTCAACCCGGCGGCACTCGGACTCGAGAGCTCACCCGGGTTCAGCATGGCGGTGCTGCCCGTCAGGGTGCGTACCGGCCTCGACCCCGTCACGGTCGGTGACTTGAAGAGCTACCAGGGGAAGACGATCCCGGACCACACGAAAAACCAATGGCTCGACCACATCCAGTCCTCGGGCGGACAGCGTGTTCTGGCGGGCGTGCGCGCGACTGGCCTTGCGCTCACCGCCGGGCATTTCGGCTTCCAGGTGTCGACGATTGGATACGCGGAAGCGAAGCTGACGGAGCCGGTCGCCGAGCTGCTCCTCTTCGGCAACGCGGGCCGCACCGGAGCACCGGCGGACTTCTCCTTGTCCGGGTCGTCTCTGGACGCGTGGGCCGTGACGACGCTGGGCTTCAGCGCGGCTGTGCCGCTGCACGTCCGTATCGGCAAGTACGAGCACCAGTCGTTCGCTGTCGGAGCGACCTTGAAGTACTCCGTCGGGAACGTGCTCGTGATGGGGCGCGAGCAGGGCGGCTCCGTGTCGAGCGACCCGCTCGCGGTGAATGTCCACTTTCCCGTGCTCCAGACCGATACGGCGTTCAACAGCTTCAACAACGGGACTGGGGTGGGACTGGACGTGGGCGCGGCATGGGAGGGTGGTCCGTGGACGGCCGCCCTCGCGGTCCGCAACCTCGTGAACACGTTCCAGTGGGACGCGGGCAAGCTCTTCTACAGACCTGGACAGGCGCTCTTCAACCAGAGCGACAAGACGACCAACCTCGACGCCGTCAAGGCCGAAGGAAATCCGGGTGCGAGCTCGCTCCTCTCCGAAGTGGCCACACAGAAGTTCAACCCCATCCTCACGGCGAGCGCCGCGTACGACGTGTCCCGACAGGTCACGGTGATGGGGGAGATCAGGAACCGATTCGGCAACGGGATCAACATCGAGCCGAAGTCACACGTGGGCGTGGGCGTCGAGGTTCGCCCGATTCCGGTGTTCCAACTGAGGGCGGGCGCCGCGAAGATCACGGACGGCACGCAGCTCGCCGCCGGCGCCTCCCTCGTCCTCGGCCCCGTCAACCTGTCGGGCGCCTACCTCAAGCAGTCCGGCAATGCGGGCAACGCGTCGTTCGGACAGTTCACGCTTTCGTTCGGCGGACGTTGACGAAAGGCCGGGGGCGGGCACCACCCGTCGTCGAGGCTCCGACGGGTCGCTGAAGAAGGGAAGGACCCCGCGACCCGTGCGGGCGCGAGAGGGCCCGGATCCTCGGATCCGGGCCCTCTTCACCGTTCGTGAACGTCACCGTCAACCGCCCCCACCCCTCCTCCGTCCTGGGGAAGACCTTCGAGGAGGTCCACCTCCGCCCCCGCCGGAGCGCGGCCGGATCACCGGCCTTTCGCGCGTGACGGGCGCCGACCCACGACTCGGAGTGGGGCGGACTTCGGGACGACCCCCTCCCGGGCGCACCGCCTGCGGGCGCACCGGCTCCTGACGCGGCGTCTGCGGGCGCACCGTCTGTGGGCGCGCCGGCTCCGGGACCCGACGCTCGATCGAGCCGCTCCTGCCGGGGCTCACGCTGGGCCAGCCCGAGGTCCGGGGACGCTCGACACCCGAGTTGCCGGACGGGATCGCGCCGGGCCTGATCGAGGGCCGCGCGACGTCGCTCGGGCGGGACCGCTCCATCGGCACCGGAGCACGGCGCTGGAGGACCGGGCGGTCCCCGACCGAGCCCCGGCCCGGCGCGACGACTCCGGCCCGAGGCGTTTCGGGCCTCGCGGTGGTCGGAGGCACGACCGTGCGCGTCGATGGGACCGGCCGGCCCAGGGCGGAACGACCGCTGGGGCTCACGCCGGACTCGCCTCGGAGCACGGGCCGCGGCGTGGACCCTTGCGGAGCGGCGGATCTGGGCACCGCACGGCGAACGGGTGGGGACGCGATCCTCGGCCGGGGTGCGACCGAGGGCTCCACGAACTGGACCGGATGGCGCGGCGGTGGCGCGCGGCGCCGTATCAGCGGGCTCCAGGGCTCGTCCCGACCGCGCTCCTTGAACTGGTAGCGCGGCCGGCCGAAGGCGGGTCTTGCGTAGACCACGCGCGAGCCGTCGTACCGATCCCGCGGAGAGAAGTACGGGTCGTCCCAGATCACGAGCCGGAAGCTCGAGCAGGCGTAGGTATACGGGTTCCAGTCGGCGTAGCTACGAAACTCGTGGCAGTCGTAGCAGAGGAAGCGGGGGTACGGCTCGACTTCGCCCACGTAGTACGTGAGGAAGTCGAGGGCGTAGTTCGCGGTCCGCCAGTCCGGAATCAGGTGCGCCACGTAGTCGTCCATGGCGGTATAGGGATCCCGATAGACCGTCCGCCCGACCCGCGTCAGGTCCCATCCGCGCTCGTAGGGGGAGTACCCGAAGTCCGAGAAATCGAAGGGCTCGGGCGAGGCCACGATGAAGTAGTAGCCGGTTCCCGGGTACTCATCCACGTACCAGTACGCCGAGCGCGGGAAGAGGAGCTGATAGTCCTTCTGGCCCTGCACGAAGGCATCGATGTCGGGAGCGCGCGGGTACAGCAACTGCACGGCGCCGTCGGTATCGATGTGGAAGATGGCCACGTACGCGTCGGTCGAGGCCTGGTAATAGATCCGCACGCGGTCCCCCCGATTCAGGACCGCCTGGTCTCCTCGATCGAGCCAGATCCTGGCGCCGAGCGAGTCCTCCTGGGCTGCTTCCTGGGCCACGGCACGCCCCGCCGTTGCGGCGAGAAGCGCACCGACCACGAGCCAGCGACTGACGTGCATCATCACTCCCGGTTACGATCGTGCACCGTACCAGGCCCGCAGGAGGCGTGCCACCCTGAATCCCCGCTCCCCCGCTGAATCGGCCGCTTCTGCGTCCCCGATGGAGGACACGCCCGTGGGTCGCGAGGACATGTGCCCCGTCCACCCCCGTTGAGCCCCCTGCCCTGCTCGGGTAGGTTCCGTGCCTCCTCATGAACGAGCAACGACGAAGCACCCCGCCGTCCACGAGACCGCAGGGTTCGGGTCACGCGATCCTCGACGCGATTGCCGGGTGCGGCGCTTTCGACGCCGTCGCGCGGAAGCTCCCGGCCCCGGGAGAGCGGATCGCGCTCGGCGGCCTGCGCGGATCCTCGGCCACCGCGGTCCTGGCCGCGCTCCACCTGCGAGATCCGGACCACGTGTTCGTGGCGCTGGCGCCGGGTCCTCGCGAGGCGTCGTCGGTGGAAGCCGACCTCGAGGTCCTCCTCGAGAAATCGTCCGGCTCCTGCCTCTACCCGCAGAAGGAGGCCCTCCCGTACGAGGAGGCGGAGCCGCATCTCGAAATCGGGGGGATGCGGGTGGAAGCGGTCGAGGGGCTCTTCTCGGGCCGGACCCGCGTGCTGGTCACGACGCCGCGTGCACTCCAGGAACGGGTTCCGATCCCCGCCGGTCTCGCGCGTCTGCGGCTCACGCTCCGGGTCGGCGATACGGCCGACCTCATGGATCTCGCTCAGGTGCTCGAGGATCGAGGCTTCGAGCGGGTCCCCCTGGTGGAGGAGGTGGGCCAGTTCGCGGTGAGGGGCGGGTTGGTTGACGTGTTCTCGGTGGGCGCGGGCAACCCCGTACGCATCGAGTTCTGGGGCGACGAGGTGGCGTCGATCCGTCTCTTCGACGTGCTCGACCAGCGATCCATGTCCGAGCTCGAAGAGACCCACATCCTTCCCGTGGACTTCCGCAGGTCCCCCGAGGACGGAGAGACCGTCGCCCATTCCCTGCTCGAGCTCCTTCCCGCGGACGCCATCATCACCGTGCTGGGCGACTGGGACGTGCCGGCCGAGATCGAGCGGACGTGGCATCGCGTCGTGACCCTGCACGAGGATCTCGTGGACTCGGGGGCGCAGGTCCCCGAGCCCGGCTCGCTCTTCATCGATCCGGACCAGGCAGGGCGCCTGTTCGCCCGCCTCCCTCTGCTCGAACTACGGATCGAGCCGAACGGGGCTCCGATCCTCGAGACCGCCGATCCGCCGCTCATCGACCGCGACATGAATCGCCTGGAGGCCTACCTGAGGGAGGGAGGGGCCCGGGGCCAGGAGACACTCCTCCTGTGCGACAACGACGGCCAGCTCCAGCGCCTGGAGGAGATCCTCGGGGGTGAGCGGCGCATTCCGCCCGGCACACGCCTCGGCGTCGGGGCGCTCGCGGACGGATTCGAACTCACTGCGGCGAGCCCGGTCCTCCGCGTGCTGAACGACCACGAGATCTTCCGGCGCACGCGCCGCATCCGCCGGGCTCGACACTTCCGTGGAGCCGTCGCGCTCGAGAGCCTGGCACAGCTCACGCCAGGCGATTTCGTCGTGCACATGGACCACGGCATCGGCCAGTTCAAGGGGCTCGAGCGGATCGAAGTGGCTGGAGAGCAGATCGAGGCTCTGGCCATCGAGTACGCCGGCGGGGAGACGCTCCGTGTGCCCATCTACCGACTGGACCTCGTCGAGCGGTGGGTGGGGGAGTCCGACGAGGCCGAGCCTCCTCGCGTCGATCGCATCGGTGGAAAGCGGTGGAAGACGCTGCGCCGCAAGACCGAGAGGGCCATCGAGGAGATGACGGCGGAGCTCCTCGAGCTCTACGCCACCCGCTCGACGGCCTCCGGGTTCGCCTTCCCGCCCGACACGCGGTGGCAGAAGGAGATGGAGTCGTCGTTCCTGTACGAGGACACCCCAGACCAGAGGGCCGCCACCGAGGACGTCAAGCGCGACATGGAGTCCGAGCGTCCCATGGACCGGCTCGTTTGCGGGGACGTGGGATACGGGAAGACGGAGGTGGCGGTGCGCGCCGCCTTCAAGGCCGTCCAGGCCGGCAAGCAGGTCGCCGTCCTCGCCCCGACCACGATCCTCGTCGAGCAGCACCGTCACACGTTCGAAGAGCGCCTGGCGGACTATCCGGTGCGGGTGGGCGCCCTGAGCCGCTTCCGCACGGCCAAGGAGCAGAACGACATCCTCGCCGGGCTCGCCGAGGGGACCGTGGACATCGTCATCGGAACGCACAGGCTCCTTTCCGACGACGTCCACTTCCACAACCTGGGCCTGCTCGTGGTCGACGAGGAGCAGCGGTTCGGCGTGGCGCACAAGGAGCGTCTCAAGAAGCTGCGCGCCGGCGTGGAAGTGCTGACGCTGACCGCGACCCCGATCCCGCGCACGCTCTATCTCTCGCTGTCGGGGATCCGCGATCTGTCGCTCATCCGCACCCCCCCGCGCGACCGCATGCCCATCTTCACCAACGTCCTCCCGTGGGCGGATGCGCTCCTTGCCGAGGCGCTGCACCGCGAGCGGGACCGCGGGGGACAGACGTTCTTCCTGCACAACCGCGTGCAGACGATTCACACGGTCGCTGAAAAGGTCAGGGCCCTGGTGCCAGAGGCGAAGGTGGACGTCGCCCACGGGCAGATGCATCCGGGCGAGCTGGACGCGGTGATGCGTGCCTTCATGGAGGGTGAGCTCGATGTCCTCGTTTCTTCCTCGATCATCGAAAACGGCCTGGACGTCCCCAACGCCAATACGCTGATCGTCGACCGCGCCGACCGATTCGGCCTCTCGGAGCTCTACCAGATCCGCGGACGGGTGGGCCGCTCCGACAGGCGGGCATACTGCTACCTGCTCGTTCCGGAAGAGATCGGCGAGGACGCCGAGCGCCGGCTGCGGGTGCTCGAGCACTACACGGAGCTCGGCAGTGGCTACTCCGTGGCCCTCAGGGATCTCGAGCTCAGAGGAGCGGGTAACCTCCTGGGGAGGGATCAGTCCGGCTTCGCGCAGCAGGTGGGGATCGACACGTATCTGCGCCTTCTCGAGCAATCCGTCGAAAGGCTCCGCCGAGGTGAAGCGGTCGTCGAGTATCCGGAACCCGACGTCTCGTTGCCGGGCCCGGCCCTCCTGCCCGAGGGGTATGTTTCGGATTCGAGCCAGAAGCTCCATCTTTACCGGCGCCTTTCCAGGGTGAGAAGCCGGGTGGAGATCGACAACCTGCGCCTCGAGGTCACCGATCGCTTCGGACCCTTGCCCCGGGAGGTCGAGCGTCTCCTGGACGCGACCACGCTCCGGCTTCTCGGACGGTCCGTGGGCGTGGAGCGCATTCTGGTCGGGGACCGTTCGGCGAGGCTCAGCTTCCGTCCGGGCGTGGTGCCGAGAATGGCGGTTCTGGACGGTCCTCTGAAAGAGTGTCAGGTGGACGTGGAGGTGCGGCGGATGGCTCCTCTCTCCGTGGTTCTGCATCAGCTGGGAGTGAAGCCCCTCTCCGAGACCTTGATCATCGCCCTGGACGCGCTCAACGCCGCCCGCTCGAAGGCGGAGGGCGACTTCCCTTCAACGTGACGACACACTGGATGGGCTCATGAAAAGCTGGCGGATCGTGCCGGTTCTGGCGGCTCTCTCTCTGACCCTGGTAGCGTGCGGTCGCTCCATGTCGAACGAAGGGCTGGTCGCCCGCGCGGGCGATAGCGAGCTGACGGTGGATCAGGTGGTGCAGCTCCTTCAGGACCAGGAGTCGCTTCCCGTACAGAAACAGGTCGTCGAAGCGGTGGCGAACCTGTGGATCGACTATACCCTGCTGGCAAGCGACGCCGCGCGCGACTCGACGTTCCACTTCCTCCATCTCGAACCGCTGGTGCGCATGCAGCTCGACCAGGAGATGCTCGCGCAGTTCGGCGACTCGGCGATTCCGGTCGATACGGCCATCAACGAGACCCAGCTGCGCGATCTCTACGAGCGTCAGGCTCCCAGTGCGCGCCTGCGGGCACGCCACATCCTGCTCACCTATCCACCGCAGGCCACGCAGGCACAACGTGACTCCGTACGCGCGGAGTTGGAAGGCATCCGCAAGCGGGCCGTGGCCGGCGAGTCCTTCGCGGCGCTGGCCCGCGAGTACAGCCAGGACGCGGGCAACGCCAAGAAGGGAGGAGATCTGGGCGAGTTCGGTCGCGGTGATCTCGTCCCGGCCCTGGAGAGCGCGGCGTTCAACCTTCAGCCCGGGCAGATCAGCCAGGTGGTGGAGTCCCCGTTCGGCCTCCACATCCTCAAGCTGGAGGCGAAGATCATTCCGCCGTTCGACAGCGTGCGGGACAAGTACCGTGCCCAGATCCAGCAGCAGCGGTTCGTTCAGGCCGAATCCACGTACGTGGCCGGGCTCGAGGCGGAGGCTTCTCCGGTGACGGCCAAGGACGCCGTGGACCTCGTCCGACAGATCGCCTCCCAGCCGGCCACCCGACTCTCCTCCCGGGCCAAGGATCGCGCTCTGATCACGTACAAGGGCGGAGCGTATACGCTCGGCCAGTTCCAGGAGCTCGTGCAGACCCGGAGCGACCAGTGGCGCGCCTCGGTGAACGGCGCCACGGACGACCAGATCGACCAGTTCCTCCACAGCCTCGTCCAGCGGGAGCTCATGGTCGCCAAGGCCCGCCAAGCTGGCATGGGCCCGTCCCAGGCTCGTGTCGACTCGCTGGTCGAGCAGACGCGGAGCCGCATCATCGATATGGCCGGACAGATCGGCGTCCTCCATCTCGACCGAGCCCCCGGCGAAGCGGTGGGCCCGGCGGTCGAGCGCGCGGTCAATGCCGCGCTAGAAAACGTCGTCACGGGCGCGAAGAACGTGGTCCCGCTCGGGCCGATCGCGTTCCAGCTGCGCCAGCAGACCCACACGGAAGTGTACGACTCGGGCGTCGGGGAGGCCCTCCTGCGCCTCGGGGAGGTCCGTGCCGGGCGCCACCCCTCGCCGGCCGAGCTTCACGCCGACACGGCGTCGTCCGTCCGCGACTCGACCGGCCGATGAGCCGGGGAACCCGATGCGGCGCCCCGGTTTAGACCACGTGGCCCATCCCCCTGAAGAAGGCTTCGGACATCGCCTCATGTCGCTCCGTAACTTCACATATTCGGCGTCCGTGCTCGCGCTCGCGGTCCTGGCGCTCGCGCCCGGCCGGGCCGCGGCACAGACGACCCCTGCGGACTCGACGCTGGTCGATCGGGTCGTGGCCGTGGTCGGAGACTCGGTGGTCCTCCTCAGCCAGATCGAGGAGCAGGTCGCCGAGCTGAAGCTCCGGGGCCGACCCGTGCCCACGGATCCTGACCAGTTGAAGGCGTTCGAGAAGAACATCCTCGAATCCAACATCGACCGCCTCCTGATCCTCCAGGCGGCTGCCAAGGACACCCTGGTGAAGCTGGACGAGAGCCGGGTCACCCAGGCGGCGGACCAGCAGATCGAGAATACCACGCAGTCCATGGGCGGCGCGGACGCGATGCAGCAGGCGCTTCAGAGGGAAGGCCTCACCGCGGCGCAGTATCGGAGCTACATCACGAGCCAGGTGCGTCAGGAACAGATCTACCAGATGTACCTGCAGCGCCAGCTCCAGGACGCCCCGCCGGTCGAGGTGACCGACGCGGAGCTCCACGACGCGTTCCAGAGGGAGAGCGCGCAACTTCAGCAGCGGCCGAAGTACATGAAGTTCCACCAGGTCGTGATCGCGCCCCAGGCGTCGGATACGGCCAAGGCCAACGCCAAGGCGTTCGCGGAATCGCTGCTGAAGCGCATCCGGGACGGAGCGGACTTCCAGGAGCTGGCCAAGCGCTATTCGGACGATCCGGGAAGCGCACCCCTCGGCGGCGACCTCGGATGGTTCCGTCGCGGCCACATGGTCAAGGCCTTCGAGGACGCGGCGTTCAGCCTCCCTCCCGGCCAGGTCAGCAACGTGGTCGAGACGGAGTTCGGCTACCACATCATCAAGGTGGAGCGGGCGCGCCCGGGCGAACGGAAGGCTCGACACATCCTCATCACGCCCAAGATCCACCCTGGAGACGTGACGCGCGCCAAGAGCCTGGCCCAGGAAGTGGTCGTCAAAGCGCGGGCCGATTCCTCGATGGACGAGCTCGCCACGGAGTATGGAGATCCGCTCTCGCCCGATTCCCTCGCGGTCGCCTACAGCCAGATCGACTCGCTGGCCCCGGCGTATGGTGCCTTGCGCACCGCGACCCAGGGACAGGTGATCGGTCCGCTGGAGTTCAACTCGTCCTCGAGCGGCTCAGCGTCCGGAACCCGCTTCGCGATCGTGAAGGTGGACGAGATCCACGAGGCCGGCGCCTACACGTTCGACGAAGTCAAGAGCCAGATCGCCCAGCAACTGGAGCAACAGAAGCAGATCGATCGGCTCCTCAAGGCTCTGCGGGCAAAGACGTACATCGACATCCGGATGTAGAGCGGTGATCCGAGAGGGGAGCGAGCCGCGTTGCCATCTCTCGCCGTGACCCTCGGTGATCCTCGGGGCATCGGCCCCGAGGTCACGTCGCGCGCCCTCGAGCTCTGGGGGGACGAGGAACCGAACGTGCCGGTCATCCTCGTGGGGCCCGAAGAGCTCCGCCCGTCCAAGGGGCACTTCCAGAACGTGGGTCGCTGGAACGGTACCGACGAGGGCGCCGGTCGGGTGTCCGCGGATGCCCTCGTGCAGGCGGTGGATCTGGCCCTGTCGGGCGACGTCGGCGCGATCGTCACGGCTCCGGTCCACAAGCCGTCGTTGCGGGCGGCCGGATGGAACGTCCCGGGTCAAACCGAGATGCTCCAACGACTCACCAAGAGCATGCACGTGGGCATGCTGATGGCGGCCGAGCGAACCGCGCTCGGTGCACCGCTCCGCGTCCTTCTCGCCACCACGCACCTGCCGCTTCGCGACGTGGCCTCCCGCATCACTGTGGATCTCCTCGTGACCCAGACGACGCTCCTCGCGGAGGCGTTGGAGCGCGACTGGCGGATCGAGGAGCCTCGCCTGGCGTTGTGCGCCCTCAATCCCCATGCCTCCGATCGCGGGCTCTTCGGGGACGAGGAAGCGAGGATCTACGGTCCCGCGATGGAGCGGCTCCGGGCCGGCGGCATCCGGGTCGAGGGCGCTCTTCCGGCCGACACGGTCTTCCAGCGGGCGCTCTCGGGAGCGTTCGACGCGGTGGTTGCGCCGTACCACGACGTAGGCATGGCCGCCTTCAAGACGGTCTCCTTCGGATCGGGTGTCAACGTGACGCTCGGCCTGCCGTTCGTGCGCACGTCGCCGGACCACGGTACCGCCTTCGACCTGGCAGGGCGCGGGAAGGCGGATCCCTCCTCGATGCTCGAGGCCCTGAGGCTCGCGCATCGGCTCGCCCACTCCCGTTTTGACACCACTTTGGCCCGGGGATAGTCTTGTGAGCCGGAATCGTCGGCAAGCCGACCGCACCCCGCCCGTGCCTTCTTCCCACCCGCTCCGGTGATCACGCTCACGAACGTCTCACGCGAGTTCCCGAAGCGCGGCTACGCGCTCCGGGACGTCTCGTTCCACCTGGAGAAGGGTGAGTTCGCGTTCCTGACTGGACACTCGGGGTCGGGAAAGTCCACGACGCTGCGCCTCATTCACATGGCCGACCGCCCGACCTCGGGCGAGGTACTCGTGAGCGGGTACTCGTCGAAGCGGGTCACCGACCGGGATCTCTGGAAGGTCCGCCGCCGGGTGGGGTTCGTATTCCAGGACTTCAGGCTCCTCCCCGGTCGGAGCGCCCATGAGAACGTACGATTCGCCCTCGAGGTCACGGGGGCGCCGCGCAAGGCGATCCAGCCGCAGTGCCAACGCCTGCTCTCCAGCGTGGGGCTGAGCACGAAGTCGGGGCAGCTCGTCCACGAACTGTCCGGGGGGGAGCAGCAGCGCGTGGCCGTCGCCCGGGCACTCGCCAACGATCCGTTGATCCTCCTCGCCGATGAGCCGACGGGCAACCTGGACGACCGCGCCACCCGCGGGGTGATGGAGACCTTCTGGGACATCAATGCACGCGGGATGGCGGTGCTCATGGCCACCCACGACATGGACCTGGTGCGCGAGTATCCACGCGCCCGCGTCATGGAGTTGGACCAGGGGCGGCTCGTGTACGACTCGGCGGCCGGGTAGGAGGCGCCATGTACGCGCTCCGTGAGGCTGTGTCCGCGTTCCGTCGCGCTCCCCTGCTCACCGGCCTGTCGTCGGCGATGGTCGGGCTCGCGCTCTTCGTCGTGGGACTGTTCGCGCTCGCGACGTACAACCTCCAACTCGCCCTCACGACGGTCGAGAAGCGCGTGCAGATCGTCGTCTACCTCCGGGACGACGCCCGCCAGAGCGAGATCGACCTCGCCGAGAGCGAGCTGGGCAAGCTCCCCGAAGTGAGCGCCGTACACTACATCTCGAAGAGGGAGGCGCTGGCGCAAGCGAAGAGGGATCTGCCCGAATTCCAGGACCTCTTCGCCGGCCTGGACGTGAATCCCCTGCCGCAGTCCCTGGAGCTCGACCTGCGACCGCGCAGCCGCAACAAGGAAGCAGTGGAGCGCGTGTCCCGGGCCGCGGCGGCCTACCCCTTCGTGGAGGACGTCCGGTACGGACGGGACTGGGTCGACAAGCTCTTCACGTTGAGGCGGGTCGGAGCGGCCACGGCCGCGGTTCTCGGCGGTGCGTTCGCGATGGTGGCCGCGCTGATCATCGGCACCGCGCTGCGCATCGCGATCTTCGCACGCCGCGAGGAGATCTACGTGATGCGCCTCGTGGGAGCGAAGAACGGCTTCATCCGCAGGCCCTTCCTGGTGGAAGGGGCGATCGCCGGCCTTCTCGGTGGGCTGCTGGCGTGGCTCCTCACCTACGCGACCTACCGGGCGCTGTATGTCTATCTCTTCGCGCTCGCGTGGATCCCTCCCCTCTGGATTCTGATCGGGGTCCTGGCCGGCGCCGTGTTCGGGGCGCTGTCGAGCGCGTTCGCGATCCGGAGGCACTTGAGGGAGGTGTGAGCGTGCGCAGGATCGGCATTGGACTTGTGCTCGCCCTCGTCGTGTGGCCGGGAGCGCTCCGCGCCCAGCAGACGGACCTCCGCAAGCAGATCCTCGAGAGCCAACGCCGTCTGGAGCAGATCAAGGCCGAGCGCCAGCGCCTCCAGGAGGAGATGCAGACTGTCCAGGTCCACGTCCGCGATGCGTCCGCGGAGCTCGCGAACGTCGAGCAAAGACTTTCGCAGTCGCGCTCGATCATGGCCGAGATCCAGCTCCAGACCAACGCGACGGCCGAGGAGGTGCAGGCGACGACCGAGGAGCTGCTCCATACGCGCGAGCACCTCGCCTTGAGCAAGGCGATCCTCGACCGGCGCCTGCGCGACATCTACGAGATGGGGCCGCTCCACACGATGCGTGTCCTGCTCGGTGCGACGTCGTTCACCGACCTCCTCAACCGGTACCGGTACTTGAAGCGGATCACGACCTTCGACAAATCGCTGGTGGATCAGGTCACGGAGCTGCAGGACAGCCTGACCTCGGATACGCGCGACCTCAATCAGCGCATGGCGGCTCTGGGAAGCCTGCGCCAGACCCGGCAAGCCGAGGTCGCCCGTCTCCACGGCATCGAGGCCGAACGTCAGAGCGTCCTGACCGACTACCGATCACGCGCGGACAAGACCCGTACCCGCCTCCAGCAGCTCCAGGCCGACCAGGAGCGCATGGGCACCCTGATCGGGGATCTCGAGCGGCGTAGGGAGGAGGAGGCCCGAGCGAATGCCGGCCCCGCGGAGAGCGCCACGCTCTCCGCCGCGGACGAAGGCACCCTGCCCTGGCCCGTGGATGGGAAGGTGATCTATGACTTCGGCCGCGACCGGCGTCCGAATGGCACGGTCTTGCGGTGGAACGGCATTGGGATCGCCGCTCCCACGGGGACGCCGGTGCGAGCCGTGCGGGCGGGCCACGTCGTGCTCGCGGGCCCATTCGAGGGCTACGGGCCCACGGTCGTCATCAGCCACGGGGGGGGCTTCTACACGCTCTACCTGTATCTCCAGGAGATCGGCGTGGTGGAGGGGCGGGACGTGGTGGCTGGCCAGGTGGTGGGAACCGTGGGCGGCACCGCGACACCGGAGGGGCCCCACATCGAGTTCCAGATCCGGGCGCCCGTGAAGGGAGGCACTCCCCAGGCGCAGAACCCGCTCCGGTGGCTCCAGGCCAGGAAGGGAGGATGAGCCTCCACGCCCTGGTAGGCCACGACGAAGTGCGGCGCACGTTGGCACGCGCGCGCAACGGCAGTGGGCTCCCTGCGTCGCTGCTCCTGCACGGACCGCGCGGTGTGGGAAAGCAGAGGCTGGCCCTGTGGACGGCTCAACTCATGCTGTGCGAGGCACCGTCGGACGAGGGTCCCTGCGGGACGTGCCGACCGTGCCGGGCAGCGATGAACATCGAGCACCCGGACCTCCACCTCTACGTCCCCCTGCCACGTCCCAAAGGGGTGAGCGGCGACCGCCTCGCCGACGCGCTCGAGGCAGCCCGCGGGGAGGCGCTCGCGGAGTTGCGTCAGCAGCCGCTCCGACCCAGCCAGGGAGACGAGCTGCGCGGGCTCTACCTCGGCATGGTCCAGTCGCTGCGCCGCCGCGCGCACCTCCGGCCGACGATGTCCACGGTCCAGATCTTCATCCTGGGGGACGCGGAGCTCCTCGTGCCCCAGGAGTCGAGCCCGGAGGCTGCCAACGCCCTCCTCAAGCTCCTGGAGGAGCCTCCGCGGAGCACCCATTTCATCCTCACGTCGAGCGAGCCGGGACGGCTCCTGCCCACGATCCGGTCCCGGACCGTGCCGCTTCATCTCGCGCCGCTTCCCATCGACGAGGTCGCAACCTTCCTCACGGGCGTCGCGGGCGTCGAGCCCGACCTCGCGCGCCGGGCGGCTGAGTTGTCCCGGGGGTCGATCGGCCGAGCCCTGGGGTTCCTCCCGGACGCAGAGGGCGCCGGCCACCTCGAGGCGCTCCGGCAGCAGGCGCTCGATCTGGTGGAGGCAAGCCTCCAGGAAGGCCGGGGCCCCGGGTACGCGGCGGCGCTCTCGTTCCCTCCGGCCGGCGCGAGGAACCTCATCGAGCTCTTCTCCTTCGTGGAGGAATGCCTCGGAGACGTGGCTGCCGTGGCGTGCGGGGCCGAGGAGCGGATCGTAGGCAAGGAAGCCCTGCCCCGCCTTCGTGCGCTCATCGAGCGCTCGGGCGTGGAAGCGGCGGAGGTGGCCGCGGCCCTCCGGATCGTGGAGGAATCCCGGGCCATGGCCCGAGGCAACGTGAACCCACAGCTGATCGTCTCGGATCTGGTGCGGCGCCTCCATGCGGCGCTCCGGCCCGCGCGTCTCGCCCGGACGAGGCGCTGATGAAGGTGCTGCGCGCCAACCGCATGCGGCCGACGACCTTGGAGGTGCATCGATGAGCGATGGTTCCGGGGAGATCTCCCACCTCGACGCCGAGGGTCGTCCGCGCATGGTGGACGTCTCCGGCAAGGGGGTCACCGTGCGCACCGCCCGCGCCGAAGGCCGCATCGTCATGGCACCGGCCACGCTCGAGCGCATCCAGACGGGCACGTCCTCCAAGGGGAGAGTTCTGGAGGTGGCCGAACTGGCGGGCATCATGGCCGGCAAACGCACCGGCGACCTCATCCCGCTCTGCCACGTCCTTCCCGGTGTGGGCATCCAGGTCGCACTCGAGGCCGACCCGGCGCTCCCGGGTGTCGTGGCGCGCGCCGAGGCCAAGGTCTCGGGACAGACGGGCGTCGAGATGGAGGCGCTCACCGCGGTGTCCGTGGCCCTCCTCGCGGTCTACGACATGCTGAAATCCGTCGACCGCGGCATGCGCATCGAAGACGTGCGACTACTGTCCAAGGAAGGTGGGCGCTCCGGCACCTGGACGGCGGCCGACCGGTGAGGCGCCGCGCCGCCGCTAACGTCCGGCGCGTGCGCGCACGCGCCGTCGGGCGCTGGGCGCCACCGGAACCGTCAGCCGCTGCCCGATCTGGAGTCGCCGAGGCTTCACCCCGGGGTTGGCCGCCTCAAGGTCCCGCAGGGGAATCCCGTATCGGCGCGCGATCCAGGTGAGCGTCTCTCCCTGACGGACCCGGTGCTCCACGAACGTCACGCGCTCGTTGCGCGGGATCTTCGCGTAGTTCTCCGTGAAGATCGGGCCGCGCCCGGCGGGCACCCGCAGGTAGGTCTTCCGTCCCGGCGGTGTGATGCCCCGGATGATCTCCGGGTTGAGGCGCTCGACCTCGCTCAGGTCCACGCCCGCCGCCTTCGCCACCACGTCCAGCGTGGTCGCGTCCGGCACCGAAACGCGATCGAACGAGAAGCCCGTCGTCGAATCGGGCGGGTCGAGCCCATATAGGGCCGGATGCTCGGCGACCTGGACGGCGGCGAAGAACTTCGGCACGAACTCCCGGGTCTCCCGGGGAAGGTGCGCACGCAGCTTCCAGTACAGGCTGTCGGTGCGCGGCGCCAGCGGCGCACGGCGGTCGAGGAGTCGCTCCACCCTGGCCGGCCCCGCATTGTAGGCGGCCAACGTCAGGAGCCATGATCCGAACTGGTCATGGAGCGATTCCAGGAACGCGGCAGCAGCGTCGGTCGACTTGAACGGATTACGCCGCTCGTCCAGCAGTGGTGAAACACGCAGCCCGAGCCCGCGGGCGGTCGGCTCCATGAGCTGCCAGATACCCGCCGCGGAGACCGGGCTGACGGCGTGGGGGCTGTACCCGCTCTCCACGATCGGGAGGTAGCGCAACGACAGCGGCAGCCCACGGCTCGCCAACACCGAGTCCACTGCATCCTCGAACCAGCTCATGCGCTTCAGGTAGTCGGAGAACCAGGGAGCGTCCTTCCAGAACCGGACCCAGCGCTGCACCTGCTTCTCGAACCCTGGATCGCGCGTCAGAGGGGATCGGAGGATCGCGTCGAAGTCCGCCTCGGGATCCGGCGGCGGAACGAGATCCAGGGGCGGTGCGCGCTCGGTCAGTTGGAGCTGCTCCTCGGGGACGACCGGAGGAGACACGGGAGGAGGAGAGACGAGTCCGATCCCTCGTCCACAACCGGCCAACAAGCAAACGACGGCACTCGCCCCCACTCCCCACCGCCACCGCATGACGCCCCCCTACGCGAGCAGCTCGTCCACCGCGTCCAGAAGGCGGGAGACGTTGTCTCGAGTCGCACCCGCGCCCATGAGGCCGATGCGCCAGATCTTGCCCTTGGCCGGCCCGAGGCCACCGCCGACCTCGATGTCGTATTTCTCCAGGAGCGCCTTGCGCAGCGGAGCCTCGGGGCGTCCGTCCGGCAGAGCGGCCGCGGTGAGCTCGGGAAGGCGGTGACCCTCTTGCGCGAACAGCTCGAACCCACGCTCGACAAGCGCCGCTTGCAGCGCCCCGCCCACATCCTCGTGGCGCCGGAACCGCTGATCGAGGCCCTCTTCCTCGATGATCACGAGGCCCTCGTGCAGGGCGTACATCATGTTGATGGGCGCCGTGTGGTGGTAGCGTCGCTCCGAGCCGGCTCCTACGTAGTCCGCAAGGAGGCTCGCGTCGAGGTACCAGCTCTGGCTCGGACGAGCACGGCGCCGGATGCGCGCGAGCGCCCGCTCGGAGAACGTGATCGGCGCCAGCCCCGGCGGCACGCCGAGGCACTTCTGCGTTCCCGAGTAGCACACGTCCACGTGATTCGCGTCCACCTCGACCGGAATCCCTCCGAGAGACGTGACGGCGTCCACGAGGAACAGCGTGTCCGAGTCGGCGAGGTGCTCACCGACTTCGGCGAGCGGCTGACGCACGCCCGTCGACGTCTCCGCGTGGATCAGCGTGAGGACCCGAGCGTCCGGATGGGCGCGATGGGCCTCGATCATGCGCTCGGGCTCGAGGATACGTCCCCACTCACCCTCGACGGCCACGACGTCGGCGCCCATGCGCTTCGCCATCTCCGCCATGCGGGTCCCGAACACACCGTTGACGCCGATAATGGCGGTATCGCCGGGCTCGAGCACGTTCGCCAACGCGGCCTCCTGCGCGGCCGAGCCCGTGCCGGAGACGGGGAAGGTCAAGCTGTTCCCGGTTCCGAACACATGACGGAGGTGCTCGTTCACCTCGTCCATGACAGCGAGGAACTGTGGATCCAGATGGCCGACCGTCGGCCGCGCCAGAGCCTGGAGGATCCGGTCCGAGACGGGGGAGGGACCAGGGCCGAGCAGGAGTCGGGGACGGATCGGAAACGGACTCGGGGTCATCGCACTCACATTCTGTAGTTGGGAGCTTCGCGCGTGATCGTCACGTCGTGGGGGTGTGATTCCCGCAGGCCGCCGGAAGTGACCCGGCTGAACCGGGCATCGGTCCGGAGCGCCCGCAGCGTGGCGGCCCCGCAGTAGCCCATCCCGCTGCGGAGTCCCCCGACGAGCTGGTACAGCGTGTCCGAGACCGGACCCTTGTAGGGCACTCTCGCCTCGATGCCTTCGGGAACGAACTTCTTGGACTCCTGCTCGTCTTCCTGGAAGTATCGGTCCGCGGAGCCCTCCTCCATCGCGGACAGCGAGCCCATGCCGCGCACGGTCTTGAACCGACGTCCTTCCAGGAGAAAGCTCTCGCCCGGCGACTCGTCCGTGCCTGCGAGGATGGAGCCCATCATCACCGAGTCGGCCCCGGCGGCCAAGGCTTTCACGATGTCGCCCGAATAGCGGATCCCGCCGTCGGCGATGACGGGCACGTCGCCCGCCACACCGTCGACGGAGTCCATGATGGCCGTGAGTTGAGGCAGGCCGACGCCCGTCACGACGCGTGTCGTGCAGATCGAGCCAGGTCCGACGCCGACCTTCACCGCGTCGACGCCGCGCTCGGCCAACGCCCGCGCTCCCTCCACGGTGCCGACGTTGCCGCCCACGATCTGGGCGTCGGGGAAGCGCTCCCGCACCCGGGCAACGGCCTTCAGCACGCCTTCCGAGTGTCCGTGGGCCGTGTCGACGACCAGGACGTCCACGCCCGCCTGAACAAGCAGGGCGGCACGCTCCACATCGGCCTTGGAGGCCCCGATGGCGGCCCCGACGCGCAGCCTTCCGTGCTGGTCCTTGCACGCATACGGATACCTGCGGCGCTTGAAGATGTCCTTGACGGTGATCAGGCCCTTGAGCGCCCCGTCGTCTCCTACCACCGGAAGCTTTTCGATCCGGTGCTCGTGGAGGATCTCCTCGGCCTCCTCGAGAGTCGTGCCGACGGGAACCGTCACCAGGTTCTTCGACGTCATCACGCCGCGGATGCGCTGGTCCAGATCGGTCTCGAACTGGAGATCGCGGTTCGTGATGATCCCGACCAGGCGCCCCCCGTTCTCCACGATCGGCACGCCGCTGATGGAGAAGTTCGTCATCAGCCGGTGAGCGTCCTTCAAGGTGGCATCGGGCGACAGCGTGATCGGGTTGAGGATCATGCCGCTCTCCGAGCGTTTCACCCGGTCCACCTCTTCCGCCTGCCGCTCCGCGGAGAGGTTCTTGTGGATGATGCCGATGCCTCCCTCGCGTGCCATCTGAATGGCCATGCGCGACTCGGTCACCGTATCCATGGCAGCCGAGACGAGCGGGATCTGGAGCGCGATCTCCCGGGTGAACCGGGAAGAGACGTCGGTCTCTTTCGGGTGGACGTGGGAGTGCGCCGGGATGAGGAGGACGTCGTCGAACGTGAGCGCCTCCCGGACAATCGCGTCCCTTCGACTTGAACCGTCGGCCATCGGGCGGCTTGCCTCCTGTAGAGATCCGATGCGCCTCAGAGCACGAACGCCCGCCCTCCGAAAGGCCGCGAAGCGGCGCATCGAAGAGGCGGGCGTCCACCCGCTCCGAGGAGCGTGAGTCTATCCATGGGAGAGGATATTCGATGTCCCTCCGACGTGTCAACGGGCCTGCCGAGGGCGGTCGCCGCCTCTCCCCGAATCAGACGTCGGGGGGTGTGTCTTCTCCGGGTGCGGCCCGACCTCGCCCGGCACCGGTTGCGTGATCGTCCGACCCGCCGCCACCCGACTCCGGTTCGGACTCCGCCGTGGGCGCGTTCAGGTCCGCCAGGATCCTCCGCCCGGCGGACGACACGCTCGACAGGACCCGGTCGGCCGCCGAGATCAGCTGGAAGGCCTCCCGGATCGTGCTCGGACTCACTGCCTTCTTGCGAAGCTTGTCCTCGAGGCCTTCGGCGAATTTCTGGAGCCCGGTGGCCTCGACGGCCACCGCATCCACGTACTTGGACTCGAGGAACTCGATGAAGTCGAGGACCTGATAGATCTGCTCGTCAGGTAGGCTCTCGATCTTCCGCAGGAGCCTCTGCCTGAGGACGTCGTGCATGCGCGCTACGCCTCCCCTTCCGTGTATTTCGTCTTGAGCCTGTTGACCACGGCCGGGTCCGCCAGCGTCGTCGTGTCCCCGACGGCCCTACCTTCGGCGATGTCGCGCAGCAGGCGACGCATGATCTTGCCGGAGCGGGTCTTGGGCAGATCGGCCGTGAAGATCACCACCTCGGGACGGGCGATCGGGCCGATCTTGGCGGCCACGTGATCGCGGAGCTCGCTCATGAGCGCGTCCGTCGCCTCGAAGCCTTCCCTCAGCGTAACGAACGCCGCGATGGCCTGGCCCTTGATGTCGTGGCTCTTGCCGACCACGGCGGACTCCGCCACCGCGCGGTGATCCACCAGCGCGCTCTCCACCTCCATCGTGCCGATCCTGTGGCCTGCCACGTTCAGCACGTCGTCCACCCGTCCGAGAATCCAGAAGTTGCCGTGCTCGTCCCTCTTCGCGCCATCACCCGGGAAGTAGACGTCGTTCCACTTGGACCAATAGGTCGCCTTGAAGCGCTCGTCGTCTCCCCAGACCGTGCGTAGCATCGAGGGCCAGGGGGCCGTGACCGCCAGGTAGCCCGCGTTGGTCTCCTCGCCCGAATCGTCCATGATGATGGCTTCGATCCCGGGGAACGGCCGGGTCGCAGTGCCGGGGCTCGTCGAGGTGATGCCGGGCAGAGGCGTGATCATGATCGCGCCGGTCTCGGTCTGCCACCACGTATCCACGATCGGGCACCGCTCACCCCCGATCATCCGGTGGTACCACATCCAGGCCTCGGGGTTGATCGGCTCCCCCACGGTTCCGAGGAGTCGCAGCTTGGACAGATCGTGCTTCCGGGGCCAGTGATCGCCCCATCGCATGAACGCCCGGATGGCCGTCGGGGCCGTGTAGAAGACGGTCACGCCGTACTTCTCGCAGAGCGCCCAGAAACGGCTCCGATCGGGTGTGTCGGGAGCTCCCTCGTACATGAGCACCGTGGCCCCGTTGGCCAGGGGCCCGTATACGATGTAGCTGTGGCCGGTCACCCAGCCCACGTCGGCCGTGCACCAGTACACGTCGTCGTCGTGGAGGTCGAAGACCGCCTTGGTGGTCGCGTAGACCTGCGTGAGGTACCCGCCGGTGGTGTGGACCACCCCCTTGGGCTTCCCCGTCGTTCCCGACGTGTACAGGATGTAGAGGATGTCCTCGGAGTCCATCGCTTCCGGAGCGCAGTCGTCCGCGGCCTGGGCCATGAGGTCGTGGTACCAGTGGTCGCGGCCCTCCTTCATGGACACGTCGAGCTGTTTCGTCAGGTCTCCGCCTCTCGCCACGACGACGACGCTCTCCACGGTCGGAGAGCGTTCGAGGGCCTCGTCCGCGTTCTTCTTGAGCGCCACCATCCGGCCCCGCCGCCACCCTCCGTCTGCGGTGACGAGCACCTTGGCTTTCGCGTCGTTGTTCCGGTCGGCCAGGGACTCCGGGCTGAACCCTCCGAACACCACGGAGTGGATCGCGCCGATGCGGGTGCACGCCAGCATGACGACCGCCGCCTCGGGGATCATCGGCAGGTAGACCGCCACGCGGTCTCCCTTCTCCACGCCCAGGCCCTTGAGGACGTTCGCAAAGCGGGACACCTCGCGGTGAAGCTCCGCATAGGTGTACTTCCTGGTGTCCCCGGGCTCACCCTCCCACACGAGCGCCGCCTTGTCCCGTGTAGGACCGCTCAGGTGACGGTCGAGGCAGTTGTGAGACACGTTGAGCTTGCCCCCCACGAACCACTTGGCGTGGGGCGGATCCCACTCCAGGACGTGCTGCCAGGGCTCGAACCAGTCGAGTTCCGCGGCCCACCCCGCCCAGTAGGCTTCGCGGTCCTGGGCCGCTCGGTCGTAGATCCCGGGATCCCGGAGCACGGCATTCCGGCTGAAGTCCTCCGGAGGGGCGAAGCGGCGCTCTTCCACCAACAGGGCATCGAGCTTTCCGCTGTTTCCGGGCTCTCCACTCATGGGCAGGATCCTCAAGTCGGAGATGTGAGCGTGGCGGGTGGGGGACGGGCGGCGCGCACCGTCGCCTCGCACCATGGAATAGGCACTCGCCCGGCCCGCGGCAAGCACCCTGGGAGCGTACCCCATGTCTTTGCCGAAGTGCGTGACTCCCGTAGATTATTGAGAACGCTTCTTCTTAAGCCTTTATCGAGAGCCTGGCCCCCCTTGTTCGATTCGTCGCCGAAGAAGGATCTGTGGAGGACGGAGGCGGCCGGCACCCTCGGCGTGTTCAGCGGCCTACGGCGGCTCCGGTACGGTCAGCCGCGGCGGCCACCCTACTCCTCTGAGCAGAGCCGACGAAGCGCATGATCGCCGAGCAGAGCCTCGAAGGCCTTCACCGTCGCCCCGCAGAGTGCGGCCACGGCCGGGGGCCCGGCTTCGATGGCCACCCGCGCGATGCGGAGCTTGACGCGGGCTTCCGAGCCGGCCGCCTCGGGGCTGGGCTCACCGCCGTCGAGCCGGAAGCGGACCGTGACGGGGGTGCGGTAGCCGCGGGGCAGCGTCGCGTCGGCCAGGCGGCGCAGCTCGGAGAGCACTTCGTCTACCGCTCCGAGCTCGCCGAGAGGTCGGAGCTCGAGCACCAGGGCCAGGTTACCGGTGAGCCCGTCCGAGGTCTCGTCGAGGAAGACGTCGACGCTGGTCCAGTCGGGAGCGGACGGACGGTGGAAGAACAGGTAGGCGCTCCGCGAGGAGTCGGCCTTCCAGCGTCCCTCGAATTCGTGGCTCGTGGTCTTCTGGAGACCGGACAACTCCCAGCCGACCTCCTCGACCCCGGCTCGAACGGCATCGATGAGGGGTTCCAGCGTCAGAATCGGGGCTCTGGGTGAGTCGTTCATCCGAGGGGGCTTCGGAGCGGGATTCTCCCCCCGCTTCGAGGGGGATCTTCCCCTCGATCGGCGGGGCTGAATCCGGGTTGACACCCGTTCCGAATGTCCTTTAATGTGAAAGAGTTACGCCGCTGGTCGGCGGATTCCGATACCGGGGAAATCTCCATGGCAACACAGTCCGACGAACTCGTCCTGCGCCAGGCCCTCGAGGCAGGCGGCCAACGCTTCACGGAACAGCGCTCCGCCGTCTACCGCTTCCTGGCTTCGACGGAAGAGCATCCGACCGCGGACGAGGTCTTTCTCGCCGTACGCCGGAACCTTCCCGGTATCTCTCTGGCGACGGTGTACAAGAGCCTCGAAACCCTCGTGGGGTGCGGCCTGGCCGTCAAGCTCAGCTACGGCGA
>CAZFIS010000008.1:2507-45208 GCA_964519125.1 uncultured Gemmatimonadaceae bacterium | reverse complement strand
CATCATCCTGCTCCACTGTTGTTTAGGCCTTCGTCGGAGTCCGGATGGTCCGTACTTACCGACTGACCCGCGTGGTCATCCCCCCACGCTGGGTTGTGGCACCTTTGCCACAAAAAAAAAGGCAACCGTCGACGACGGCTCCCCGTATTCACCTGGGTGCTACGTTCTACGCCTACTTCTCGCTACGGTATTCACTGCGGCCAAAGATGCCGGTTCCGGGCCGTGCGGTCAACAGTCGTGCCTCGGAAGGCGAACGCTCCGACGGCTCACCAGGTTCGCGACAGTCCCAGACAAAGCGTGAAGTCGACCGAAGGACGATCGGGAGGTGTGTCCTCCTGGAGTCCGGCGTTCCACCGCCACCCCCCACCGCGTCGGCCCGCGAAGCCGAGGACGAGGTTGATGGGCGCGCCGTCCACCTCCACGTCCTGGAAGCCGCGGAAGCGGGCGGCCGCGGCGGTGACCTCTCCGACCGCCGAGATCCACGGGGCGAGCGTACGCTCGCCTCCGAGCATCACGAACCACGCCCAGGGGCGCACGATCGGCTGGAGGTCGGGACCGACCCGGACCGTGGAGGCGCCCACCATCCCGTGCAGGTGATAGCGAGTCCAGGACAGCCGTCCGAGTGCGAAGAGCGCCAGGTTGGCCCGCTTGTCTCCGATCGTATTCTGGTCGCCCGGTGCTTCACCCACAGCCCGCAAGCTGAGGACGCGGCGGCCGTCGGGAGACCGATACGCGCGCCACTTCGCGAACAAACGCACGTTGTCGAGGCCCAGGGTGTGCCGGGGCACCTCGAGCCGAACGCGTCCCGTACCGTCCTTGAACATGACGCGATACCGGTTCATGGGATACTCCCCCCGCCCCTCGTTTCCCAGGCCGAGCGCGCGGTGGTAGCTGGTCAGGAACGAATCGAGGAAGCCTCCCCCGGTCGTCGCGAACGTGACGCTCCCTCCCACCTCCCAGCCGCCCCGGAGCCCGTACCGCACGGTCGTGCTCGTGAGCAGGCTCTCCAGGTCCGCGAAAAGGACGTGCGTCGCGGAGGAATCATGCTCGAAGATGTTGGAGTACCCCATCCACAGGTCCGCCCGGATCCGACCGGGAGCCACCGGGTCGGCGACCTCCATGCGGGGGGTATAGGAGATGCGCTGGAGGGGGCTCTCCTCCTCGAAGGTGAGGGGGCCGACCGGCGCACTCTGTGCGGTCGCGGCGGTCGCCGCGCCGATCGACAGAATCGCCGTGAGGGAGAGGATGACCGGAAGGGGGGGTTGCCGCATGGCCCGATGAACGGAGTTCGCTGCTTCAGCCGCCGACGGCGGCCCCGGCGGCCAAACTCGCGGAGGAGGCCCTCGAATTCCAGAGGGGGGATCTCGCGTGACTTCCCCGCAGGCCGTAACGTCGGACCATGGACCCTCTTCTTCTCGTCACCGGTGTTCTCCTGCTCATCTCGGGCCTGCTGTCGCTCCGTTCGGGAACGCGCCTGGGGGCGCTCGTGCCGACTCTCGCGCTGGCGCAGATCGTCGTGGGCGCTTCTGCGTTCATGGGGGGCTTGGTCGTTCGCCTGACGGGGAGCTGGGGGCTCACCGTGACGGTCTCGTCTCTGGTGCTGATGCTCGCGTCCGCTCTTTGGCATGCGGCGCGCCTTAGAGAGGCACGCCGCATCCGGAACCACTCCGAGGGGGCACGTCTGGCGACGTACGTGAAGTACCTCTCCCGGCGGGCGGGACCGGACTGAACGGGCGGGCTCGGGCCGCGTCCCGGCACGTCCGCTCGACCGCGGCCGAGGCCCGGCGCGGCAATTTGCGAGACCTCTTGCGATTTTCCTTGCCTCGTACGATCGGGGGCTCCTACCTTGGACGAAGGAGGACGCTGTCCGCTCCGGTGTCCTCCCGCCCTCCCGTCCGGAGGGACGCCGGTCCGACCGACGTGAGCGTCGGGGTTGCGTAGGGAAGAGCATCTTCCTGGCCGGCGACCGACCTGAGCGGCCCTCTCCGACATCTCGAAAGGACGCCCTGCTCCGTGTGAGCGACGTTCGTTCGTGCGCTACCCTCCCGCTCCTGCGCGGGAGCGGCGCGTTGTGGTGGAGGAGGGAGGTGGGGGACCATGAAGGCACGGTTCCGGGTTCGGGTGGCCGGGGGGCGGGAGTTCACGCTGGATACGCTGGACGCCTTCGCCCGAAGGGTCCACGCCGGGGACATCACACCGTACGACCTGGTCTTCGACGGCCTCACCGGCGAGTGGGCACCGGCCAGGAGTCATCCCGCCTACCGGTTGAGTGTCGATCCGTTGGTGACCGGCACGGACGTGCCCCTCTCCGACGAGGTGGACGTCGCGGAGGACGGCGCGAGCGGGGGCCAAGCGGACCGCTCGGTCCAGGATGCCGATCCGGCCGAAATGGCTCTGGTCGACGTGGACGCGCCGTCGCCCGACGAGGAAAAGCGCGCGTTCATCGCGCGGATGGACGAGGAGCGACGGGCGGATCCCGATCGTGCGCCCCTGGAGGCGGAGATCCCACTCATGGATCCGCGCTCCGGGATGGTGGCGGAGATCGTCCCGGAGCCGGCGTACGAGGACGACCGGGAGACGGGAGCGACGGGGCGACCCACCGCCGGGGAGCCTGTGGGTTCCCCCTACAGGCCGGTGGCGCGGCGCGCGCCGAGGTTCGGGCCTACGCCCCCTCCCGGGCACCGCTGGAGCTCGTGGGCCGGCTTTTTCGCACTCCTTTGCGTCGGCCTGGCCGGAACCGCCACGGTGGCATGGTCTGCGCTGCGTACCAGCGGACCCTTCCCGCGCTCCGAGCCGTCGTTCAATGGGGCGGCGAGAGCCGCCCGTCCGATCGTTCCGATGGAGTCCGCCGTCCGAGCCGGTGCGTACGCCGGCTTCCTGCACGCGGTCGACAGCATCCGTACCGAGCTGGGGGTCGGCGCCGTACCGGACGTGTGGCTTCAGGGACGCTACCTGGCGAATCCGTCGGCGCACCCCGAGGTGCGCGACTATTGGGAGCGGGCCATCACGTTCGTGGAGACCGTGCACGACGACGAGACACGGCTGTACCATGGAGCCTACGTGGCCTCCGCGGAGCGGGCGGGCATGAGCGGATCCATGCTCACTCTGCGCATGGCCGGCGCGGCTGGAGATTTCGCTGCGGGTGAGGCGGCCCGGGACTCCCTCTACGCCGCGGTCTGGAATCTGGCCGCGGCGGCCATCTCGCTCCACGACATCGTGGTCTCTCTGCAAGGGCGCGTCACCTACGAGCCGGCGCGAGGTCCGCACCTGTCCGCGGCCCCCGTCATCGAGGCGGTGGGCGTCGACCAGGACGCCCAGACCCGAATGGAGAGGGCTCTGGATCGTGTGCTCGCCGCCATGAGACCCCTCCAGAACGGAGAGGTGTCGAGCGCGGGAGCCAAGGCTCGCGTGCCGACGTGGATCGAGAACGGGCTCAAGACACTGGGGTCCGGCGTGAGCTGAGGGGGCGGGCGGCGGTTGTCGAGGCCTCTCGATGCCGCGTAGCTTTCCCGGATGAAACTCTCCTTCTTCGGAGCTGCCGGGACCGTGACGGGGTCCCGCCACCTGCTCAGCTCCGGCTCCAAACGCGTGCTCGTCGACTGCGGCCTCTTCCAGGGGCTCAAGGCGCTCCGCCTCCGGAACCGTGAGGCGCTGCCCTTCGACGTGAAGTCGCTGGACGCCGTCGTCCTCACCCACGCCCATCTCGACCACTCGGGCTTCCTGCCCGTCCTGGTCCGGGAGGGCTACACAGGTCCGATCTATTGCACGGCGCCCACCGAAGATCTGGTGAACATCCTGCTCGCCGACTCGGGTCACCTCCAGGAAGAAGACGCGCGCTATGCCAACAAGAAGGGGCATACACGCCACAGCCCCGCGACGCCGCTCTATACCGAGCAGGAGGCGCGCTGCGTCGCGCCTCAGCTCCAGCCCGTCCCCCTGGACCGCACCGTCGAGGTGGACGGCATCACCCTGACGTTCACGACGGCGGGCCACATCTTGGGGGCCGCGTCCGTGAGGGTCGAGACTTCGGCCGGGTCGGTGCTCTTCAGCGGAGACCTGGGGCGCCCGAACGATCTCCTGATCCCTGCGCCCGAGCCTCCTCCCACGAGCGACTTCGTGGTGATGGAGTCGACCTACGGCGGCCGTGAGCATCCGGTTCTCCACCCGCAGGAGGCGCTTGCGCTCGTTCTGCGCCGCACCATGCACCGAGGAGGGATCCTCATGGTGCCCGCGTTCGCCGTGGGCCGTGCCCAGGTCATCCTGCTCGCGCTGTCACGAATCTTCGCGTCGGGTGCGGTGCCACCGGTTCCTGTGTTCCTGAACAGTCCGATGGCCATCGACGTGACCGACCTGTACCTGCGTTTTCCGGAGTTCCACCGGCTGTCGAAGGAGGCCGTCGCCGAAGCGTTTCGGGTGGCGCGCTACACGCGCACCGTCGAGGAGTCGAAGGCCCTGAACTCGCGCGTGGGCCCGATGATCCTGGTCGCAGGCGCCGGGATGCTCAGCGGAGGGCGCATCATCCACCACCTGAAGGCCTACGGACCGGACAGACGCAATACCCTGCTCCTTACCGGCTATCAGGCCGAGGGCACGCGCGGTGCGGCGCTCCTCCGTGGATCCAAGCACGTGAAGATCCACGGACAGGAGGTGCCGATCCGCGCGGAGATCGCCACGATGGACGGTCTGTCCGCGCACGCGGACCAGAGCGAGCTCCTGGGCTGGCTGGGCACCATGCCGACCGCGCCGAAGAAGGTCTGGTTGGTGCACGGAGAGCCGGCGCAGGCGGACGAGCTCCGCAAAGCCGTGGAGCACGAGCTCGGGCTCGCGGTGCGGGTGGCCGAGGACCATCGCACCGTCACGCTGGAGTAGCCCGCTCCTCGCCGCAGTGCGAAAAAACCCCCGCCCGGGGCCGAAGCCCCGGGC
Organism: uncultured Gemmatimonadaceae bacterium; assembly: GCA_964519125.1. Taxonomy (GTDB): domain Bacteria; phylum Gemmatimonadota; class Gemmatimonadetes; order Longimicrobiales; family Gaopeijiaceae; genus SZUA-318. The sequence goes on along the minus strand of CAZFIS010000008.1, from coordinate 40,285 downwards.
GGGGTCACCCGCGCCGGCCCCCCAGTGGGCCGGCCCGAGTGGATGGGGACGCTCAGATCACTGGACCTTCAGGTTCACGATGCGGGTGGTGCCGTCGTTGCTCTCCACCTTGAGGGAGGCCACGTCGTTGGACTTCACCGTGGAGAGCTCGCGTTTGAACTGGGACGCGCTCCGGACCTTATGGCCGTTCAGCTCGACGATCTTCTCACCGGGCTGGACCCCGCGCTGCCCGGCGGGCCCCCACGGCTGCACGTCGGTCACGACCGCGCCGCCGGGCGAATCCCAGCCGTAGTGGTTGGCCATCTGGCTGTCCATGTCCTGGACGTTCATGCCCAGGCGTGCCACGGATAGGTTCGACGAGGTCGTGGGAGTCGATCCGTTGGACGGCAGGTTCGCCTTGCCGAGTTTGATCTTGACGTCCTTCGTTGCCTTGTTGCGGTAGATCGTGACGTCGACCACGTCACCGGGCTGGTGCTCCGCGATGAGCTGCTGAAGGTCGCCGCCCTGCGCGACGTGCACCCCGTCGATGGCCCAGATCACGTCGCCCTGATCGAGGCCCGCCTTGTCGGCCGGGCCGCCCTTCGTCACCTGCTGAACCAGCGCGCCGGAGACCGACGGGAGCCCATACAGCTCCGCGTCGGCCGGGGCGACCGCCTGGACCTGGACACCCATCAGCGGACGCTCCACGTGGCCGGTCTTGATGAGCTCGTCCGCGATGTGCTTGACGAGGTCGGACGGAATCGCGAAGCCGTAGCCCTCGTAGTAGCCGTTCGTGCTCACGATGGCTGAGTTCACGCCCACGACGTGGCCCGCCATGTCGACCATGGGCCCGCCGGAGTTGCCCGGATTGATGACCGCGTCGGTCTGGATGAAGTTGTCGATCGCGTAGTCCGCCAGGTTGCCCTGCTGGTAGCTCGGGTTGTTCTCCAGCGACTGACGCGTGATCTGGAGCCCCCGGCCCTTGGCGCTCACGATGCCCGCGGTGACGGTGTAGTTGAGTTGGTCACCCCCGCCGATGCCGGGATTGCCCACGCACATGATCCAGTCGCCGACCTGGAGCGCCTCCGAGCTCCCGAAGGAGAGGGTCGGGAGGTTGTTCGCGTCGATCTTGACGACCGCGATGTCCGTCGTGGGATCCACGCCCCGCACCTTCGCGGTGAACGTGCGCCCGTCCCGGAGCGTGACCGTCACGTGGTCCGCGTCACGCACGACATGGCCGTTCGTGACGATGTAGCCGTCGGGGCTGACGATGAACCCGCTCCCGCCCGCGAACTCGGGCTCCTGCTGCTGCTGAGGTTGAGGATTCCCGAAGAACTGACGGAACGGCGCCGGGATCTGCATGTTCTCACCGCCGGATCCGGCCTTCTTCTGCACTGTGATATTCACGACGGCGGGCGTCACGTTCTTCGCCAGGGTCGCGAACGACGTGCTCACGGTCTCGGGACCGACCGCCGGGGTCGTCGTTGCGGTGGGTCTGGCCGTGGCCGTCACGACGGCGCTGGCCAACTGCTGGGCGGGATGGGGCTCGGACTTCCAGACCCAGCCCGCCGCAGCGGTCAGCAGCAGGGTGATGAACGCTCCCTGCAGCAATCGCTTCGTTTCGAGCTTGCTCATTATGACTCCTCCTCTCGTGCTCTGCGTCTCATCGTCCGTGGGCCCCCAGGGCCTTTTCCAATTGGGTAGAATCCTTCTCGAGAGCGCCCAGGGCTGCCCTCGCCACCTTGATTGCGTTCTGCGATCCATCAGTCGAGAGCCGGCGTGCGGCTTCGTGCGCGTCGAGGAGCGTCGACTTCGTCTGCTTCGTGAGCTGAACGCTCGAGCGCTCGTACGCCCGCTGCAACTCCGCCGCGCTCTGCTCCAGGTATGTCGCCGCCGGACTCGACCGGCCCTCCTGGAACGCGCGTGCCGCCTGATTCCCGTGCGCCTCGGCGAGGGCGAGGTAGGCACGGGTCATGACGTCGTCGACCTCTTCGATCGGCGCGCTGCCTTGGCGCTGGAGGGTGTGGCCGAGCTCGCGCAGCTCGATGCCCGCGCTTTCCAGGCGATGCCGCAGACCGGCGTCGCCGGCGTGAGCCGCTTCCAGCCGCACCAGCGCTCCGGCCGCCTCGAAGTCCCGCGCCGCGTCGTCCTTCTGATCGACCATGAACATCTCCCGGGCTCTCATCAGGTGGGACCGGGGAAGGCTGGCGAGCCCGACCCACACGTCCTCACTGATGACAGGCGGGGAGTTCTCGGCCTGCGCCGTCTCACCCGCGGCACTGTCCGGTGGATCGTCGGCCTGTCGCCGGGCTCCGGAGTTGCACCCGGTCAGCATCATCGCCGCCACGGCGATCGCCGACCAACGCGCACCCGAGCCCGTGAACATCCTCGACATCCTCTCCGTCTCCTGCGTGGTTCCGGCACCCGGGCGGCGCTTGGGCCCTCCGTCGGGTGCCTCGTCGCCGCGCCGACGATGCAGGTGTCGTGCCATCGTCGTGCATCCGTATGTGTATATGATTCAACGAGTTATCTTCCTTGAGCCAGTGGCTGGTATGAGCCACATCTGGCGCAACGGGCTGCGAGCGGCCGATATGAACCACATGGCCGTGGCGCCCGGCGGAGGCGCCGATCCGGTTGACGGGGGCGGACGGCGTGACTCTCATTCAGGGATGCCGCACCAAGGGACGTCCCATCGGCCGTTCAGGCTCTGGCTCCTGGACCAGGCGCGCTGGCTGCTGCCGGCGGTTGCCGTCGTCCTCATCGGGGGGGTCGGCGTCGTGCTCTGGTCCAGCGTCCGCCGCAACCAGCAGCGAGCCGAGTTGATCCGCGAGCGACTCGCCGTGACGGCCAAGATCCAGTCGCTCCGCATTCAGGTTCAGCAGGACCTTCTGAACGAGGTGGGCGGGCTGGTGTCCACGCGTTCGTATCTGGTCGACGACGTGCGCCTCCAGCTCGACGAGGCGCAGAATCTCGGTGGATTCCTCGACGCGGAGACCCGGGCGCGTCTCAACGACCTCTCCGTGCTGCTGGGCACGTCGGGCATGGTGCCCGGCTCTACGCTGCTGGCCGCCGTGGGGCTGCTCCAGGAGATCCACGAGGCGGAAGCCGCGGCGCAGCAGAACCTGCTCGACCAGATCCGGCTCGACGGGCGCCGAGAGGAACAGGCCGTTCTGGGGGCATTCGGAGGACTGCTCCTGCTCGCGCTCCTCGGGGCGTGGTTCGCCCGCACCCGAGTGCTCAAGCCGATCGACGAGTTGCGTACGCTCCTCGACCGTCTGGGGCAGCGCGACTTCGCCAGCATCGAGATGAGGGGGGTCGATCCGCTGCTCGAGCCCCTGTTCGCCAACTACAACGAGCTGGTCACCCGCCTGGCCGCCCTGGAGGAGGAGCACCACGACCGGGCGCGCACGCTGGAGCGCGAGGTCTACACGGCCACGCGTACGCTGCTCGAGCAGCACCGGAGCCTGGCCACGGCCGAGCGGCTGGCGGCCGCAGGGGTGACCGCGTCCGCCGTGGCGCACGAGCTCCGCAACCCTCTCGCCGGGGTTCTGATGGCGCTGGAGAACCTCCGCCGCGACGCGACGGACGCGGCGGTGGGCGAGCGCATCACGCCGGTCATCGGGGAAGTGCAGCGCGTGACCCGACTCCTCAACCAGTACCTGGCCGACACGCGCCACGAGCCGGAGCCTCCCGTGGCGACGGATCTCTGCGAGCTGGTCGAGGACCTTCTGGCTCTGCTTCGCCACCAGGTGGCCGAGGGGGTGGAGCTCGCGGCCCGGATTCCCGAAGATCTGGTGTGTGACGTTCCCCGCGATCGGATTCGGCAGATGCTGCTCAACCTCATCCTCAACTCGATCGAGGCGCTGGGCTCGACGCCCGGCCACGTGTGGGTGCGGGCATCGCGAGAAGAGGGGCTCACCGAGATCGTGGTCGCCGACGACGGGCCGGGTTTCTCCGAGGAGATGCTCGCCCACGGCGTCCGGCCCTTCGTGACCGCCAAGCCGGTGGGCACGGGGCTCGGCCTGGCCATGGTCGAGCGGACGGTGTCGGATCTCGGTGGCAGGGTCTCGCTCCAGAACGAGGAGGCGGGCGGGGCCGTGGTCCGGGTCTCGTTCCCGTGCCGACCATGAGCGGCCGCCTCCTGGTCATCGAGGACGAGGACCTGCTCGGCCGCGAGTTGGTCCGCCACTACGCCGACCAGGGGTGGGAGGCGGAGCGCGCGGCCACCCTGGCCGAGGCGCGCGGGCGCCTCGCGGAGGCCGACCCGCTGGTGGTGATCTCGGACATGAGCCTGCCGGACGGCACGGCGCTGGATCTGTTGGAGGAGCGGCGGGCGCAGGCGGCCGTGTCGGTGTCGGAGTGGGTCTTTCTCACCGGCTTCGGGACGGTGCCGGACTCGGTGAAGGCGATCCGGCTGGGCGCGTACGATTTCCTCGAGAAGCCGTGCAGCCTCGACCGGCTCGACGTGGTGGTCGCCGGCGCTCGGCGGAGCGCCGAGGCCCAGCGGGCGCTGCGCGACCAGGCGGTGCGGGGCAACCGGCGCTATCCGCTCGATGCGTTCGTCGGAGACAGCGAGGGCGCTCGGCGAGTACGGGAGCTGCTGGCCAGGCTCACCGGTGCGCCCATCGGGTCGCTCGTGATCTCCGGGGAGACGGGTGCGGGCAAAGGGCTCGTCGCCCGCATCCTCCACCACGGAGGCCCGCGCCGGCAGGCGCCGCTCGTCGAGGTGAACTGCGCGGCGATTCCGGGCGAGCTCCTGGAATCGGAGCTGTTCGGGCACGAAGCGGGCGCGTTCACCGGGGCGACCGCCCGCCACCGCGGACTCTTCGAGCAGGCGCACCGGGGCACGCTCTTCCTCGACGAGATCGCCGACATGGGCCCACCCCTCCAGGCGCGGCTGCTCAAAGCGCTCGAGGACGGGCGGGTGCGCAGGGTGGGCGGCGAACGCGAGACCGCGGTGGACGTGGCGGTGTTCGCGGCGAGCAACCGGGATCTCCCCGCGCTCGTGGCCGCCGGGGAGTTCCGCCCGGATCTCTATCACCGGCTCGCCGTGGTGACGGTCGAGCTTCCGCCCCTGAGGGAGCGCCTGGAGGACCTGGAGGCGCTCACGTGGAGGTTCGTCGAGGAGTTCAACGCCCGCACGGGCAAGCGGGTCAAGAAGATCCCGGAAGCGGTGTGGAGGCGCATGAGGGCCTACGCCTGGCCGGGCAACGTGCGCGAGCTGCGCAATGTGGTGGAGCGGTGCATCCTGCTCGCCGACTCCGAAGTGTTTCCGGAGCAGTGGCTTCAGCTTCCCGAGGGCGGCGCGGAGCCGCCGGCGGGAGGGGTGGGCGGCCGATCGCAGGGCACCCGAGGCGAGGCGGCCTCACGTCCGGTCCCGGAGGGCTCCGGGCATGGCGTGCGGGAGGCGGCGCGCGCGGCGCTGGACGAGGCGGCCGGTCTGGGGGAGGTGGAGGCGGAGCTGATCCGGACGGCCCTCGCCCGCAGGGACGGAAACGTGGCGGCCGCAGCGCGCGATCTGGGCATCACGCGGCAGACGCTCAGGTACCGGATGCGGAAGCACGGCATCGAGCGCGGAACAGAAGACACCGACACTTCGTAAGGATTGTCGAGAGGAAGACGCTTCGACACAGGGGGACGCATGTTCGCGCTCATCGCCGCTGGTATCGCCGGCGTCGCCGGGGTGGCCGGCCACATCAAGGCACGGCAGTTCGTGGGTAAGAAGCTCCGCTACACGAACATCGTCGAGAAGCCCCTGCTCGGTCTCTGGGCCGGTCTGGCCACGGCCGTGATCGCAGCGCCGGTGGTCGCGGTGCTTCCCATCGTCGGGGCGGGAACGGCCATCGTGCTGGGCGCGGGTGTGGGTACGGGGGTGGCTCTGGGCGTCAAGGACACCAAGGGGCCTCCGCTTCTCGAGGACTGAGGAGCGCATCGAAAGCGGCGCGGCGGACACCGCGGACGCCGAGCCCCGCCGCCGAACGCGACGGGGCTCGGCGCTTCAGCGCCGCACGCTCGCCGCCTCCGCGGCTCTGTGGAGGGCTGCTGTGGCGGCGTCGAAGTGCGCCGCCAGGTCCGTGATCTCCCGGGAGGTACGCGCGGCGTCTCCGGCGCGGATCGCCTCGTTCACGGTCGGGAACACCATGTTGGCGTACCCGTTGTCCTCGTCGGCGACGTAGATGAGGTTGCGGAACCACGGACGCCCGACGAGCCCCTGCGGCCGCGTGAGCGCGCGCTCCACCTCGAGCAAGGCGGCGTTCGTGTGCACCAGCGTCTGGTGGCGAGGCTCGCCGGTCAGAAGCTTGTCACGCTCCGCGTCGAACGCCTTGGCCTCGGCCTCGAAGCGCTGCAGGGCCTGGGCCACGGGGGCCATCGAGCTCGTCCACCCCTTCGCCTTCAGCTTCGCGTCGATCGCGGGGAGATAGCCCTCCATCGTGTGGGCGTACTCGACGTAGTCGTAGGGGAGGATCTCCGCGTCTGCCAGCCGCAGCACCATCGCGGCCGCGATGCGAGCCGCCGTCGCGTGGTACTTGTAGCCCGGGTCGCCGAACTTCGACATCCACTCGATGTCGTCGTACTGAGAGTGGTAGACGCCGCCTGGCCCTCCGAAGCCCCAGTCCGCGATCGGGATGCCGAGGTGGTTGTAGAAGCCAGCGAAGTCCGAGCCACCGCCTGGATCGCCCATGCGGGGCTCGGCGGAGTCGGGCACGTTCGACATCTTGCGCCACACGTCGTAGACGCTTCCCTGGCCGCTCGGGTCCTGCACCAGGCGGGCCACGGCCCGCAGCGTGGAGCGCAGCGACGGCGACCCTCCGGCACCGAAGCGCACGCCCTGGGCCGCGACGTCCTGATTCAGGTAGGCTGCCGCACCCTGCAGGAGCCTGAGCGAGTCGTCCTCGACGTACTCGGTCGAGCCGATCAGGCCCCACTCCTCGGCGTCCCACGTCGCGAACACGATCGTGCGCCGGGGGCGGTGACCCTTCTTCAGCTGCTCGGCGACAGCGTGTGCGGCCTCGAGCACGCTCACCGTCCCGCTGACGTTGTCGGCGGTGCCCGGACCCCAGGCGTCACGGTGCCCGCCGATGATGACCATCTGGTTCGGGAACTCCGTGCCGCGGATGATCCCGAACGTGTCCCAGATCTTCTTGTAGCCGTTCGTGGCGCGGTCGTCCTGGACCTGGATGCGCGCCTTCACGGGCCCCGGCCCCACGTGGTAGCGGAAGGGGAGGCCACCCTGCCACGACTGATTCGGAATGCTCGTCCCGCGTACGTCGGCGAGAAGCTTCTGGGCGTTCCCGTACGAGATCGGGATGACCGGGATGTGGGGCACGTCCATCTGGTCGGGGGGCAGGCGCTTCGCGCTGTCCGTGCTCGGCCAGCCGGGCGTCGACGGATCGCCGTCCACGTTGAGGACGCTCCCGCGCTGCACCCCTCCGGCCGGGCGGTAGGGTCCCTCGGGATAGACGTCGCCACGCACGTAGCCGTCGTCCTGCGGATCGCTGTACATGATGAGCGCGATGGCTCCATGCTTCTCGGCCTCGCGCGCCTTGATGCCGCGGAAGCTCCGGCCGTAGCGCGCGACCGCGATCTTGCCCCGGACGGAGACGCCCATCGAGTCGAGCTTCGCGTAGTCCTCGATGAGGCCGTAGTTCACGTACACGATCTCCCCGGTCACGTCGCCGACGCCGCTGTAGCCGTTGACCGTGGGATACTGGGGAAGGTTCGACGTCGAGTCTCCCGGTATGGGCGGCTCGGCGAGCGGCAGTTCCGTCGCGCCGTGCTCGTCCACGCGCCAGAGGTGTACGGCGGTGGCCTCCGGCATCCAGACCGTGTACTGGCGCACCTCCGTCTTCATCCCCCAGCTCTTCATCTGGTCGATCACGTAGTCGCGCGTGCGCGCCTGGGCGGGCGTGCCGGCCACGTGGATGGTGCTGGACAGGGCACGGGACTCGGCTTTGGCGGTCGCGGGGGACGGCACGGCGATGGCCGCGGCTTCCACGGCCTTCTCTCTCTGGGTCAGCAGGGTGCTGTAGCCCGGAAGCTGCTGGGCGGCGGCCGGGGAGGCGATCAGAAGGCCGACGAGGGCGAGGCGTCGAATCGTCACGGAATGGCTCATGGCAAGAGGCTGGAATGCGAAGTCAACAGGAGGAGCAGGGTACCGCCGGTGACGGACCCAGGCAATCCTCGCGCCGGGGTCCGCCACCGGGGGCGGAGCGTGCTCAACCGACCGCAGCCACCTGGTACTGCTCCAGCTTCCCGTCGTCCGTCTGGTAGGTCCACACGCGCAGCGTCCGCCCGGCGAACGTGGCCATGAACAGACGCAGCAGCATGCCGCCGCGGCGCGCCTCCCGGACCTGCACGAACGACTTCGGGGCGCCCAGCGGGGCGAGACTCGAGGCGAAGTCGGCGATCGCCTGATCGCTGAAGTAGGCGTTCGCGTCGGCGGTGAAGAGCGAACGGTCGATCTTGCCCTTCTGGAGTTCCTCGAAGATCCGCTGCGCCTGCGCCGTTCGGCTCGCCGTCGCGGTGTCCTGCTTGGCGAAGAACATGGAGCCGACCGACTGCGCGATGGAGCTGGCCGCGCTCGAGGCGTCCTCGTTCGTCAGCACGACGACGGCGTCGTGGTCATCGGGATAGACGTAGTTGGCCGAGACGAACCCGGAGACTTCTCCAGTGTGCGAGATGAGGCGATGGCCGGACTGCATTCCCACATCCACACCGAGGCCGTAGCCGGTGCCCACTCCGTTCTTCAGGAGCACCTCGCGCTCCATCTCCTGGTAGGAGGCGGGCTTCATGAGGCTCCGGTCGATCATCGAGATGTCCCACTTGGCGAGGTCGCTCGCCGTCATCGCGAGCTCACCCGCCGCGAACATCCACCCGGGCCCTTCGGGCGGGGCGGGGCGCAGCGGCCCGAGCGCGTAGCGCACGTAGCCGGTCGGGTCCGACTTGGCGAGGCCGGCCTGATCGACGTCGAACGCGCTGTGCATCCCGAGCGGCTCGAGGATGTGGCTGCGCACGAAGTCGAAGAACGGCGTCCCGCTCGCCTTCTGCACGATCAGGCCCACGATGACGTAGTTCGTGTTGCTGTACTGCCACTTCGTGCCGGGCTGGAAATCGAGCGGCTTCTCGGCCCACTGATCCAGGATCTTCCGCGGGGTCGTGGGCTTCATCATGTCGGGCGGGACGTAGTCCTGCGGCCAGAAGTCCTGGTAGCCGGAGGTGTGCGACAGGAGCTCCCGGATCGTGACCTGGCTCGCGTCGGTAAGGTCGGGGAGGAAGCGCGCCACGGGGTCGTCGAGCGAGAGCTTGCCGTCCTGCTGCAACATCAGGATCGCCGCCGCGGCGAACTGCTTGCTGATCGACCCGATGCTGTAGCGCATGTCGGTCGTGGCTGGCTCCTTGGGGTCGAGGCGGGCGTCGCCGTAGGCGCGCGCGTAGGCGAGCGCTCCGTCCCGGACGACCGCCACCGACGCGCTCGGAACCCCGGTCTTGGCGAGCACCGCGCGGGCGATCGAGTCCACGTGGGCCGTGAACACGTCCTGCGCCTGGAGGGGGTGAGCGGATGTCGAGAGCGCGAGCAGGACGAACCCGAAGAACGCTACCTTTCGAGGCATGGAATCGGCTCCTGAAGACGTGGACCCCGCCAGGCGGCGCCGAGCCGGCGACCTGGCGGCCATGAAACCATGAGACATTGAGGGGACGGAGGAGATGGAGCAACAGGAGAGCTTCTGGGAGAGCCCGGACGTGGTGCGGCGGTTCTCCGAGCGTGACCCGGATCATCGCCTGCGGGAGATGGCGGCGACGCTCCACCCGGGCGAGACGCGCGTGCTCGACGTGGGATGCGCGGGCGGGCGGAACACGGTCTTCCTGGCGGAGCTCGGCGTGCACGTGGAGGCGCTGGACGCTTCGGCCGGGATGGTCGAGGAGACACGGCGGCGCCTGGCCGCCGTCGTGGGCGCAGAGGCGGCCCGCGCGCGGGTTCGTCAGGGACGGATGGACGATCTGTCCGCCTATCCCTCGGCCAGCTTCGACCTGGTGCTGGGGCTGGGGATCTACCAGAACGCCGCGAGCATGCAGGAATGGGAGCGCGCCATCGCAGAGACGGCGCGCGTGCTCCGCCCCGGCGGGCGGGTCCTGGTGGCGCACTTCACGCCCGACCTGGACATGACAGGGCACGGCGTGGAGTCGGTGCCCGGCGAGCCCCACGTGTTCACGGGCCTGGCCGACGGCCGCGCGGTGCTTCTGTACCAGGACGAGCTGGAGGAGGCGATGGCGCGCCACGGCCTGGAGCCGCTCACGCCCAGCCGGACGGTCGTGGTCGAAACGAACCCGGGGCGGCGCTCCACCGTGAACGCGCTGTTGGTGCGGAGGATCTGATCGGGGGCTGCCCGAGGGCCGAGTAGCGCGAGGGTGGGACGGAGGGCCGAGCGAGCCTGCGCTGCAGCGGGTTGCGCGCTTCCACCGGACGCCAGAGAATGCCCTCCATGAGTGCAATCCTGTTGCTGATCCTCGGTCTGGCGGCGTTTGTCACCGGCTACCGGTTCTACTCCCGGTATATCGCCCGCCGGATCTATCAGCTCGATCCGGACTACGTCACCCCCGCGCACCAGTTCGAGGACGGCACCGACTACGTTCCCACGAACAAGCACGTGCTGTTCGGGCACCACTTCACCTCGGTGGCCGGGGCCGCGCCCATCGTGGGGCCCGCGATCGCCGTCATCTGGGGATGGCTTCCCGCGTTCCTCTGGGTCGTGCTCGGCACCATCTTCGCGGGTGCCGTCCACGACTTCGGCGCGTTGTGGCTGTCCGTGCGCCACCGGGGCCACTCCATCGGGACCGTGACGGAGGGAGTGCTCGGCTCGCGTGCCCGCACCCTCTTTCTGCTCATCATCTTCTTCCTGCTGCTGATGGTGAACGCGGTGTTCGCGGTCGTCATCGCGAACCTGTTCATCGCCAACCCCGGCGCGATCTTCCCGATCTGGATGGCGATGCCGACGGCCGTGGTGGTCGGCCTGCTCGTGTACCGCACGCGCGCCGGGATCCTGTGGCCGAGCATCGCCGCGTTGATCCTGCTGTACGCCTACATCTGGATGGGCCAGTACATCCAGCCGCAGATCCCCGACTTCTTCCACTTCGCGCCCACCGTCGCGCAGCTCCACGCCGCGGCCGGCAACGCTGCGGCGGCCCACGCGGCCGCGCTGACGGACGGGCTGCGGGCCGAGTGGGTCATCATCATGCTGATCTACGGCGCACTGGCCTCCACGCTGCCCGTGTGGCTGCTGCTCCAGCCGCGCGACTACATCAACAGTCACCAGCTCTTCGTCGCGCTCGCGGTGATCTTCGTCGGTATCCTCGTCGTGAACCCGCCGGTGGTGGCTCCCATGATCAACCACCACCTCCCGGCGGACAGCCCGAGCTGGTTCCCGTTGCTGTTCATCACCATCGCCTGCGGCGCCATCTCGGGGTTCCACGGGCTGGTCGCATCCGGGACAACCTCGAAGCAGCTCGACAAGGAGACCGACGCGCGCTACGTGGGCTACGGCGGGATGGTCGGCGAGGGAACGCTCGCCTTGACGGCGATCCTGGCCACCACCGCCGGCTTCGCCCTCTACGCGGGCACCGACGGCTGGCACCGGCACTACGCCTCGTTCGCCTCCGCGTCGACGGGAGGGGTGAACGCGTTCGTCGACGGGGTGGCATCGATCTGCGAGGGGATCGGCATCCCGCACGCCGTGGCCGCGATCTTCGCGGCGGTCGTCGTCATCTCGTTCGCGGTCACGACGATGGACACCGGCGTGCGGCTCCAGCGCTACATCGTCGAGGAGTTGGGCTCACAATACCGAATCAAGCCGCTCAGGAACGGCATCGTCGCCACGCTCGTGGCCGTCGCCACGATCGGCGTGCTCGCGCTGGGCGTCGACCGCGGCGCCGGCGGCATGCGCATCTGGCCGCTCTTCGGGACGACCAACCAGCTCACCGGGGCGCTCACCCTGCTGGTCGTGAGCGCGTTCCTGTGGCGCCTGAAGCGCAACGTCGTGGTAACGGCCGTGCCCATGGTCTTCCTGTTCGTGATGACGACGTGGGCGATGATCGAGCAGCTCCACGGCTTCTTCCGGCACCAGTGGCTCCTGTTCGGCGTCGGGGCGCTGATCTTCGCGCTCGAGATCTGGCTGATCCTCGAGGCCGTCGCGGCGTTCCGGAAGATGCTCTCCGGCAAGGATGCGGGCACCCCCGAGGAGAAGGTCGTGTACGACACCCTGGGCACGGAGTAGGCGACAGCGCGAGAGGGGGACAGGCAGCGACGATGTGGGAACGGATCCGACGGGGACTCGGGACCTTCCGCGACCTGTACGAAGCGCTCTACATGGCCCCGTACCGCTCGCAGATCCACCGCGAGTACGCGCGCCAGCACGATCTTTTCCTGCTCCTGACCACCTCGGAGATGCTGGGCGTGCCCAATCCGGTCGAGTTCTACACGCTCGAGCTGCTTCCCGAGGTCATGGAGGAGTTCCACTCCTGGCACGTGCGCATGGGCCTGGAGCAGGCTCCGGAGGGTGGCTTCCGGTGTTGTTGACCGGGGAGGGGTGGGGTGCGCGACGTCCGCCCCTCGCTCGCGCGCCATGAGTCGGTCCGCGCTCGGGAGCGCGCTTCCTTCCACGCCCATCGTGTTCTTCGGCGGGAAGGGCGGCGTGGGCAAGACCACCATGGCGGCCGCGTTCGCGCTCCGCTCCGCCGAACGTGGTGCGCGTACCTTGCTCGTATCGACCGATCCCGCCCATTCCACCGGTGACATCTTCGGCGTGGCGCTGGGAGGCGAGCCGACGGAGGTGCAGCCGGGCCTGACGGCGCTCGAGATCGACCCCGAGGCGGAGGCGGAGCGCTACATCGCGGACGTGAAAGCCCGCGTGCGCCAGGTGGCCTCGCCACGGATCCTCGACGAGGTCGAGCGAGAGATCGACCTCGCGCGCTCCTCGCCCGGGGCGGAGGAGGCCGCGCTGCTCGACCGTTTCGCGGAGCTGATGCGCGTGGCGGGGGCCGAGTACGACCGGGTCGTGTTCGACACCGCGCCCACCGGGCACACCGTGCGGCTCCTGTCGCTCCCGGAGCTCATGGGCCGTTGGATCGACGGGCTCGTCTCGCGACGCCGAAAGGTACGCTCGCTCGGCCGAATGTGGCGCAACGTGGCGGGGGCGGCGGCGGGCGACGCGGGCCGCGACGACGATCCGGTGCTGGAGGCGCTCGAGCTCCGACAGGAGCGCTTCCGCGCAGCCAGGGAGATCGTGACCGACCCGAGGCGCACGGCGTTCACGTTCGTGCTCACGCCCGAGCGCCTTCCGATTCTCGAGACGCGCAAGGCGGCGGCCGCGCTCGAGAGGTCGAAGATCCCCGTGTCCGCCGTGATCGTGAATCGGGTCCTCCCGCCCGACGCCGAAGGCGCCTTCCTGGCGCGTCGACGGGAGAGGGAGGGGCGCTACCTGGACGAGATCGACCGCGAGTTCGCGGCGCTCCCCAGGCTGCGCGTCCCGCTCTTCGACGCCGACGTGCAGGGACTGGACGCCCTGCGCCGCGTGGTCGCGGCGCTGACCTCATAGACAGAAGGGAACAGAGCCATGGAACCGTTTCGTCATCACGTCTACGCATGCGATCAGAAGAAGGCGGAGGGAGCGCCGTCGTGTCACGCCAACGGCTCGGCGAAGGTGATCGAGGCCCTGCGGCGGGAGGTCGTCCGGCAGGGGCTTGCCGAGGAGGTGCAGGTCACGGCGTGCGGGTCGCTCGGCCTGTGCGGGCGCGGCCCGAACATGGTCGTCTATCCCGAGGGAGTGTGGTACTCGGGCGTGACGCCGGCCGACGTCCCGGACCTCGTGCGTGAGCACTTGGGGCGGGGGCAGCCGGTAGATCGGCTGCGGAGCGGCGACGAGACGGCCGTGCGCGCGGAGATCGACCAGAACAAGAAGAAGATGCTCGCGGCGCTGAAGGCACGCGAAGAGGCCGGCGCGCTCTCCGACGACCTGAACGAGGCCCTCAACGGCTTCCGGGTCAGCCGGGTGCTTCTCACGGCCATCGAGCTCGACGTCTTCACGGCCGTGGGAGGGGGAGCGGACGCGGCGTCCGTCGCGCACAGCCTCGGGAGCGACGCCCGGGCGACCGAATCGCTGCTCAACGCTCTGGTGGCGCTCGAGGTGCTCGAGAAGAAGGACGGGACGTTCACGAACACGGCCACCAGCGAGCGCTATCTGGTCGCGGGGGCCGAGCACGACTCCCGCGCGGCGATCCTGCACACCGTACACCTGTGGCCCCGGTGGTCCACGCTGACGGAATGCGTCCGTGCGGGCACGGCCGTGACGCGCGACCGGCCGGGCGGGCCCGAGACCGAGGCAGAGTGGACCGAGGCGTTCATCGCGGCGATGCACAAGAACGCTTCCTTTCGGGCACCTCAGGTCGTGAGGGCCGTGGGAATGGAGGGCGTGCGCCGCGTGCTCGATCTGGGCGGGGGATCCGGAGCGTACTCGATCGCTTTCGCCCAGGCGGGCCCGGAGGTCACGGCGGATATCCTCGACCTGGCCTCAGTCGTCCCGATCGCCCAGCGCCACATCGACGAGGCGGGCCTGGCGGAGCGCGTGAGAACGCGCGTCGGCGACCTGCGCGACGACACGTACGGGAGCGGCTACGACCTGGTGTTCATCTCGGCCATCTGCCACATGAACAGCCCGGACGAGAACCGGGCGATTCTCGAGAAGGCGTTTCGGGCGCTCTCGCCGTCGGGCAGGGTGGTCATCCAGGACTTCATCCTGAGCCCGGACAAGACGGGGCCCAGGACCGGAGCGCTGTTCGCGCTCAACATGCTCGTCGGGACCCTCGGGGGAAGCTCCTACAGCGAGGGTGAGTACGGTGCGTGGCTGGGGGAGGCGGGCTTCGAGAAGCCCACCCGGGAGCACCTCCCCGGCCCGACCGACCTGATCGTCGCGCGCCGGCCGGCCGGGTCCGTGTAGGCTCCCCTAGCGGATATGAACGATGAGCGCCGCGAGGATGGCTGCCGGGATGATGAGCTTCTTCCAGAACGAGCTGAACTTCAGGTTGGCCTTCTCCGCGGGCCGGGTCCAGAAGAGCACAGCGCCGCAGGAGTTGCCGGAGTAGCGTGCGGGAACCTCGGCAGCCTGGTAGACCTCGACGGCCTGGAGATCCGAGGGCCGGAGGAAGAGGTCCACGTCGTCGGCGCTCGTGCGCGTCCCGTCGACCCAGATGACCGGTTTGCATCCACCGTGGAGCTCGAGGCGGTAGCCCAGGTCCTGGTCGGGCATGACACGGACACCCGGGATGGTGCGGAACAGGTCGGACACCTCGAAGGGGTGGACGTCCTCGATCTCCTTGCGGTCGAGGATCGTGCCGATTCCCCGGCGCTCGCGCGCAGCGAGGCCGGGAACCGGCCCCGCACGGGTCGTGGGAGGCGTCACGACCACGAGGACCGGATCGAGCTCCACGGGATACGAGGAGAGTTGGAGCCTCAGCTGGAGATCCTCACCCGACGGAATGGCCACCGAGTCGCTCATGTTCCGGTACCCCAGCCGGCCGGCGACCAGAGCGTAACGTCCGCCCGGGAGGTGCGAGAAGAAGAAGCGCCCGTCTCTGTTCGTGACCCTCGTCCTCACCCGCTCCTCGCGACCGACGCCGGAGAACAGACGGACGATCGCCCCCTGGATGGGCTGTCCGGTTTCGTGGTCCGTCAGACGCGCGGAGATATTCGACGTCGAGTCCCGGTCGGGGCTCGACGCAGGCGTCTGGGCGGTCCCGACGCGAGGCACGGCCGCGACCAACATGATGACGAGCATTGACCGCAAAGTGACGTCTGCTGGCATGGAGGCACCCCCCGGACCTCGGCCGGAGCGAGAGGGTCTTCGGCGACTCCTCCTGAACCTATTGGTCAGACATACGAAATGTCAGGGGGATTATTTCGGGGTGGCCTTCGGCGCGTCCGGGACGCGACGAGGTGTCGCGGTGGGGGCCGGTTCCCGGACCGGGTCCGTCGCCCGAGCGGCCTGCTAGTGCATCTCCCACTTGATGAACGGCTCTTTGACGTCCACCATCGCGTTGACGATGAGCTCGACGAGCCCGCCGTACGTGATGCCGCTCTTTTCCAGCGCGCCGTAGTACTGAAGCATGTCGCGGATCTGCCCCTTGCAGTTCGAGCACGGGGCGCAGACGTACTTCTTCACCTCCGGGCCCGGCTGGTCCTCGAAGGCGTCCAGGATCTGCTTGAACTTCACCCGTCCGGCCACGCTCACGCGCCAGTCGGTGAAGTTGTTGGACGACATGACCGCCAGGCCGCTCCCGCCTCCGCAGCAGTAGTTGTCGACGCCGTGCGGGGTCATCTCGCGGAACTGCGGGCAGAGGTATCGCAGGATCCTGCGCTGCGGCTCCACGATCCCCAGGTTCCGCACGATGTTGCAGGGGTCGTGGAGCGTGACCGGAAAGTCGTTCTTCGACGGATCGAACTCGATCTTGCCGCTGAAGACGATCTCCTCCAGGAAGGGCATGCAGCTCTCTCGCTGGACCCGCATGTCGCCCGTGAGGATGCGGTCCGCGACCGTCATGAGCGCCTTGTGCTGGTGACCGCACTCTCCCATGACGAGCTTGCCGACCTTGAGCTTCTTCGCGGCCTGGACGTGCTTCAGCGCCACGCGGGCGAGCTGGATGTCGTCGTAGAAGAGGCCGTAGTTGACGCCGTCGTACGCTACGCTGTCCGAGCAGAGGGTCCAGTCGATCCCGGCGGCATTGAGAATGATCGCGAAGGCTCCGGGGTTCTCGGGCCAGGAGAGGATCTCCCCCGCGTTGTGGATCAGGAGGACGTCAGCGCCCTCCTTGTCCCAGGGGGTCACGACCTCGATGCCGGTCTCCTCGGTGAGGTCTTCGTCGATGAACTCGACGTTGTCCTTCACGACCACCGCGTTCATGCCGGTGGACGAGCCGACCTCGAGCTGGAGCATGGTTCCTTTCTCGTGCAGCTCGCCGGGTGCCCACCCGAGCTCCTGGCTGAAGAGCTTTCTCAGTTCGTGGGCGATGAGGCCGTTGTCGATTCCGATCGGGCAGACCTGCGCGCACCGACGGCAGAGATTGCACCGATACGCGAGCTCATAGAGCCGCGTCACGGACGCCCAGTTGAGGTCCACGTCGGCGCCGGTGAGCGGCGCGGCGAGCTTGCCGCCGGCCTTCAGATACTTCTTCACCAGGCGACGCCACACCTCGGATCGGTAGGTCGGCCGGTAGATCTCCTTGTCGCCGCTCGCCTTGAAGATGTGGCAGGCATCACTGCACGTCTGGCATCCGACGCAGTACTCGAGCGCGAGCGTGAGCGGCTGGAGGAAGGTCCAGTTGTTCTCCCGGGTCAGAAGCTTTCGCATGCCCTCCGCGAAGCGGTCCACCCAGTCCTGCTCCTCCTCCGCGGTCTCGGGCTGGGGAAGGTTGAGCGCCACGACCCCATCGAGGTTGCAAACCATCCGCTTGCGGGCCTCGGGAGAGATTTCCTTCCAGGTCGGCTGGTCCTCGAAGGCGTCGTAAGGTGGGGGAAGGGGCATGAGCTCATCGACGCTCACCGGAGAGAGGACCTCATCCTCCCGGCGTCCGATGTCCTTTACGCGTTTCCGGGCGTTCATGTCCGCTCCTCCGTGGCGATATCGATCCAGTTCTTTCGGCCATCCGCACCCACGTGGGGTGCCCCCCATGCCACGGGCTGCTCCAGGAGCTTCTGCACCTCACCCTCGATGGACCCGCCGGGCTCGAGAGGCCGGTCGTCCCAGCGGACCTGGTGGTAGGTGAAGTACTTGGCCACGAAGTGCATCATCTGGCTGAACGGCAGGTAGGCCAGGAAGGCCAGGGCGAGGACGAGGTGGGCGGCCAGCGCCGGCGGTGGGCTCGAGGGTGCGCTGGCGGTCAGGAGTGCGTGCGCGAGCGCCACGCAGCGCGCCGGGAAATCGGCGACCGACAGGACGGCCCCCCCTCCCGTCACGAACAGGGCGAGAAGGAGAAGGAGATTGAAGGTGGCCACCGGCGTGAGCATGGCGCGCAGGTCGGCGCGCGCAAGGCGGTTGACCAGGAGTCCGATCGTGCCGACGGTGCCCAGCGCGTAGGCGACGGCGGCGAGCCACCGCAAGCCGCCGGTCAGCACGCCCCATCCCGGCCCTGCAACACCCGCCACGCGCATGAGGCCACCGAGCCCGGCGAGCCCTACGGCCGCGCCGAGCAGGTAGAGGCCGACGTGGAAGGGGAATGACCACCACCACAACCTGCGCTGGTGCTTCCACAGTGCTTTCAGGAAGAGGATCTCCTCGAGCATGTAGCGCAACTCCGCGACCAGCGATTCCTCGCGGGGCTTCTTCCACCACTCGTACTCCTCGAGGTACGAGCCGCCATAGCGGCTGCGCGTCTTTTCCTTTGGAACCGGGGCCAGCTCCCACCGGAGGTGGACGGGGAGCCTCGCGATCCGCACGGACCTGAGGACGGTGGCCACGATGAAGACGGCCAGGAGGACGTAGGCAAGAGCCAGCAAGGTCGAGCCGGACATGGTAACGTCCCTCAGAGAGCGTTCCGCGGCGTGGCCAGGGCCGTCGCCGGACCGGCGGCGATACGCGGAGCCTGACGTGCCACGAGGGCAATCGTGGTAAATTTCACAATTAACATTGCAGGAGAAGGCTCGTTGCCGTCAACCCCGGGCGAGTGACCCCCGTGTGGGCTCTCACGGGTGTTACGTGCCTCCAAGAATCCTTGTAGCTTGCTTCAAAGCCTGCCCGAGTCTGAGCTCCCAGGGAGGGGCCGCGCATCCCGTGGAACGCCTGAGACGGGTGGTGCTCGATCGGCTCATCCGGTACTTCCGGTACCTCGTCGATCTGTCGGCCGCCCAACCGGTCGAGACCATTACCAGCGCGCGCATCGGGGCCGCCCTCGGCATCGACGCGAGCCAGGTCCGCAAGGACTTCGCGGCGGTCGGCCTGATCGGCATGAGCAGGGTCGGATACGACGCCTGCGAAGTGTGCCGCACGATCCGCCAGGTCGTGGGCTTCGACCGCACCTATGAGGCCGTGCTCATCGGGGCGGGCAAGCTCGGGGTGGCCATCCTCTCCCACCCCGATTTCGAGCGCTATGGACTCAGGATCGTCGGGGCCTTCGACATCGACGCCTTCAAGGTGGGGCGCCGCATCAACGGACACACGATCCTGCCCATGGACGAGTTGCCCGCCTTGGTGCGCGAGCGGCCTGTCCGCATGGGCATCCTCGCCACACCACCCCACGCCACGCAGGCCATGACCGACCTCCTCGTGGCTCTCGGCGTCCGGGCCGTCTGGAACTTCACGCCCGTGCGCCTGACCGTGCCCGAGGGCGTCCTTGCCCGCAACGAGCGGCTCACTGCCGGATTGGCCGAAATCGCCTATCACCTGAGTAGCCTGGAAGCCCGGGAACGGCACCCGGAGACAGTGCGTGCAAGCGCCGGAAGCGGCCTTGACACAGGATCTTTCGAGCCGTAGACTTAAATCGTGACAAAAATCTCACTTATTCCCGAACCCTGATCTGGGAGCGGGGACGAGCGAGCCCTGCCCGAGTGCGTGCGACGGACATCACGACGTAGCCGGGCGCCCCCCCAGGCCGTGAGGCGGAGGCGCTTGACCTCGCAGGCGTCCTGCCGTGAGAGGCTCGAGCCGTGGCCATCATCACTATCTCCCGGGGGTCCTTGAGCGGGGGCCGTGCCTTGGCCGAACGCCTCGCCGAGACGCTCGGCTATCCTCGCATCGCGGACGAGGTCCTCCAGGACGCGGCCGAGCGACTGGGGGTGTCGAAGGAGGCGGTCCAAGGGAAGTTCGAGACCGCTCCGGGGCTGTGGGCCCGGCTCAACCACGAGCGGGAGCGCTACCTCGTCGCGGTGCGCTCGGCGCTGGCAGACGCTGCTGTGGGCGGCAGGCTCGTCTATGACGGCCTGGCGGGTCCGTTCCTGTTGCGGGGCCTGCGCGGTGTGCTGCGCCTGCGGCTCATCGCACCCCTGGAGATGCGTGTCCGCGCCGTCATGGAGGCGGATGGGGGGATGACGCTCAAAGCGGCCGAGGAGTTCATCCACAGCGTCGATCAGGACCGGCGTCGGCGCGTCCGGATCATGTACGGCGAGGACGTCGAGGATCCCTCGCGCTACGACCTCACCGTGAACCTCCGCGCTCTCTCGCTGGATGCGGCTTGCGCGGTTGTCGCCGAGGCGGCGGCCGAGCCCCGGTTCGCGATCACCCCGGACGTGCAAGCCGAGTTGGAGGCGTTCGCATCGGCGTGCCGGGTGCGCATGGACATGGCGCTGGCCGGAGGCGGATGAGCCGTGGCCATCGTCTGCCTGTGTCGAGGCACCCGGAGCGGCGGGAAGGCCGTGGCGGAGTGCGTGGCCCAGCGTTTGGGCTACCCGTCGCTGGGCCGCGAGGTGGCACAGGAGGCGGCCGAACGCCTCGGGGTTCCCGCCGAGCGCCTCGAGGCCAAGATGACGGATCGGCCGGCCGTGTGGAGCCGCTTCTCATCGATGCGCCGGGCCTACATCGTGGCCGTCCGGGAAGCGCTCGCGACACATGGGGCCTCAGGCAACCTGGTCTACCACGGACTCGCCGGCGGGCTGCTCCTGAGAGGGCTTCCCGGCGTCCTGTGCGTGCGGCTCATCGCTCCCATGGAGGCCCGGATCCAGGCGGTGATGGCCGAGTCCGACATGGACCCCGCCATCGCCGAGCAGTACATCCGCGACATCGATGAGTCCCGCGCTCGATGGGTGAAGGTCATGTACGGGGAGGACATCATGGATCCCACCCTGTACGACCTGGTCATCAACCTGGAGGGTTTCTCCCCCGCGAGTGCCTGCGCCATCATCGCGCGGGCGCTCGAGCAGCCGGAGTTCGTCGTCACCGAACGGGTGGTGCGGCGCCTGGCCGACTTCCTCACGGCGTGCCGGGTCGAGTTGGCGCTCGCGGCAGACGCCGACTTGCGCGCCCTGGATCTGCGGGTCGACGCCGAGCGCGAGCGCGTCGTGATCCGGGGCTCGGCACCCTTGAGCAAGAGCGGTCGGACGGAGAGCCGCATGGTCGAGCGCGCCCGTTCCGTTCCGGGCGTCGAGGAGGTCCTTCTGAACGTCGAGTGGTTCGATCCCTATCCATGAGCGCGCATCCTGGTCATGAGCTATCCGGATCATCAGGTTCTCCGGCTCGTACGCACCGGTCTTCTCGTCGGGGCGGTGGTCGCACCGCTTCTCGTCCTCGTGGCGGGTTCTCTCGGAGCGCAGGAGAGCGCACTCGCTCCCACGGCGGACACGACCGCCTGGTGGGTGTGGCCGCTGGCGCTGTTCGCGATCACGATCGTGATGGGCGTCCTGGCCGCGGTGGGTGGGGTGGGCGGGGGAGTCCTCTACGTTCCGATCGTCAGCGGTTTCTTCCCCTTCCATCTGGATTTCGTGCGCTGCACGGGCCTCCTGGTGGCTCTGTGCGGCGCGTTGGCGGCGGGACCGGGCTTCCTGCGCATGAATCTGGCGAGCCTGCGCCTGGCCATGCCGGTGGCGCTGATCGCGTCGGCCTGCGCGATCGCCGGCGCGATGGTCGGGCTGGCGCTCCCGACCGACATCGTCCAGACGGCGCTGGGCGCGGCGATCCTGGGAATCGCGGGGCTCATGATCCGCGCCCGGAGGTCGACATTTCCCGTGGTGCGGCGCCCGGACGCGCTTTCCCAGGCGTTGGGCATTCACGGGGTGTACCTCGAGGCCAGCCTGGACCAGAAGATCGACTGGAGTATCCACCGGACCGTTCCCGGGCTCCTGCTGTTCATCGGCATCGGCTTCATGGCCGGGATGTTCGGTCTGGGCGCCGGATGGGCCAACGTGCCGGTGCTCAACCTGGTCATGGGCGCGCCGCTGAAGGTGAGCGTGGCGACGAGCAAGTTCCTGCTCTCGATCACCGATACGTCGGCAGCCTGGGTCTACCTGAACCAGGGGTGCGTCATCCCCTTGATGGTGGTTCCCTCGCTCGTGGGCATCATGCTGGGCTCGCTCATCGGGGTGAGGATCCTGAGGGTGGCGCGACCGGGGTTCGTTCGTTGGCTCGTGATCGTTCTGCTCCTGTTCGCGGGAGGAAAGGCGATCACGAAAGGCCTGGGGCTCCCGTTCATCGTGTAGGGGGTGGTATGGGCGCCGGACCGCCGGACGTCAGCGACGAGCAGCTCCTGTATGCGAAGATCCTGGCCATCGGCATGTACACGGGGCTCGTGGTGCTGCTCGTGACCTTCGCGCTGTATCTCTCGGGTCTCGTCGATCCCGCCGTTCCGATCAAGGACCTGCCCAACTACTGGACCTTGAACGTGGATCGATACCTCGAGATGGTGAACGGAGGATATCTGCATCGGGAGCACGCCCTGCGGGGTTGGTGGTGGCTGACTGCACTGGAGCACGGGGACTACATCAACTTCCTGGGCATCGCGATGCTCTCGTCGGTCACCCTCGTCTGTTTCGTCGGGATCGTACCCACGCTCGTGCGCAAGCGCGACTGGATCTACGTGGCGTTCGCGACCACGGAAGTCGTGATCCTCGCGCTGGCCGCGAGCGGCATCCTCATCACGGCTGGGCACTGATGCGCTTTCTACCTCTTGGTGTGGACGTTTCCGGCGCGCGCGTGGTCGTGGTCGGAGGAGGGCCGGTCGGCGCCCGGAAGGTCCGGACGCTTCTGCGTGCCGGGGCGGACGTGACGGTGGTCGCGCCGAGCGTCACAGCGGAGCTTGCGCACGAGATCGAGCAGGGGAGGGTGCGGTGGCACCGCGAGTTGGTGCGCAGAGATCACCTCGAGGGTTCCTGTCTCGTCGTCATGGCCACGAACCATGCGGAGTTGAACGCTCTGGGCGCGCGTACAGCGCGCGCATCCGGCGTGCTCGCCTGCGACGCGTCGTCGTCGCGCGAACCGGGGGTGATCTTCGGCGCTCTCCTGGAGGACGACGGCGTGACGATCGCCACGTTCACCGATGGGCGGGATCCGTCCCTGGCCCGGCGGACGCGCGACCGGATCGCGCGGCTTCTGTCCGAGGACGACAAGCGGGCTCCTGCGCAGGAGCCGAAGGCGGATGCGTCGTGAGCCAGATCGTCTGTGTGTCGCGGGGCTCGCTGTCCAGGGGCAAGGAGTTGGCGGAGCTGCTCGCCCGGAAGCTCGACTACACGGTCCTCAGCCGCGAGGATCTGATCGAGGCGGCGATTCGCGAGGGGATCCAGGTGGGCAAGCTCGAGACGAGCATGATGAACCCACGCACGTTCACCGAGCGCCTAGCGCGCGAGCGTGACTACTACCTGGCGTTCAGCACCGCGTATCTGTGCGACCGCATCGAGCAGGGCCCGCTCGTCTACCACGGGCGTACCGGCCACCTGCTGCTCCGCAACGTCGGTCACGTCATGCGTGTACGGGTCGTCGCCGACGACGAATATCGAATTGCTGCTACGATGCGGACCCTGGGCATCGACAGGGAGTCGGCCCGACGCTATCTGGTCGCGGTGGAGGAGGACCGGCGCAACTGGGTTCGTTCCATGTATGGCGTCTCATGGGAGGACGCAGGGCAGTACGACGTGGTCGTGAATGTCGAGCGCATGGCGGTCGAGAACACGGCGTCGGCTTTGGTGAGCATGGCCCAGCTTCCCGACTTCCGCATGACGCCGGCGTCCCGACGCTCCATGGAAGACCTGCATCTGGCGGCGCGTGTGCGTCTGCGGTTGGCGCGGGACGCCCGCACCGCGCGCTCGGCGTTTACGGTGGTCGCGCACGGGAGCGGGGTCACGGTGACCTACCTCCCGCACGATATGGGCAGCGCGGACGACATCCGACAAGCGCTGGACGGCATCGAGGGCATCACGGAGCTGCGGGCCACCATGGCCTCCACGACGATCCTCTGGGTGCAGGAACGGTTCGACCCGGCGTCGGACGCGTTCCGCGAGGTCGCCGAGATCGCCGGGAAGTGGAACGCCGCGGTGGAGCTCGTGCGTTACGTCGCGACGGAGGAGACGAGCGAGGCGCCTGCGACGGTGTCGACGGTCACGTCCGCACCCGAGCCGGTGGCCGTCGCCGGAATCGAAGAGGACGTGGAGGAGGAGCGCCGGGAGGACGACGGCGGTCTGAAAGCCACGCTGGACGAACTCGCCAGGGTGGGACGGTCGGGAGGAGGACGGTACGTGCGCGGCGAGCGGATGATCCTCGTGGCGACGTGCTGCGGAACGGTTCCACGTTCGCTCGTGGTGCTCGGGAGCGTCTTCGACGAGAGGGATCCCGCGGTCAGGATGCGGCTTACTCGCGAACTGCGCGACTCCCTGGCGGAGCGCATGCGGGTGCCCGTCGTGACCACCGACGAGCTCCGCAGCCAGTACTTCTTCGGCAAGCGAGACATGGTCAGGCTGCTGGGATTCCTCACGGTGGTCGTGGTCCTCTACCTCATGGTTCTGACCCACCAGGACGAGGTGCTCGGCTTCTCGCACGGGGCGTGGTCGGGGGGAGGGACGCTCACGAAGCTCATCGTGGCGGCGTGCGTGTTCGTCTTCGTCCCGATCGTCGCCTTCTCCTACGGGAGCGTGGCGCGCTCGTTCATGAAGCTCATCGGGATGGAGTGACGCATGGAGCCTCTCCTGCTGTACGACCATTTCATTCAGCTCGATCTCTGGGTGGCCATCCAGGTCGTGGTTCTGGGAGTCGTGGGTGGTATTCTGTCGGGCTTCATCGGCAGCGGCGGCGCGTTCTTCATGACGCCGGGAATGATGAACCTCGGCGTTCCGGGCGTGGTCGCGGTGGCCAGCAACATCACGCACAAGTTCGGCAAGGCGATGGTCGGCTCGCGCAAGCACGCCGAGCTCGGCAACGTGGACAAGCGGCTCGGTCTCTACCTGATCGCCACGTCGTTCATCGGGATTCGCATCGCGGTGTGGATCAACAGCGCCCTGTTCGCCGAGGGGGGCGACGGCCATGGAAGCGGAGGCTCGGCGGCGGCGGACCTGTACATCAGCGCGGTTTTCGTGTTCATCCTGTCCGCGGTGGCGGTCTCGATGTTGCGCGACGCGCTGCGACCGCGGGGCTCCGAAGACGAGGACGCCGGCCCGTCCCGCCGCATCGCCGACGCACTCGCACGTGTGCATTTGCCGCCCTACATCACGTTCCGCGTCTCCGAGGTGCGGGTCTCTCTCTGGGTGCTGATGGCGGTCGGGCTGGCCACCGGCTACCTGGCCGGTACGATCGGGGTGGGCGGCTTCATCGGCGTGCCGTGCATGATCTACGTGTTCGGCGTGCCCACCGCGGTGGCCACCGGCACGGAGTTGTATCTCGCCATGTACATGGGGGGCTGGGGCGCCCTCAACTATGCGTTCCAGGGCTTCGTCGACATCCGCCTGACCATTCTCCTCTACCTCGGCTCCCTGGTCGGGATCTACATCGGTGTGTACGGCACCAAGGTGGTCAAGGAGATCCTGATCCGGATCGTCACGGGCGTGGTGATCCTGCTGTGCGTCGTGAGCCGAGCCGTTGCGATGCCCGCCTACCTTCGTCAGCTCGGGTGGGTAGACATCGATCCGGCCTGGGACGGCATCTGCAACACGACGAGCAAGGCGCTGCTCTTCGCGGCGGGCATCTCCGGATGCTCGCTGATCCTCTATCACGTGATCCGGTCGTACCGCCAACGCCTGCGTGTGCGAGCACAACTCGCGGAGGCCCGGGCCGCGACCTGACCCCGCCTCGGGCGTTTGGACGACAGGATGAGGAGGCCCGCTCATGGCAGACCTGAAGAAGAAGATCGAGGACTGGATGGTCCGGGTCTCGTTCGCCGAAGCGGGCGCGGATGACCAGGGCTTCGAGCTCACCGGGGTGAACCTGGACCGCAAGACGCAGCTGGCCCTGGACAGGCTGAGGATCGTGCGCAGCGAGAGGACCTCGAACAGAGGCAGGGAGGACGACATGAAGGCGGAGGAGGTGGACTCCAGGGAGGGCTCGGAGGAGCTGAGCGTCATGATCCTCGATGACGAGCCCATCGTCGGGAAGAGGCTCAAGCCGGCCCTGGAGAAGTCGGGATTCGTGGTCGAGTGCTTCGAAGACCCCGTCCTCGCGCTGGCGCGCCTGGAGGTGAAGTCGTTCGACATCGTCGTCACCGACCTGCGCATGGAGGGGATCGACGGGATCCGCATCCTCGAGCACGTGATGGCGCGCGGTGACCGGACGAGGGTGGTGCTCATCACCGGGTACGCAACGGTGGAGGTCGCCCGGGAGGCGCTCGTGAAGGGAGCGTTCGACTTCATCTCGAAGCCGTTCAAGCCGGGGGACCTGCGGGCGGTCGTCAACAAGGCCGCGCTCTCCCTGGGACACAAGGCCGTCCTGTAAGGGGCCGCCCGAGGAGAGGGGAGGGGCCTCATGCCCCGATCACCGGACGACGCCGCCACGTTGGCAAGCGTATCGGAGGAGGCCCAGCGGGCGCTTCGGGACCGACCCAGCCTGTCGATCCGGAGCCGGCTCACGCTCGGGCTGCTCCTCTGGCTCGCGCTGGGCTTCGCTGTCACCTTGCTGTCGATCGTGCTGCTCGGACGCGTCCAGGCCAAGCTCACGATCCTGGGGGCCGTGGAGCGATACACGTTCGAGATCCAGCAGGCCCGGCGCTACGAGAAGAACTACTTCCTGTACCACAGCAACCTGAGCGACGCGCTCGACCAGGTGCGCGCGGCCAGGGAGATCCTCGAGCTCGAGAGCGGGGCCATGGCCTCGGTCATCGGCGAAGATGCCGTGACCGCCATGCGGGGTCGCGTGCGGAGCTACGAGATCCTTCTGGCCAGCCTCCGGGCGCTCGACCCCGTCACCGACGCCGGACGTGTTCGCGAGATCGAGGCCGAGCTGCGCGTGCATGGGGCCGCGATGGTAAGCGAAGCGGAGGACCTGGCGACCGGCGAGCGGCACTCGGTGGAGACCCTGCTGACGATGTCCCGCCACATCGCGGTAGGCTCCCTGGCCGCGGTCCTCGTCGTGATCGCGATCCTGGCCTGGTTCATAAGCCGGCAGATGCTCGCGCCCCTGCACCGGATCGTGACGGCGACACGGCGGATCGCCGACGGCGACCTCACGCCCATCACCCCGAGACGCAAGTACAACGACGAGTTCTCGGAGCTCGCCAGCGCCATCAACCACATGACGCGCGAGCTGGTACGGCGGCAGCAGCTCCTCGTGCAGTCGCACAAGCTCCAGGCGATGGGCACGCTGACCGCCGGCGTGGCCCACGAGCTGAACAATCCGATCAACAACCTCATGCTGTCGGCCGCCGCGCTCCAGGAGGACTACGCCGACCTCGACGACGCGGAGCGGATCGAGATTGCCGCGGACCTGGTCAAGGAGTCCGAGCGCGCCCGCGACATCGTGCGCAACCTCCTGGACTTCGCGCGTGAGAGCGAAGTCGAGCTGACGCCGCTCGACGTCGAGCAACTGGTGAGTGACACCCTCCAGCTCGCCAGCAACCACGTGAAGCTGGCCAACGTCAAGGTGCGGGGAGAGGTCGAGGAGAGCGTTCCGCCCGTGTACGGCGACCGTCACCAACTCACGCAGGTATTTCTCAACCTGGTCCTGAACGCGCTCGACGCCATGCCGGAGGGTGGGGTGCTCACGATCACCGTCGAGAAGTCGCCGGACCGGAGCTTCGTGCACGTCGGCTTCGCCGATACGGGTGTCGGAATTCCCGAGCAGCATCTCGGCAGGATCTTCGATCCGTTCTTCAGCACCAAGAAGCAGGCCAAGGGCACAGGGCTGGGGCTCAGCGTGTCGCTGGGGATCATCGAACAACACGGTGGCCACATCGAGGTCGAGAGCGACGTGGGAAGGGGAAGCACCTTCACGGTCTCGTTGCCCGTGGCGCGCGTTCCGGCTCGGATGGGGTCGCACGCGGTGCCTGCGGAGGCCGCGGCCCCGTCCCGCCCCGATTGAGACGTCCGTCGGTCCGTGGACCGCGCGCGGGCCACCCGCCTCTCCGCGTGCTATCTTCCCGATCTACATCCACCCATGCTCGACGTCACAGCACCCGTTCGACCCGACGGATCCGAGGAGAGCACCCTTGAAACCGCGATTCCTCCCCTTCCTTCTGGCCCTGGCCCTGACTGCTTGGGCCGGAGGGCTGAGCGCCCAGGCGTCCACGTCCGTGACGACGGTGGACGCTTCCATGTATCAGGGCCTTCGCTACCGCGTGATCGGACCGTTCCGGGCGAGCCGGACCGTCGGCGCGGTCGGCGTGCCCACCGAGCCGAACGTCTTCTACGTGGGGGTGGTGGACGGAGGCGTCTGGAAGACGGACGACTACGGTCGCACGTGGCACCCGATCTTCGACCGGGAGCCCACCGGTTCGATCGGTGACGTCGCCGTGTCGCCGTCCGACCCGAACGTGATCTACGTCGGAACGGGCGAAGGTATGCACCGGCCCGACCTGAGCGTGGGCGACGGCATCTTCAAGTCGACGGATGGTGGCCGAACCTGGCAGCACGTCGGCCTCACGGACGTCGAGCAGGTGGGGCGGATCATCGTGGACCCTGCCAACCCGAACGTCGTATTCGTCGCCGGGATGGGCCATCCGTACGGGCCCAACGAGGAGCGTGGCGTCTTCCGCACGCGCGACGGTGGCCGGACCTGGCAGAAGGTGCTGTATGTGGATCACGACACCGGCGCGCACCAGGTCGAGTTCGACCCCAAGGACCCGAACACTCTGTACGCCGTCCTGTGGGACCACCGCGAGGGACCGTGGGAGAACGGGGCGTTCTCGGGTCCGAACAGCGGGATGTACAAGTCCACCGACGGCGGCTGGACCTGGCACAAGCTCGCCGGGGGACTCCCCGAGAGAGGGGTCGGACGCATCGACTTCGGCATCGCCCCGAGCGAGCCGCGCCGCATCTACGCCGCCGTTGAGGCGGGCTCGGGCGGAGGGCTCTACCGTTCGGACGACGCGGGCCGGACCTGGACCCTCGTGAGCACGGACCCTCGGGTCGGCAACGACATCCGCGTCAGCCCGGCCGACCCCAACCTCGTCTACTCGGCGAGCCGGGGTAGCTCGCGCTCGCTGGACGGCGGTCACACATGGGCGGCCTTCAAGGGAGCGCCGGGAGGAGACGACTACCAACGCATCTGGATCAATCCGCTGCACCCCGACATCATGATCTTCACGGCGGACCAGGGTGCCACGATCACGGTGAACGGCGGCCGCACCTGGAGCTCCTGGTACAACCAGCCGACCGCCATGCTCTACCACGTGACCACCGACGACCAGTACCCGTACTGGGTCTACGGCGGCCAGCAGGAGAGCGGCGCCATAGGCATCTCCAGCCGGGGCAACGGCGGACAGATCTCCTTCCGCGACTGGATCGGCGTGGGCGCCGACGAGTACGGGTACGAGGCGCCTGACCCACTCCATCCCGACATCGTGTACGGTGGCCGAGTCATGCGCTTCGACAAGCGGACCGGTACGGCCCAGAACGTGGCCCCCGAGGCGCTGCGCTCCGGGAAATACCGCATGCTGCGCACCGAGCCCCTCCTGTTCGAGCCGGCTGATCCGCACGCTCTGCTCTTCGCCACGAATGTGCTGTGGAAGACCACCGACGGGGGCCATCACTGGGACGTCATCAGCCCGGACCTGTCCCGTCCCCACCCGGCCGTGCCCGCCAGCGTCGGTGACTTCCGCACGCCCGCGATGGACTCCATGTCACGGCGCGGCGTGATCTACGCCGTCGGCCCGTCCCCGCTGGACGCGAACGTCATCTGGGCCGGCACCGACGACGGCCTCGTCCACGTGACCCGTGACGGAGGGAAGAGTTGGAAGAATGTGACGCCACCCCCGCTCACCGCGTGGGACAAGGTCTCTCAGCTCGACGCCGGCCACTTCGACGTGAACACGGCGTACGCGGCCGTGAACGCGATCCGCAAGGACGACATGCACCCCTATGTCTACCGGACGCACGACGGGGGGACGACCTGGGTGCCGATCACGAACGGGCTCCCGGCCGACGGCCCGGTCAACGTGGTGCGCGAGGACCCGAGGCAGAAGGGTCTGCTCTTCGCGGGGACGGAGCGGCAGGTATTCTTCTCGATCGACGACGGCGACCACTGGGAGCCGCTCCGCCTGAACATGCCGGCCACGTCGGTGCGTGACCTCGTCGTCCACGACAGCGACCTGGTGGTGGGCACGCACGGTCGCTCGATCTGGATTCTGGACGACATCGCGCCGCTGCGGCAACTGGCCGGGCTCCGGCACGCGAACGGCCCGGTCCTCTTCGCGCCTCCGACCGCGATCCGGGTGAGGGGCGACGTGTTCACCGACACCCCGCTTCCGCCGGAGGTGCCCGCCGGGCAGAATCCTCCGGCGGGGGCGATTCTGGACTACTACCTCCCGAAGGCCGCCCGGAGCGTCACGCTCCAGATCGTCGGCGACGGCGGCCAGGTGGTGAGACGCTACGCGAGCGGTGAGGTGCCGTCGACGCCGGATACCGCGTCCTGGTACTACGCGACGTACTGGATGAAGCCGCCTCAGGTTCTGTCGAGCGCGCCGGGTGAGCACCGCTTCGTCTGGGATCTGCATTGGACGCCGCCCGCGGGCGCGCACCGCGAGCTCTCGATCTCGGCGACGCCCCACGACACACCGACCGGTCCGCTCGGTCCGTTCGTGCGTCCCGGGACGTACACGGTGCGATTGACCGTGGACGGCAAGACGCTCGAGCGCCCACTCAGGGTGCGCATGGACCCGAGGGTCTCGATCAGCGCTGCCGACTTGAAGCTCCAGACGGACCTGTCCATGGGCTGCTACCGCGCCTACCTGCGCCTGCAGTCGCTGCGGGACTCGATCGACACCGTGATCGCGCGCGGCGGAAGCGGCGTGCGCGCGGCCGCCCGCGTGGTCGCAATGCACCGGCTGCGCGGACGGGGTGAGCCCTCGCTTCCCGACATCTTGTATGGGAGCATCACCGCCGTCGCTCCGGACGAGGAGACGGTGGTCGGCCTCCAGGAGAAGCTGCTCTACATGATGGACCTGCTTCAGAGCGCCGACGCACGGCCGACGTCTCAGGCCGCGCACGCCGTGCGCGAGCTGCAGGGGCTGGTGCCGGTGCTCGAGCAGCGTTGGGCGACGCTCAGATGAGCGAGAGGCCCTCGACGGACCCTCGGGTCTCTCCCGCCGGACCGGTTCCCGGCCGGACGGGGGAGGTACCCGAGGGTGCCCGCGAGAAGCGGTCCGCCGCGCTCGGCTCGGTGGTCGCGGCCGTCTTCCTGATGGGCTTCAAGCTCGTCGTCGGCCTCCAGACCAACAGCCTCGGCATCCTGTCCGAGGCGGCCCACTCGGCGCTGGACCTGATCGCTGCCATGATCACCTACGCGGCGATCATCCTCGCCGCCAGGCCCCCGGACGAGGAACATCAGTACGGGCACGGCAAGATCGAGAACCTGTCGGCGCTGGTGGAGACGCTCCTCCTCTTCGTGACGTGCTCCTGGATCGTGTGGGCGGCCGTGCAGCGCCTCAGCACCCATAGCACGCGCGTCGAGGCCAACGTGTGGAGCTTCGTGGTGATGGGTGTGGCCATCGCGGTCGACGTGGGCCGTTCGCGCCACTTGGGCAGCGTGGCCAGGCGGTACAACAGCCAAGCGCTCGAGGCCGATGCGCTTCACTTCTCCAGCGACGTGTGGAGCTCGCTCGTCGTGATCGTGGGGCTGGTGTGCGTCTCGTTCGGCTTCCCGGCCGTGGACTCGATCGCGGCCATCGGGGTCGCGATGCTCGTGCTGTTCGTGAGCTACCGTCTGGGGCGCAGAACCGTCGACGCGCTCGTCGACCGCGTGCCCGTGGGCTTGTACGAGGAGGTGCTCTCCGCGGTCCGCGCGGTGGAGGGCGTCGAGGAGGTTCGGAGCATTCGGCTTCGCCCATCGGGTCCCGAGGTGTTCGTCGACGCCACGGTGGCCATCAAGCGGACGACGACGTTCGAGCGCGCCCACTCGGTCATGGATGCCGTGGAGCGGGCCGTGCACGGCGCCCACCCCAACGTGGACGTGATCGTGCACGCAGAGCCGATCGAGACCGAGGACGAAACGATCGCGGACAAGGTCCGCATGTTCATGACCGGACGGGGGCTGAGGGCCCCGCACAACCTCGAGGTGCACCGCACGCGAGGGAGGTACTTCATCGATTTCGACCTCGAGTATCCCAGGGGGACCTCGTTCGTGGACGCGCACGAGATCTCAGAGGAGATCGAGCGCGAGATCGGCGCGGGTCTCGACGGGGTCGAGAAGGTGACGATCCACATCGAGGAGTACCAGCCGGCCGAGGAGGAATTGCGCGAGGTGACCGAGGAGGAGCGGGCGCTCGGGGAGGACATCCGCGCGCGCGTGATCCTGGACGAGCGGGTGCTCGGATGCAGCGACGTGACGCTTCTGCGCACGGCAGGCGGGTATGACGCCTCGATCACGTGCCAAGTGGCCGCGTCGCGCGCCCTCGACGACGTGCACACCATCGTCGCCGAGGTGGAGAGTGGGCTCTACCGCAGGTTCACGGACCTCCGCCGTGTGACGATCCACGCCGAGCCCGGGTGAGCGGACGGGTCACACGGCCCACCGATCCTTCTTCTTCCAGAGCGAGGAAATCCCGGTACTTTCAGCTATGGGAGCGCCTCCGTTGAAGCGTCTGGTGCGGGCGCTGGTGCGTGAGCGCCGCCTGGACGACGTCGCCAGCCTCGCCGAGCAGAACACGAGGGTCCTGGGCCTGCTCGTGCCCATGACGTTCGACACGGATCCACGGGTGGCATGGCGGGCGGTCGAGGCGATGGGTGCGGCGGCCGAGGCGATTTCCGAGCGCGACCCTGGCTGCGTGCGCGAGCACCTGCGCCGCCTGTTCTGGCTCCTGAGCGAGGAGTCCGGCGGCATCTGCTGGCGCGCCCCGGAGGCGATGGCGGAGATCGTCTCTCGCCGACCGGACCTGTTCGCCGACTACGTTCCGGTCGTGACCCACCTGATCGTCGAGACGGCCGAGGAGGATCTGGCCCACTTCCGGGCCGGCATGCTGTGGGCGATCGGGCGGCTGGGTCCGCTCGCCGCCGGGGAGGTGGCCGAGGTGCTCGGTTCGGTGACCGCCGCGCTGGACCACCCGGACGCGCAGGTGCGAGGCATGGCCGTATGGTGCCTGGGGCGCCTGGGCCGGGGCGAGGAGCTGGCCCGGCGCTCCGAGCTCGCGCGTGACGAGGGTTCGGTCGAGGTGTACGAGGACGGAGAAGTGCGCCGGAGCAGTGTGCGCCGGATGCGCGAGCGAGCGCTCGAGGGGGTGTCGCTCGCTCGCTGAGAGCCGCGGGCCTTTCAGACGGAAGCCATCTCCACCGCCGTCTCCAGGACGGCGTCGGAGGGTGTGTCGCCCGGATGGAGCTCCGTCTCGAGGATCGCTTCGACCAACGCCGCGGTCGTATGGGGAGCGGCCTCCACGGCCGGCCCGTAACCCAACTCGCCCAAAGTCCGGGAGGCGACCGGACCGATGGAGGCGAAGCGCGGTCCGTCCAGGAGGTCTCCGTAGAGACGGACCAGGGAGCGCGCGACGGCACCACTCGTGATCGCGATCCAGTCGATATCGCCTGCCGCGAGGGCCTCCCGCACCGCGGGGTCGGCGTCCTCGACCGGCACGCTTTGGTGCGCCACCACCGGCGTCACGGCGGCGCCCGCCGCCTCGAGCGCGGCGCCGAGCGCGCCCCTGCCCCCGGTCGACCGCAGAAGCAGGAACCGGCGGCCCGGCCCGGCGTGAAGGATGTGTGCCAGCAGCTGTGGGTCATATTCCCCCGGCACGAGGTCGGCGCGCACACCCCGGCGCGCGAGCGCTTCCTGGGTCGCCGAGCCGAGCGCCACGATCTTCGCAGCCGCGAGGCTCCGGGCGTCGAGGCCCAGCGCGAGGAGACGGCGCAGGAACGCATCGGCGCCGTGAGCGCTGGAGAAGACGATCCAGTCGTAGGTCGCGAGGGCGTCGAGGGCGGCGTCGATCCCGGCCCAGTCGCACGGATCGGTGACGCGCACGACCGGACTCGAGACCACTTCCGCGCCCAGCTCGGCCAGGCCGTGCGTGAGCCTCGTCGACGCGGCCGGCGATCCGGGTACGAGCACGCGGGTGCCGAAGAGCGGCCGGGACGCGAACCACGAGCGCTCC
Organism: uncultured Gemmatimonadaceae bacterium; assembly: GCA_964519125.1. Taxonomy (GTDB): domain Bacteria; phylum Gemmatimonadota; class Gemmatimonadetes; order Longimicrobiales; family Gaopeijiaceae; genus SZUA-318. The sequence continues at coordinate 6,136 of CAZFIS010000008.1, read as the reverse complement.
GGTGCCCGATCCACCACGCTGCCGACGACGCACACGGCGGGGGGCCGGAGCCCACGTCGCTCGATCTCGTCCGCAACGTTGGAGAGCGTGCATCGCACGGTCTGCTGTCGCGCGCGGGTGCACCAGCGCACGATCGCGACCGGGGTGTCGGCGGGCTTGCCGTGCTCGACGAGCGCCGCGCTCCACTCCGCCGCCCGCCCGACGCCCATGTAGAACACGATGGTGCCGGGGAAGGCGGCCAGCCCCGCGTAGTCCAGGCTGGACGTGGATTTACCGTTGCGCTCGTGCCCGGCGACCAGCGCTACCGCGGAGGCGTCCTCGTGCTGGGTGATCGGGATCTCACAGTAGGCGGCCATGGCGAGGCCGGTCGTGACGCCGGGGACGATCTCGTAGCGGATCCCGGCGGCGCGCAGTGCGTCGGTCTCGTCTGAGCCGCGCGCGAACACCGAAGGGTCACCCCCCTTGAGGCGCGCGACGGAGCGTCCCTTGCGGGCTTCCTCGATCACGCGCTCGACGATCTCGTCGGGCGAGAGGGTGCGCCCACTTCCGGGCCGGCCCAGGGGCACCAGTTCGGCGGTGGGCGCGGCGTGCTCGAGCGTGGCGGGGTTCACGAGGTAGTCGTAGAGGACGACGTCGGCACGGCCGAGACACTCCACGGCGCGCAGGGTCAAGAGACCAGGGTCTCCAGGACCGGCCCCCACGAGGTAGACCATGCCGGCAGGGCGGATCGCATTCGCTGTCATGAAGACCTCACACGCTCGGCGATGCGGCCGAGCACATCGGTGAACTCGGGCTGCTGTCCTACGGGATCCAAGAGCTCCACGTGCACGAACTGCGGCACGATCCGGCGCACTTCGTCCACGAGTGGGCGAACGTCGCGCTCCACGTGACCTTCTTCGGCCAGGAAGAGCGGAAGGACGAGCAGCGTGCGCTCCCCGGCGGCGACTGCTTCGGTGGCCACGTCCATGAGGGTGGGCGGCGTGCAGTCCATGTAGGCAAGACGGACGCTCGGGTGCGTGCGGCCCGCGGCCACGGCGGAGACGACTCGCTCGACCGAGGCCCGCCACCCCTGGTTGCGACTCCCGTGCGCGATCAGAATCAGCACGGCTCCTCCGGCGTGGCCATCGCGGACAGGCGGACCGCGATGCGCTCCTCGGCTTCGGCCACTGCCTCGAGAAAGTCGGCGCGCGCGGTGATGATGGCGGTGTGCGCGGCGACGGCCCGGTCGAGCGCCTTCGCGCTCCACGGCGTGACCCCGGACGGGAGGGCGCCGGGGCCCAGCGATCCGCACGGATTGAAGTCGAGGAGGGTGAGCGGGCGGGCCGCGAAGTCCCTCAGGCCTCCGAGCGTGGACGCCTCGAGGACCGGGTCGGGGCGGTCGATGCCGAAGTAGACGACGTCGGCACGGGCGATGCGCGCGAGAACGCGCTCGTCTCTGTAATCGCGCACCTGAAGCGCCGTGCCCCCTCCCACTGCTTCGCGGAGTTCGCGCCTCTGTCCGTGATGTCTTCGGTGCACGACGGTCAGGCGTTCTGGCCTGACGCCGTGGTCGTTCCGGAGCGTCTCGAGGATCGAGCGCGACGTGGTGGATCCACCGATCACGACATGGGTGAACCGGCGGGGCTCGAGCCCGTCCACCTCTCGGACGCGCGCGAGCGCGGCCGCGCAGTAGCCGGTGGCGAAGGCTCCCCAGCGCGTCTGCTCGCGCACCTCGCGTGCCAACGCCGTCGCCTCCGCGACCAGGTGGACCGCGCGCGGACCGGCCGTGCCGGCCGAGCGCGCGCTACCGTACGCGGTGCGGAGCTGCGCGGCGACGTCCCGGTCCCCAGGGAGGTCGCTGTTGATCCCGCACGCGGTGCGCAGCACATGGTGGCGGGCCTCGTCGCCGAGCAGGACGTTCACCTCGAGCCCTGTGGGCTCCGCTCCGAAGAGCGCGGCGCGTGCCTGGGCCACGAACTCCTCACGCTCGTTCCGGGAGCAGGCGTCGGCGATCCACGCATAGAGCTCTGTGCGCTGGCAGGTGTTCCACACGAGCGCCTCGAGGGCCGCACCGTGGGTGCGCACGCGCTCGAGGAACGCGCGTACGCTCCCGTGCGACGGCTTCACGGCGGCGAAGGCGGTCGGCTCGCTCGAGTGCACCGGGGGCCCGTCACCGGCGCCGAGCGCCCCGCCCGTGGAGACCCCGATGGAGACGAGGGTGGCCGGCGCCTCGGGCCCGGTGTCGTAGGCGGCGCGGGCCTCTGCGTGGGCGCTCATACGCCGGAGTCCCCGGGCACCCGCGCCTGGGCGAGCGGAAGCAGGTGGGCACGCCGGCGCGCGGCCACGCGCACGAGGGAGGGAGCCCATTCCTCCGTGCCCAGCGCGTGGACGTGCGTGTAGGAGGCGAGGACGTTTCGGTAGCACAAGCCGTCCCGGTGGCCGTCGAACCCGTGTCCCTTATGGACCCGGAACGCGAACGTGACGTGCTCGGCGATCACCGAGCGCAGGAACGTGTAGTGGAATTCATGCCCCTTGAGCGCCGTGCTCACGGGATAGAACGGGTTGGGCTTCACGGTCTCGAGGGTCGTGTATCCGTGCCCGTCCAGCCGGTCGCCGAAGCCGTAGACGGCGGGCACCGCAGCCGACATCGGGATCTGGCGCTCGTGCATGAGAAGCTTCTCGCCCAGGTAGACCGCGCCGCCACACTCCGCGTACACGGGCAGCCCGTCCTCGACGGCTTGGCGCAGCGATTCCCGGAAGTGGGTGTTGGCGGCCAGTCGATCGGCGAAGGTCTCGGGGAAGCCGCCGCCGATGTAGAGCGCGTCCACGTCGGGGAGCGCGGCGTCGGCGAGCGGGGAGATCCACGTGAGCGCGGCGCCCTCCCTCTCGAGCGCCTCCAGGTTCTCCGGGTAGTAGAACTGGAACGCGGCGTCGCGGAAGACGCCGATGCGCGCGATCTCGCTGCTGCCGTCGGGGCGTGCCCACGCCTCCGGGGAAGCGTGAGCCTCGAGGGGAGGGGCGTCATGGGCCACGCGCCAGAGCGCGTCCAGGTCCAGGTGCTCCTCGACGAGGGACGCGGAGCGCTCGACAGCGCCTTGCCCGTCCTCGCTCTCCACGGGGGGCACGAGACCCAGGTGGCGCTCGGGGAACGGGTCGCGCTCCAGTTTCGGGAGCGCACCCAGGACCGGGACCCCGCATGCGTCCTCGATCGCCTCGCGGAGCACTGCGACGTGGCGGGCGCCGGCCGTCCGGTTGAGGATCACCCCGCGCAGGGGCACCCGGCGGTCGAGCCGCTGGCACCCGAGCACGAGCGCCGCCGCGGTACGCGTGCACTTGGTCGCGTCGACCACGAGCACCACGGGCGTGGCCAGGAGCTTGGAGAGCTCCGCCGTGCTGAAGCTCCCGCGGGCGTCGGCGCCGTCGAAGAGCCCGCGGTTGCCCTCCACGACGGCCACGTCGGCTGCCCCGGCCGCCCCGGCAAGAGACCCTGTGATGGCCTCCGGGGACATGAGGAACAGGTCCAGGTTCCTGCACGGCCTGCCCGCGGCCTGCGACAGCCACGCGGCGTCGATGTAGTCCGGGCCCTTCTTGAACGCGGCAACGGTCCGTCCCCGCCGGGTCCAGGCAGCGGTGAGCCCGACGGAGACGAG
>CAZFIS010000008.1:0-2497 GCA_964519125.1 uncultured Gemmatimonadaceae bacterium | reverse complement strand
TTGAAGGGAACGACGCTCCGTCCGCCCGCCCGCCAGGCGGCCGCCAATCCGACGGAGACGAGCGTCTTGCCGCCTCCGCCGCTCAACCCCGCCACCAGGATCCGGGGAGCGTTCACCCTACACCTCCTCAGGAGAGACCCGCTACGTCATCTCGATGAACCCGCATGGGCAGATGTCCGCACACTTCGCGCAGCCCGTGCAGTTACCGAGGTTGAGGATGTAAAGCATTCCCTTCTTGTCGGGCTTCGCGATCGCGGAGTCCTGGCAATACATCCAGCACTTCTCGCAGTCGAAGCACTTGCCGCAGCTCATGCAGCGCTCGCTCTCCCGGATGGCCTCCTCCCGGGTGAAGCCGAGGTTGACCTCGCGCTCCGGCGTCGACATGCGTTGGTCCACGTCCAGCGTTGTGGGCTCGAGGCGCTCCAGGGTCTTGTAGTGATCCAGGTGCATCTTGTCCGTCCGGATCACCCTGCGCCCGTCCACCACAGGCTCGGTGCCGAGGAAGCTGCGCACGATCGCCTCGGCGGCCCTCCGGCCGTGGCCCACCGCGTCCGTGACGAGGGCGAGGTTCGTGACGTCGCCTCCTGCCCACACGCCCTCGGAGCGGGTCAGTCCATATTCATCGACCTGGATCCAGCTCTTGCCGTCGACGAGCTCCGTGAACCCACTGAAGTCGGGACGCTGGCTCACCGCGGAGATCACCGCGCTGGCGGGAATCTCGAACTCCGATCCCTCGATCGGCACGGGGCGTCTGCGCCCCGAGTCGTCCGGCTCGCCCAACTGCATGCGGATCGCGGTCATGGCTTCCACGAGGCCGTTCTCACCCCTCCTGAAGCCGACGGGAGCCGCGAGGAACTCCACCCTCACACCTTCCCGGATGGCCTCCTCGACCTCTTCCTTGATCGCGGGCATCTCTGCGAGCGTGCGCCGGTACAGGATCGTCACGTTCGCGCCGAGGCGTCTGCAGATCCGAGCGGCGTCGATGGCGGTGTCTCCGCCGCCCACGACGATCGCGACCACGTCCTTGCCCAGATCGAGCTTCTCGCCATGGTGGAAGCGGTTCAAGAAGTCGACGCCGCTGAAGACGTTGGGGGCGTCCTCGCCCTCCACGCCGAGGCTCACCCCCTGCTGGGCTCCGAGCGCCACGTAGACGGCGTCGAACTCCTCCTTCAGCTCGGCCAGCGTGACGTCCGTGCCGATCTTGACTCCGCAGTGCAGCTCGACACCGAGATCGAGGACCCTCTGGACTTCGGCGTCCAGCACCTGCTCGGAGAGCCGGTAGCCGGGGATGCCGTAGCGCAGCATCCCTCCGGGCTTGTCGTAGGCCTCGAAGACCTTCACGGCGTACCCCCGGCGCGCGAGTTGATACGCGCACGAGAGCCCGCTCGGGCCCGCGCCCACGACCGCGATCCTCTGCTGTTTCGCCTCCTCGGAGAGGCGCGTCAACGCGAGCCCGCGCTCGATGCCGAAATCCCCTATGGCGCGCTCCACCTTGTTGATGTTGACCGCGCCCTCCTTCTCCCGGCGGTTGCACTCGGTCTCGCAGGGAGCCGGGCACACCCGTCCCAGCACGGCGGGGAAGGGGTTGGTGTCGGTGTAGATCTCCCAGGCCTCACGGAACGCGTCGTCCGTCGACTTCCCCAGGCTCTCGGCCTGGGAGATCGTGGTCAGGAAGTCCCGGATCCGGTTTGCGCTCGGACACCGGTCTGCGCAGGGTGGTCGCTTTTCCACGAAGGTGGGCCGCAGGGGAGACTGCTCCCTGGAGGGACCTCCCCCGAACCCACCCTTCGAGGCGAACGACTTCTTCTTGACGACCTTCTTCACGGGCATGGAGTCACCTCGCTGCGCCTTCCTCGTGAGGCAGCTCGATGTAGCTGCCTCCGAAGTACGTGTAGACGCACCGGTCGAAGTCGATCAGTGACCGGATGGCTGCCTTGCACATCTTCTTGTCACACCCCTGGTCCCCGAACTTGGAGACCATCGCGTGCGTGAGGTCCATGGCCTTGAGCTTCTTCTTGCCCTGGGCCTCCTTCACCATCTCGTACATGGCGTCCGCGACCTGCTCTGTCGTGATGGGCATGGGACACCTCCTTTGTCGGTACTCCTAGTGTCTGAGCTGTGCGGAACGCTTGAAGCTGAGTCCCGCGTACCGGTAGTCGTCGATGTGCTCCTTCTGGAACTCGATGCCGGTCAGCTTGAAGAACTTCGGCCACCCGATGCGCTCGATGAACTCGCCCATGCGCTCGTAGGGCCTGGCCCCGTCCACCCACACCTCGACGATGTTGCGCACGTTGCGGACCACTTCGGGCCAGCGCGGTGGCTCGTTCTCGATGAACGGCACCGCGAGCTTGGAGAACGTCGGCTCATGGCGCGCGTTCGAGACCTTTCCGCCGACCCAGATCGACACGCCGTCGTTGAGCGCGTCGGCCATGGGAAGCGCCGGGCAGACCGAGAAGCAGTTCGCGCAGAACATGCACAGCTCCTCGTCGATCTCCAC
>CAZFIS010000007.1:0-47070 GCA_964519125.1 uncultured Gemmatimonadaceae bacterium | reverse complement strand
ACGGCATCGAGGGGTGAGATGAGGCCTCTCGCGCGACTCCGGACAGGCTGGGCTCCGGCGCTCGGCACCATTTTGGTGGCGGTGGCCGGCGTGGCCGGGGCCGTCGCCCCGGTCGCGCCCCAGCAGCAGACACTCGAGCAGGTGGTTGCCGCCCGGCGTGTGGACTATGAGGCTGCGAAGAAAGAATGGGAGGCGGCAAGCCTCCGGTTCAAGAACGTGGACCGCACTTTCCAGAATGCGCTCGACCAGTTTCGGGCGGCCCGGCGCTCTGGTAGCCAGGAAGCCATAGACCGCGCCTTCGCCGAGGCCCAGAGCCGCAGCGCGGCGGAAGCCGAGCAGAGCAGGCGGGTCAAGATGCTCCAGGCCAAGCTGGAGAAGGCTCGCAAGGACTTGAGCGACGCCCTCTCCAAGCGACTCGAGCAGCTCCTGGTCCAGCTCGACTCCGCACCGACTCTTCAGAAGCGCCAAGCCTTGAACGCGACGTTCACCGACCTCAACAACGAGTTGCGCGATCTGGATACGGAAGCCCAGGACACCCTACGCCTCAGTCCGGTGGTCCTGCCCGACATCACGTACGATCCACGGGACACGTCGCAGGAGCTTGAGCAGAAGGCGGAGATCCTGGAGCTGCGGGCGCAAATGGCCGACACCCTCATCGACGACACCCGAAACAGGATCAAGCAGCTCCAGGAGCGTCAGCGCCGGGATCGTCAGCGAAGGGACTTCATGGCCGGGACCGGGCGGTTCGACGACACCCACACGCCCGTCATCGGCGCGGGCGCCGGGGGGGACGAGGGAGCCATTCCGGTCGACTCGACGGGAGCCAACGCCCAGCCCGTAACGCTGGAGCAGCGCATCGAGGCGCTTCAGGCCCACGTTCAGCAACTCGAAGCGTTCCGCGACCAACTCCGTGTGCGTGCCGCCCAGTTCCGCAGCCATGTGAGGATGGTCACATGAGGGGCGGGGCACGCGGTGTCCGCCTGCTCGCCGTGCTTCTCCTGGGGGGAGTGTGCGCCCTCGCCACGCCAGGGTCGGCCCGGGCGCAGGTGCGCATGCGCGACCTGGTATTCACCATGGGCAGCTCGGTGCAGCGCTACACGGGGAATTTCACCGCCGTAACGGTGACGGTCGTGGACAGCACCAACCGAGCGGCGGCCGTCGTGGGCGAGGTGGGGGTGCGTGGCTCGGCGACGCTCTACAGCGCCGACGGTCGAAGCCTGGACCTTGCGTTCGACGGCGGCCTCCGACAGACGGCTGCCCTGGGCTTCCGCTTCCGTGACTACGCTCCGCGCGAGCAGGTGGGAAGCACTTCGCTGACCTTCAGCCAGACGCTCGGAGCATGGGGCTCGTTGCAGGCGGCGGGGAGCGTGAGGTCGCGCTCCATCGAGGATCGCCCGCCGATGCCGCTGTTCCTGCAGCCCGGCTACACCACCACGCACGGGAGCCTGTCGCTCATCACCCGCTCGTTCTCCGGCGTGGGCTTCGACGTGCAGTTCAACACGGATGCAGCGAACTACAAGGCGCTGGCGCTCGTGCCCCAGCTGTCGCTTCTGGACCGGAGTGGACAGGGCTTCGATGTGGGTGCCCGCTGGGGATCGAGCCTCTCTCACGTTCGCTTCCATGGCGGAATTCAGTGGACGGACTATCGCAACCAGGGAAGCTTCGATCCACGGGACCCGTTCCGACGCGACCGGACGGTTCGTGTCGGCTTCGATTGGTCCCACGCCGGCGACGTGCTGGTTCAGGTCGCCGCGGACGGGTGGCTCAATCGCTCGAACTCCAACCGCCCCGAGTACGATGCCGTGAGCGCAAGCGCGATGCTCTCGGCGCCGTTGCCGAAGGACCTGTCGCTCAACCTCTACGCCGTCGTGGCCGCCAAGAGCTACGTGCACGACACACCGTTCGCCCGTCTCGTGCCGGGCGAGGAGGCCGACAACGCCTCGCTTGCGTATCTCCAGCTCGGGCGTCCGTTGGCCTCGAACCTGGATGGTGCCATCCGGTTCGGGTGGTCACGCGCGGAGACGAACATCGGCAGGGCGTACTACCAGCGCTTCGGAACCTCCGTTCAGTTCAACTACCGGCCGTTCGGGTTCTAGGTCGGCCCGAGGGCACCCACCCACGGCTCACTTCCCCGGGTGGTACACCCGTTCCGTGTGTCCCTGCAACTGGCTCGGATAGAAGTACACCACGCGAAGATTGCCCGTCGCGTACCGCACGGCCTCGTCATCGAAATGCCACGAGGACGGATCTCCACTCTCTCCTCCGGCCGTCACGGCACGAGCGCGTACGCTGTCACCGAACTCGACCGAAGCCACGAAGCTGTTCCCGCTGGTACCGTACCACTTCTTCGTGTTCGAATACGCGCGTGCGCCGAACGACGCGAGGGAGCCCCAGCGCGAGGACGTGAACGGAACCGGAATGCTCGGCTGCGAGTCGTCGAAGTGCGATTCGATCTCGTCGTCCAACCTCTGGAATCGGTTGATGTCACCCCACGGGGTGCGCCAGTTCCCGAAGTCCGCCGTGAGCTTCTCCGTGGCTTTGGCCAGCGCGTCGACGAGGAGCTCCGGCGCGGCTCGCTCCGCCACATACCTTTCGGGAGCGATCCCCGCCGCGCGGGCATCGCGGAAGGTGCTCTCCTCCACCTCCGTTCCCCAGAACACAGCCAGCGATGTCGCCACGGAGTTGATTCCCCAACGGTAGTTCCAGCCGCGCAGCACCGTGATCGGCTTGGCCAACCGGGCCTTGAGCGAGTCGGAGGCGGGAAGGGAGTCGTACGCCCGGACGAGCGCAGGCACCATTTCCGCGAACGCTGGCAAATAACTGTCGAACGCGGTCGCAATGAGGGAGCTGACGGTGGCGTGGTGAAGCGTCGGAAGAACCCTCAGCGCGTGGTAGCCGCGTGGGGACTCGTACGTTCCCCTTTCGACATAGCGCGGGTAGTCCTGCCGCTTCGGGCTGTCCGGGCCGGCGGCCGACCAGGGCCAGTTGTTGGAGTTGTAGAGCCAACCGACTTTTGGGTTCAGTAGGCCCGGCGTCGAATCGATCGAGAGCACGCCGTGGTAATCCGTGGCCGGATTGCTCCCGTCGACGGGCTCGGTCCAGTCGAACGAGGTATCCCGGCGCGGGATGTAGTTCGAGTGGAAGTAGGCGATGTTGCCTTCCGCGTCCGCGAAGATGGTGTTGTTCGAGGAATTCGTGTGGAGCTCCATCGTCTTGCGGAACTCCGCGTAATCCTTCGCCTTGGTCCGCGTGACGTCCTGGATCAGAGCCCGTATGGGCCGCTGCATGAGGCTCACGCTCACCCACTTGCCGCCGGACTTGCGAACGATGGGCCCGTGCCGCGTGTAATATGCGGTAAAGGTCCGGGTAGCCATGCCCGCGGCCGTCCGGTAGGGCACGGTGATCGTGCGGACCGCCATCGGGTACTCCTGGCCTCCGTATCGGTAGTACCAGCGGCCGCTCTTTCTGGTCACCGTCTCGAGGAACTCGTCGATGTTGTCCACACCGCTCGAGGTGTGCATCCAACCGGCCGTACGGTTGAAGCCCTGGTACACGAAGAACTGTCCCCACGTCACGGCCCCGTACGCGTCCCAGCCCTGGTCGCTGGTCATCTGCAGCTCGGACCGAAAGTAGAACGACGTGTGTGGATTGATGTAGAGCAGCGCGTGGCCGTCCAGCGTGTTCTTGGGCGCGATCGCGATCCCGTTCGATCCCGTCGGCTCGTGCTGAAGGACCGATGCGGGAGTAGGAGCGGGGCCCGCCGCGCCGGCGCTGTCTCCGTAGAAGACGGCGAGGCTGCGGAGGTTCACCCGCTCGATGTCCCCCCCGATGCTGCCCTCCGTGAATGTGAGCGCCATCCACGGCTCGAATCGCGTGATGACGCGTGGCGTCACGTCCGGGTGGGTGTACAGATAGTAGTTGAGGCCGTCGGCGAACGCATCCATGAGCGTGCGCAGCCACGCGGGGCTGGCCGCGTACTGGGCCTTCGCCGAGTCAGGGTCGATGAAGAGCTTCATGCGGAGGTCCCGCCAGATCTGTGACGGCCCCTCGGCTTCGGACAAGCGACCCATCGCGTTGATGTAGTTCGTCTCCACGCGATTGAAGTCGTCCTCGGCCTGCGCGTATTCCATGCCGAACACGGCGTCCGCATCCGTCGTCCCGTGGACGTGAGCGATTCCCCAGTCGTCGCGCGTGATCGTCACGTCCTGAGCTTCATGCTGCCAGCGCGCGAGCTCATCGGCCGTGGGATGGCGAGCGTCCGCGAGGCGACGGGCCAGATGCGTCTGGGCGCACGCCTCGCGAGGGGTGATGGAGACAACCCCGACGACGAGCGCCGAGGCCAGCAAGGCAGAGAGCTTGGTCATGGGAATCTCGAGGATGGCGTGCCCGGTCAAATTCCGGATGGCAACATGCGCACCGGCGTCGTCAGGGGCCAGTCATCGGTGCCCAGGGGCACGCCGGTGCCTCAGCGACCCTCCGGCTCCACGTGCACAGCCCAGGCGATCCATCGACCGTGGTGAGAGAGGCTGACGTCCGCCGTGGTGGGGCCGCCGTCAAGGAGGACCACGGGCGGGCGCCTCCCGGGAGGACCGGGCTTGCACACGATCTCGACGCGCTCCTCCTCGACGCGCATCGCGGCGGCCAGAGCTGCACGCGCGCCGAGGCGTACCGCGGCCGAGGCTCGCGAATGCACCGGCTCCGCTTCACGAGGAGTGAGGTGGGTCAGGAGCTCTTCCAGCGGAGCGTTCCAGGGCGACGAAAAATCATCGAGGAGCTCGAGGCCCAATTGCACTTCCTCGCGGACGGAACGCGTCGGGGCATGAGCGTAGGCGAGCGCGTGAACGACGTCCTCGGCGCCGACCACGAGCACGGGCCACTCGAACTCCTGATAGTAGACGCGGCCCGCGCGCGGTCGGTCCTCGGGGGTCGGGTCGTCCCAGCGGACCCCGAAGGCCGCGTGCGCAAAGATCGGGGGTGTCCCGCGCACCTTGGACGCCATCTTGAATGCGGCCTCCTTGCACGCCCACAGGCTCCAGAGCTCGACGTCGGGATCGGAGGAGGCCCGCACGCCGGCGGCCTCGACCTCGTCCAGGATACGCGCGACGAAGCGCGCGTCCCCGGCCTTGCCGAGCATGCGCGGCCCCCCGAGGTCCACGACGTCGTTTCCCACGAAGGTCGCGGGCGTCACGATCCTACCTCCTTGACGACGGACGCGGCGCGAGGGCTGCTTCCTGCCGTCAGCTTCCCTTGTAGACGATGCGCCAGATGCGACCGGCCTCACTGTCCGAAACGTACAAGGAGCCATCGGGACCCATGGCGACGCCCACGGGTCGGGCGCTCCACGTCCGGCTGTCCGTGTCGTGCCGGCGGAAGTGGTCTGCGAACGTCTGCCAATCCGGTCCGAACGTCCCCCGGGCGTAGGGAACGAAGACGACCCGGAAGCCCTGTTGGGGAAGAGGCGCCCGATTCCACGATCCGTGGAACGCGATGAAGGCGCCCCCGTGGTAGAGCGCGGGGAACTGGGTGCCCGTGTAGAACTCTAGATCTTCCGGGGCCCAGTGGCCCGGGAACGCGAGGATCGGCATGCCCTTCGATCCGCACCGACCGACCTTCTGTCCGTCGCCTCCGTACTCGGGTGCCAGGACCTTCTTGCCGGCTTCCTGATCGTAGTAGCAGTACGGCCACCCGAAGTCCGAGCCCTCGTCGATGCGCACGAATTCCTCACCGGGCTCCGCGGCGCTCTTCTCGACGGTGTAGAGATCGGGGAAGAGGTCGTGGAGCTGATCCCGTCCCATGATCACGCCGTAGAGAACTCCGGTCTCCGGGTCCATGCGCAGCGCGACCGTGTTGCGCATGCCGGTCGCGAACTGCTCCCCATCGGCTTGAGTCTGGTGCAGCTTATTAGCCGAAAAACGCCAGATTCCGGCTCGGGTCGCGAGTTGCGGGCAGGGGTCCTGCCCGGGCGATCCCTTGGTACGGGTCTTCACCTGACAAGCGTTCGACGGAGAGCCGATGTTCACGTACAGCGCCCCCTGCGGTCCCAGGGCGATGCTCTTGTTCACGTGGTTACCGTCGGCCGGCAGACCGGACACGATCGTGTCCGGGGGGCCCGAAGGCGTCATCTGGCCGGCTTTCAGAGGATACCGCAGCACCGCGTCGTTGGGGGCCTGGTAGACGTAGCCGCCCGTTACGAGGACGTCGTTGCCACCGTTGACTCCCCAGCGGGCGATCGTGTCGGCACGACCGTCTCCATTGGTGTCACGGAGCACGGCCACCCCGCCGACGACCCTCGCCCGTCCCGGGCCGCCTCCCATGTTCCGGAGCGCGACGAAGATGTCGCCGTTGGGCGCGATGTCCAGATGACGTGCGCCCGGCAGGCTGTCCGTGACCAGGATCGCGCAGAAGCCTTTCGGCAGCGTGATACCGGCATTAGCCGAATCGCACTTGGCCGCGAGAGGGGAGGGCGTTCCGTTGCGGCTGCCTGTTGGCGAGGCGGCCTGCGAACCACAGGCCACTACGGACAGAGCGGTGACGACGGTGAGGACGCCCGGGAGGTGGCGGCTCGTACGCATGGGTCTTGCTCCGAAAGACAGAGGGACATCCTGGACTGTGCAGGATCGAAGGCGCCCTGGCGGGCGTCAAGCCTCGCCGGGCCGGAACGCGCGGCTCGACCCGGGCGCACAGAGCAGGGGATCAGGCTCCAAACGCGCTGCGGACCTCGTCGGGGACGCGCGTGGGTCGTCGATCGGCCCCGACCCACACCGCAGTCACGCGGGCCCGCGCCAGCACGACCTCCGCCTGGGCCTGCAGCACGATCTGCTGGTCGAGCACCATGCTGGTGCGCCGAAACTCCCCCACACGGGTCCGGACCAGCAGCCGCTCGCCGACCCTGGCTTCCCTGAGGTAGTCGATCTCCAGGCGGATCACGTAGACGCCAAGACCCCGGCCCGGGAGCGACTCCGCCGGCATGCCCACGGCGCGCAGCAAGTCGAAGCGTCCGTGCTCGAGCCAGTTCAGGAAGACGGCGTGGTTGGCGTGGCCGAACGAGTCGAGTTCGTAGCTGCGTACCTCGATCTCGGTCTCGGTGACCCACGATTCGCCGGTGGTTTCGTGCATGACGCCAAGAAGGAGCAGACGGCGACTCGGGGCAAGGGCGGCGGTCGACCCTCGACGTCCCTGGCGGCCGATCGTCCCTTGCCGCGCACCCCGTCACAGGGATAACCTGGCGGTCCGTGTCCAGGCATCGCCCCTTCCTTCGCTTTCGCCTCTCTCGGGGCCTCGCGGCCTTCGCGGCGGCACTGACCCTGCACCTGGCGATTCCCCATCCCGTCGGTGCGCAGCAGGGGTCGGACGGAGAGCTGCTGGTGCTCGCGGCCGCCAGTCTCACGGACGTGCTCCCCGACGTCGCCGCCGCATGGCGTCGCCAGGGAGGCGCTCCCGTCCACTTCTCATTCGCGGCCACCTCGCGACTCGCGCCTCAAGCTCTCGCCGGTGCGGGCGCGGACCTCTTCTTCTCGGCCGACGAGGCGTGGATCCGTTGGCTGGAAGCTCGGGGGGGGGTCTCGTCGGACCGGGTCCGTACCTTCCTGGGAAACGACCTGGTCGTCGTAGTCCCGAAGGGCAGGCCGCCTCCCGCCGATGCCCGGGGTCTCGTCGGCGTGAAGCACCTCGCGCTCGCCGGCGAGAACGTGCCGGCGGGGCGTTACGCGAAGGAGGCGCTCGAGGCCACCGGCGTGTGGAGCGAGGTGGCGCCCGACGTGGTCCGCGGAGGCGACGTGCGCGGCGCGCTGGAATGGGTCGCGCGCGGCGAGGCCGGCGCGGGAATCGTGTACGGCACGGATGCGCTGGCGGAGCCCCGGGTCACGGTGGCGTTCGCGTTCCCCGACTCCACCCACACCCCCATCCGCTATCCGGCGGCAGTGCTGAACGGGTCGAAGCACGTGGCCGAAGCGGAGGCGTTCCTCGACTTCGCTTCGGGGCCGGAAGGGGCGCGGATCTTCCGGGCTGCGGGCTTCCGGGTGACGGGTCCCGGGGGGGCGCCCTCCGTCGCCCCCTCGGTCCCTCTGCCTCCCCCTTCGGGCAACGCCATCCCCGATCCCGCGTCCGCGATCCGGATCTCGCTCCTGGTCGCGCTCCTGGCGGCGGCCGCCGGCCTCGCGCCAGCAGTCGGCCTGGGGTGGCTGCTCGCTCGGCGCGACTTCACCGGCAAGACCGTGCTGACCACCCTCGTCCTCACCCCCCTGGTGATGCCTCCGGTCGTGACGGGCTTCCTGCTGCTCAGCCTTCTGGGGAGAGAGAGCCTTCTCGGGCGTGGCCTGAGCACGCTCGGACTCCACATCCCGTTCACATTTCTCGGAGCCGCCGTCGCCGCCCTGGTCGTCGGGCTACCCCTCTACGTGATCGCGGTGCGTGGGGCATTCGAGGCTGTCGATCCGCACTACGAAGAGGTCTCCTGGACGCTCGGCTCACCGCCTGCCCGGACGTTCCGACGCGTCTCCCTTCCGCTCGCGCTGCCCGGCATCGCGGCCGGCGCGGTGCTCGCGTTCGCGCGGGCGCTGGGGGAGTTCGGCGCGACGGTCGTCCTGGCCGGTAACGTCGAGGGACGCACCCGCACGATCGCGCTGGCCGTGTACACGCTCCTGGAGGCGCCGGCGGGACGGTCCACGACGTGGATCCTCGTGGGCGCCAGCGTGGCGCTCTCCGTGCTCGCGCTCGTCGGCTACGAAGCGCTGGCGCGGCGCCAGCGGCGCCGCCTGGAGGACCGCCATGGCCTCTGAGACCTGGAAGGGCATCGTGCTCGACGTCGAGGTTGCGCTCGCGTCACGCACGCTCGCCGTTCGCTTCGAGTCCCGGCGCTCCTCGCTGGCCATCTTCGGACCGTCCGGAGCGGGCAAGAGCACCGTCCTGCGCATTCTCGCGGGTGTCGAGCGCCGGGCGCAGGGTCGTGTCGAGGTGGACGGCGTGCTCTGGCAGGATCCTCGCGCCGGCCCGGTCGTCCCCGCGTGGAGGCGCCGCGTGGGATGGGTCCCCCAGGACGCGCTCCTCTTCCCGCATCTGTCCGTCCGGGAGAACCTGGCCTACGCCGGCGCCGAGCTCGAAGAGGTCACGGAGATCGCCGAGCTGCTGAAGGTGGAGCCCTTGCTCGACCGGCGCCCGAGACGGCTCTCGGGCGGAGAGCGCCAGCGTGTGGCGCTCGGAAGGGCGCTCCTGTCGCGTCCCGCGCTCCTTCTGCTGGACGAGCCGTTCTCCGCGCTGGACCGTCCGCTGCGCGCGCACGTGTCGGAGATCGTGCGCTCCTTCACCGCCGAGCGGAGCATTCCGCTCGTGCTCGTGAGCCACGACGAGGGCGACGCCCGCGCCCTGACCGACGAGCGCTGGCATCTGGCCGACGGGAGGTTGGAGTTCGCGGGCTCCTGAGTTCCCCGACGCGCGGGAAGCGTGGGTATGAAGCCGCTCGCGCTGTGCCGCACGTGAGCCCATTGTAGATGGGAATCGGAGACACGGAAGGTCGATGGGAGACGAGGTGATCCAAGTGGCGCATCGTTGGACGCTCGTGGTCGCCGCCGCCCTGGGCGCCCTGTCCCTCGGAGGGGCGAGAGAGCCCGGGGCGCTCCGCGCCCCCACGGGCACGATCGAGGGCGTCGTGACCCTGCATTTGAGGCCTCCCAGGCGCGTGGCACCGCGCTACCCGGGGGCCGGAGCGGCGCCCCATTCCGTGCAGTCCCTCCCGGCGGTGGCCTACCTGAAGGGGAAGATCCCGGGCGTGCCGGTGAAGCCACCTGCGGTCACGCCCACCATGATGCAGCACGACACCGCTTTCGTGCCGGCGGCCCTGGTCATTCCCGTGGGCACCACGGTGAGCTTCCCGAACACCGATCCCTTCTTTCACAACGTGTTCTCATACTCCCGCACCGAGCGCTTCGACCTGGGCCGATACCCGAAGGGTGTGACCAAGTCGGTCACGTTCGACAAACCCGGTATCGTGAAGGTCTACTGCGAAGTGCACCACTTCATGCGGGCGGTGATCGTCGTCACGGAGAATCCCTTCCACGCCGTGGTGGGCGCGGACGGCAGCTTCCGCATCGATGGCGTTCCCGCAGGAAGGTACACGCTCGTGATCTGGCACCCCGATCTCGGCACCGTGGAGAAGTCGGTCGTGGTGCCGGAGGGCGGCGTCGTGCACGTCCACGCCGCGCTGGGCTGAGAGCGGACATGCTGCGGATACGGGAGAGCTTCGCGGCCAAGCTCCTTGCGGCACTGGTGGGAACGGTCGGTGTCCTGTTCGTCGTGACCTGGGTCGTGGTGAAGGCCGAGGCGGCGCGTCAGGTGGCCACGGTGGTGCGCACCGCGGTGGCCAACGCCGAAGCCCAGCTCCGTGAGCTCGAGGGGCTCCAGGAGCAGCAGACCGCGCGCCTCGCCCGGCAGCTGACCGGCAGCATCCGGACCCTCGCGGCTCTGGACGACGCCATCAGTGCGGGTGACGGTGGCGTTCTCGCGGATGTGGCCTCACAGCAGCTCGAGCTGGCGCAGCTTCCGGATTCGGACGTGCTGGTGGTGTTCACGGATCCGGCCGAACGGCCGGTGCTGACGCTCCACGGCCAGATTCCCATGGACGACGTCGATCCGGTGGGGGTCGGGCCCGCGGCGAAGGCGGTGCTGGAGGGGCGCGTGCCGGAGGCCGGCGCGTACCGCGTGGTCGGCGGACACCTCTACCATGTGCGTACGCAACTCATCCAACTCGCCGGCCGGCCGATCGGCACCGTGTCGCTCGGCCTTCCCATCAAGGACAAGGACGCGACACGCATCAGCGCGCTCGTGGGCGTGCAGATGTGCTTCGTGGTCGAGGGGGCGTGTGTCGCCGGATCGCCCGAGGGCCGGGGCGCCCTGGCGACCGCGCTCGCCGCGGCGGCGGCGCGGAGGGGCTCGAGCCGGGTGAAAGCGGCCGGTGAGGAGTGGGCGGTCAGGGGCCAGGAGCTCACGAAAGGCGATCCTGCGCAGGGATATCGGGTGATCGCGGTTCCTCTGCACGGGGTGCTCGCGCCGTTCCAGCGCATCATCGACGCTTTGGCGTTGGGGGGAGCCGTGGCTCTCCTGCTCTCCATCCTGCTGGGCCTGGCGCTCAGCCGGGGACTCACCCGGCCGGTGCGCGCGCTCGTGGCGGCGACCGGACGCGTCGCGCGGGGAGAGTACGAGACGGAGGTCGCCGTGCGCTCTCAGGACGAGATCGGGACTCTGGCTCGAGCGTTCAACGATATGACGCGGGGGCTCCGCCTCAAGGAGCGCTACCGCTCCGTCCTCGACAAGGTCGTCTCGCCCGAGGTCGCCGAGGAGCTCATGAAAGGAGACGTCGATCTCGGTGGAGAGAACCGCGAGGTGAGCGTGCTTTTCGCCGATATCCGGGGCTTCACCGCGCTGACCGCCGGCATGGAGCCCCAGGCGGTCATCGGTCTCCTGAACGAGTGCATGGAGCGCTTGAGTGCGGCGGTGGAGAAGGAGGCAGGGGTGGTGGACAAGTATGTCGGAGACGAGCTGATGGCCGTGTTCGGCGCCCCCGCGCATCAAGCCGACCATGCCCTGCGAGCCGTGCGGGCGGCCGTGCGGATGCGCCGAGCCATCGGCCGGCTCAACGAAGTGCGCACCGCTCGCGGCGAGCCCTCGATCGGCCTGGGGATCGGTATCAACACGGGCCGTGCGGTCGCGGGAAACATGGGATCCAGCGACCGCCTCAACTACACCGTGCTGGGAGAGACCGTGAACCTCGCCTCGCGCCTGTGCGGCGGTGCGCGCGCGGGTGAAATCCTCGTCACGGGCTCCACGGTCGGGGGCGCAGGCCCGACCGTGCATGCCTCGTCCCTCGGGGGCCGCAGCTTCAAGGGCTTCTCGAACGAAGTGGAGGTCTTCTCCGTGGAAAACGGAACGCTCTCTACCGGAAACGCGAAGAGCGGCGGCCGGGGTGCCGGCGCCGTTCTCACGCTCCTGCTCGCCGGCGCCGCTCTCGGCTTGCCGACGAGCCTCCATGCCCAGAGCACGGGCGGGCTCCCGACGCTTCAGGGTCTGGGCTTGGGATACGAGTCCCCATCGGGTCGCTACCAGGTGGCCTGGTCGGGGCAGTTGGACCTCGAGATCCTCTCCCTGTCGAAGCAGGACGTAGGCCTGGCGAGGGGGGAGGGCACGTTCCTGGCGCCCCGCCTGAGGCTGTTCACCGACATCTTCGTGGGCGACCACCTCTACGGGCTCGTGGAGCTCCGGGGAGACCGGGGTGAGGCGCCCACACGGGGCTTGTTGCAGGGACGGGTGGAGCAGGCCTACGTGCGCCTGTCCGACGCATCCGGGAGAGTGAGCCTCCAGGTGGGTCGCTTCGCCAGCCCGTTCGGGTCCTATGCGGAGCGGCACCTCACCCCGCAGGATCCGTTCGTCCGCCCCCCACTGCCCTACGACTTCCGAACGGTCATCTCCCGCTCGGTGGCGCCTTCGTCCCCCACCGCGTTCCTGACGTGGAGGGACAACCCGGCCGTCCGGCGTCCACAGGGAACGCCCCCGGTGTGGGGGGTGCCCTACCAGTGGGGTGCGATGTCCATGGGGACGATCGACCGCGTGTCGTACCGGTTCGCTGCCATGAACAGCGCTCCGTCGAGCGATCCTTCGGCATGGGGCTTCGACACCGAGCGGTTCAAGCATCCGTCTTGGGTGCTCGGACTCCGCGTGCCGATCTCCCCGTCGTTGGCCGTCGGGGGCTCCTACGACACGGGGCCCTACATGGACCCCGTCACGTCGGGTACCCTCCCGGCAGGGCGCTCACGCTGGGACTACGACCAGACCATCTGGTCGACGAACCTCTCGTACGCGCGCGGACCGGTGATGGCGAAGGCCGAGATCCTGCACGACCGATGGCAGGTCCCCAATGTCGGGAACGACATCGTCGAGATCGGATACGTCGGCCAGGTCCAGTCGGATCTCGTGGCCGGGCTGTCCGCCGCGGTGCGCTGGTCCTATCTGGACTTCCGCCCGTGGACGGACACGGCCGGAGCGGCCAAGTGGGACTACGACGTCGCGCGCTATCAGGCTTCCGTTGCCTACCGCATCGCCAAGAACGTCGGCGTGCTCGCCTCCGTGCTGACCGACATCTACCGCGGCTACGGAGGGCCCTCGCACAACCTGGCGGCGCTCAGGTGGTGGTGGGCGTTCTGAGTCGCGCCCTTCAGCCTGCGGCAGCCACCACGCGCCCGAAGCGCCGCTCGCGTCCCTGGAAGTCCGCGATGGCCGCCGCCAGGTCCGACGGTCCGAAGTCGGGCCACAGACGCGGCGAGAACACCATCTCCGCGTACGCGCACTCCCACAGGAGGAAGTCGCTCAGGCGCTGCTCTCCTCCCGTGCGGATGAGGAGGTCCACGTCCCCAGCCGGCTCCGTGTCGTTCATGGCTTCGCCGATGAAGTGCGTGAGACGCTCTCGATCGAGGGAAGCCGCGGAAAGGCCGAGGCGCGCGGCCGCCACCAACACGTCGCGGCTGGAGTAATCGATCGCGAGCCGGAGGCGGAGTCGGGTTCCGGCCTGCGTGGCCGCCTCGGACGCCTGGATCATGTCGAGGAGGCTCCGGTCCAGGCGGTCCCTCCGGCCGATGCACCGGAGGCGCACGCCGTTCTTCACGAGCTGCGCGGTCTCACTCCGTAGGTACCGGCGGAAGAGACCCATGAGGGTGTGCACTTCGGCCTCCGGCCGCTGCCAGTTGTCCGAGGAGAAGGCGTACAGGGTCAGCGTCCCCACGCCATGCTCCGGAGCCGCCTCGACGATGGACCGCACGGTCCGCACGCCCTGCCGGTGTCCCCATGTCCGGGGACGTCCCCGGCGCGTCGCCCAACGGCCATTTCCGTCCATGATGATTGCGACGTGCAGACCGCCTGCAGCCAGTCCGGAGAGAGCACTCTGTGTCATAGAGCCGCGCCCGAAAAAAAAAGTTCGTGAACTGTGCTGGCCCCTCACCCTTCGCGTGTGGCCTGGATGAGGGCCTCCATGTGATCCAGATACGCCTCGAGCCGTTTGCGTCCTCGGTCCGTCAGCGCGTATTCCGTCTTGGGCGTGCGCCCGTCGAAAGACTTCTTGCAAGAGACGTACCCCGCGTCTTCAAGACGCCGAGCATGCGCGCTGAGGTTGCCGTCGGTCGTTCCGAGCAGGCTCCTCAGATCTGTGAACGTCAAAGATCCATTGACCGCCAGCGCGCTCACGATGCCGAGCCGCACGCGCTCGTGGATCAGCCTGTCGAGCTCCAGCGCGCCCGCTTCGGGCCCGAGACCGTCCACGCTTCCAAGGGAAAACGTGGGTGAGCCGCGAGCGCTTTCGTCGGGAAGAGCGTCGGACCTAGCCACCATACTTCCTCCAGATCACGATACCGAACACGATGTGCAGACCACCGAACCCGGCGGCCATGAATGCATTTCCCCAGGCCACCGGACCGAACAGCGCCGCGACTCCGGTGAGCATGAAGGCGAGTCCCATCAGAGGCACGATGCGCACCGAGAAGGATCCCCCCGTCACCACGCCCGCTCCGTAGAGGAGGAGCCATACGCCGGGTAGCAGCTCGGTTGCACCGGCGTCGAAGAGCGCCAGGGTGAGGAGGCCTCCCACCAAAAGTGGGGGGGTCACGTTCCAGGCGAACTTCCGTCCAGGGCCGGTGAGCAGGGGTGCTCCGGCGGCTGCGGACTTCCGGGCCATCGCGAGGAGCGCCACGATGAACGAAAGGCCGGCAGCGCCCATCCAGACGAGGAGCCAGGCGACGGTGCCCGGGACGCTGTGCGCCACTACCGCCGCCGCGAGCGCGATGAGACCCATGACGATGCCGCCCCACCCGGACACTGCGGTGAACGATGCCGAGCGCTCCATGGTTTCCCGTATGAAGCGCAAGTTGTCCATCGCCCGATCGTGTAGGGCGAGCGGGCTTCGGTCGGCGCCGCGGAGCTTGCGGGCGGGCAACATCATGGACGAACCGTAACTCGGGTTACCATAGGACGTCAAGTACTTTGTGACGCAGAGTCCTCGGGTGCCACCACCCGCAGCACAGCATGTAGCACGCGGGCCTCCAGGGTCGCCTCGGCGGCCTGGCGCACGTCACCGTCCATCTCGAACCGGGGGGGAGCGGCGAACGTGATCCGGAAGCGCTCGTCATCGACCAAGGTCACGCGATCCGAGCGGCCATGCTGCCCCTTCTCGGCGAGGTTGAAGAGCCGAAGGCGCCTCAGTGGGGAGGCGTCCGCGATGAGGCAGGCATGGAGTTGGCCGTCATCGACTCTTCCGTGCGGAGCGATGGGGAATCCCCCGCCGAAATACCGGCCATTGGAGACGGTCAGCATGAGATGCGCGCCCTCGGCTTCGCGCCCCGATCCGCTTCGCAGACCCAGTCGGATTCCCGGAAAGCGGAAGAGCTGTTGGAGGGCCGTGAGCTTGTAGAGGAGCTCGCCCTTCAGGAAGCGGGCTCGCGCCGCCGCGTCGATGACCGCGATGTCGAATCCGAAGCCGAGCAGATTGAGGAAGTAGCGCGGCTCGAGCCTCGTCGGCCTGTGCTCGGAGGCGCTCGGCGTGTCGAGGCGCCCCACGTCCACCGTGCGTATGCGCCCCTCGGCCAGAACGCGCACCGCTTCCGCCGCGTCGGTGGGGTGAAACCCGAGGTTGCGTCCGAAGTCGTTGCCCGTTCCGCTCGGCAGGATCCCGAGCGCGACGTCGCTACGGCCGGACGTCACGATGCGGTCCGCGACGTTGCTCCAGGTACCGTCGCCCCCGACCGCGACGATCACGTCGTAGCCTGCCTCGAGCGCCTCGTCGGCGAGCTCCCTTTCACCCTCGGGACCCGACGTGGTCCCGAAGGCTACGTGAGGGATGCGTTCCTCGAGAAGCGTTTGGTAGCGAGAGATACGACGAGCGCCCCGGCCTCTACCGGAGGCTGGGTTGAAGATGACGAAGTGTCGGCGCTCCGCCGCCGTCAGATCGTCTCCAGCGGCTCGAAGGTCTGCAGCCCGGCCTGGTACCACTGTTCACGGAACGGGTAGGTGGCGACGTCTGCGATCGACAGTGGCTCGATCATCGGGTGCTCGTAGAGGGTGAGGGAGCCTCGCTCCTCTTCGTGCTCCGAGTGGGGAGCCTCCATGTAGATATTCGCCTTGAAGCGATCGTCACCGTCGATCATGAATGCGTTGTAGAAGTTGCGGACCGGCTCGTAGTGGTAGTCCGTGACCAGGAAGTCGATCACCGGACGGCCCTCGTCGCGCACCTTGACTTCCATCTGCCCGTCCGACTCGTCGAAGCCGATGGCGAGATCCTTCATGTAATGGGGCAGATGCCAGCGATCGATGGCGTGCAGCCGCGACGCTTCGGTGGACGTGCCCACGATGAACGGATAGAACGCCGCTTTGGGCAGAGCTTTGCCCGGCACGACCATCGGGGGCACGATGACAGAGAGGACGAGCTCCTCGTACGGGCCGACCTCGCTCTCGGTGAACTCGAACGCCATCACGGCGAAGATGCTCCGCGTGTGCTGGAGCTCCATGGGCTGCAAATGCGGCGGCAGAATCTTGCGGGCGTCCGCGGTTGGCATCTCGTAGAACGCCCCGACGCAGTTCCGGAAGCCGTAGTACGTGTAGTCCATGTCGTTCCGTCTTCCTGTAGAAGGCTCTTCTCCCGCCTTGATGGCCCTCGGCGGGTTTCGTTAGCGTTGGCCGGTCCAACATCGAGCGCTGCTCGCCGACCGCGATCCACTTCCGTCCGGAGAGGCTCCGAAGTGAAGCTCCGAGGCTACGTCGCCATACTGCTCGTGTGCCTCGCACTGCTGAGCGCCGACCTCGTCGAGCGGACCGTCATCCATCTGTGGGTCCGCTTGGCGCCCACCCGGCGCATTCCCGTTCTCACCCGATGGCAGCACATCATGGCCTACACCATGCTCGGTCTGGTCAAGCGAGCGGGGGGCGCCTCCATCCCGGAGATCCCCAGCATCCCGGGCGGCCCCGGCGTCCTCGTGCTCATGAACCACCAATCGCTTCTCGACATTCCCCTGGTGTGCGCCTCCATAGACGGATCGTACCCCAGGATCATCACGCGCAAGCGTTATCTTCGATGGATCCCGCTAATCTCGCACATGGTGCGGCTCTATCAATACCCGGTCGTCGATCCGCGGGCAAACCCCGGGGAAAGCCGGCGCGGTCTCGAAGACATCGCGGAAGCGGCACGCACCTCGGACGTTCCGTTGGCCGTGTTTCCCGAAGGGACGCGTACGCGGAACGGCGAGATCGGGAGATTCCGGACGTCCGGGTTGCGGGTGATCCTGGGGGCTCGCCCGTGGAAGGTGTATGTGCTGGTTGCGGACGGGTTCTGGGAGCGCGCGAAGTTCAAGGATTTCGTGGCGGACCTGAGCACCATCCAGGGTCGCATCGAGGTGGCCGGCGTGCTGGAGTGGAGCGACCCGGAGGCGGATCCCGCCGAGTTCATCGAGGAGGCTAGACGACAGATGGTGGAGGCGCTGGCGAGGATGCGCATCCCCGCGGCGGCATGAAGGTGCGATCATCTTCCGGAGTGCTCCGTCTGGCCGAGGGGCTGGTGTCCGCGGCGGGGGACTCGGTATGTGCCGTGATTCTCTATGGATCGCACCTCCTGAACACGTCGCCGGGTGAATTCAGCGCCTACGACTTCGTCGTGGTCGTGGACGAGTACCACCGCTTCTATCGGGAGATGAAGAGGACGCACGAGCTCCATCGTCCCGCCTGGCTCATGGCCACCCTGTCGCGCGTTCTGCCGCCCAACGTCATCGCGTTCACGCCCGACGACGGCCGCCACGGCGTGGCCAAGTGCCTGGTGGTTCGCAGGGACGACTTCGGGCGCGCCCTGAGCACGCGTCCTCCCGATCACTTCCTCCTGGGCCGCATGGTCCAGAGAGTCGCCGTGGTCTGGTCCAGGAGCCCTTCGGACGAGAGTTGGGTCGCCCAGGTGCTGAGCGGTGCGCGCGCGGGTGTCCTGGAATGGGTCGGGCCGTATCTCCAGGGGACCTTCGACGCCGAAGCCGTGGGCCGGCGTCTCCTGGAGGTCTCCTACAACGGGGAGCTGCGGCCCGAGGCGCAGAATCGATCCGACAAGGTCTTCGAGGCCCAGCGTGAGCATTTCCGCGAGCATCTCGGCGAAGGGCTCGAAGCCGCGGTGCGTGGCGGGAGGCTCGATCGGGTGGGGAACGGCTCCTATCGATTCCGGGTTCCCCCGACACCGGCGGAACGGAGTCGCTGGCGCCGGTACTTTCTTCTCTCCGAGGCGCGTAGTACGCTGCGCTGGTTCAAGCACGTGATCACGTTCGACAACTGGCTACCCTATATCGCGCGCAAGGTCGAGCGCCACACGGGACAACGGGTGGAGCTCACTGCCTGGGAGCGCCGTGCGCCGTTGATCTTCCTCTGGCCCCGCGTAATCCGCGTTCTGCGGGGGCGCCCCGGGCAGGAGAGCTCATGATCCGAACCGATCTCGCGGTTCTCGGGGGACTCCTCCTCCTGGCCCTGCTTTCGATGCCGGCGTATGCCGTGAGCGCGGCACGCCGTCCGGATCCCAACGAAATCGAGGACCGGGGATCGTTCGTGCTGGGCAGCTTCGTGCGGAACTGGTTCTACTGGTTCATCTACCCGGTGGAGCGGATTTCGCTCGTGCTACGCCTCGGCCCCCTCTTCTACAACCTGCTGGGCGTAGCCTTCGGGATCGCTGCCGCGGTCGCCTTCGCGACCGGGTGGGTCTCGATGGGCGGCTGGGGCATCCTCCTCGGCGGCGTGGCAGACATCCTGGATGGGCGCATCGCCCGGGCGCTCGACGTCGCCAGCGACCGGGGAGCCTTTCTCGATTCCACACTGGACCGCTTCGCTGAGGTTGCGGCCTTCGTGGGCCTGGCGCTGCTCTTCCGGACGTCGGAATTCGTCCTGATCCTGGTGGTCGCCGGACTCGGTGGCTCGCTCCTGGTGAGCTACGCCCGGGCGCGCGGGGAAAGTGTTGGGATCGTCTGCAAGGTGGGAGTCATGCAGCGCGCAGAGCGCCTCCTCCTCCTCGGGTTTGGTGCAGTGTTGGACCCGGAGGTCTCCGCGCTGTTCGGGCGTGGCATCGGCGGACTCCTCGTTCCTGTCCTCGCCGTGATCGCTCTCGGCACGCTCGGCACGGCGGTCTACCGCACGGTCTGGATCGCTCGCCGACTTCCGTAACATCAAGTCGTACTTACTGTTATCATACCTATCCGGGCCCGTTCCCGAAGCCGCCGCACGGCCGAGAGGTCGGGGTAGGGGAAGCTTCCCCCTCTTCCGGGTCAGTCACCCTTCTCGTTGGTGACGAGCCGCTGTGCCAGCCAGCCCGCCGGGTCGCTCTGGGCGGCAGCCTGCCGGACGTCACGCATGCGAGCCTGCACCAGGTAGTTCTCACCCCCGTTGCCGAGAAGAGCGGCGGCCGAGCCGACGTCGTAGTTGATGCCGACCCAATCGGCGTCCTTCAACTCGGTGAGCGTGGGACCGTAGGTCGCCAGGATCTCCGCCGTCTTGCGCTTCAGCGTATCGAGGTGCTCCTGGTAGGACTTGCGAGCCTTGCTTTCGGTCGAGTCGAGGGCCGTCCTGCTCCTCTCCCTCAGGGGCATCGGCGCGAAGCTCGCGAACGCCCGAGCGGTGTTCAGGCGAGCGCTCTTGCGGAAGATGACGCCGTAGCCCGGCACGTACTGGGTCTGGGCCGTGCCGCCGAAGTAGGTGCTCCAGACGCCTCCCATCACGCCCTGATCCGAAGCGTCGGGGCGGAGCGAGGTGTCGATGATCTGACTCATGATCTTCAGTTGGGTGCTCAGGCGCGCGGACATATCGCCCTGTCCCCTGGAGATCTGGATCGCGCTTCGGTTCGCGTCGAGGTTGGAGCCATGGAGGGCTCCCGCCTTCACGGTCATCGTCACCGTCTCGGCGTTCCCGCCGCCGAAGTCCGCGATGAAGGTGATCGCCTCTCCCGGACGGGCCCGACGCAGCGTGCTCCCGTAGCCCGCGATGGCGTCCCTGAGCGCGTCGGAGAGTCGCTGGCGGTACTGGGCGGTCCACGCGTCCATCTCCTTGGTGCGCGCCTGGTCGCTCTGGAGACGCGCGACTCGAACCTGCCGCTGCCGCTGCACCTCACGCTGCACCTCCGCCTGGGCCCGCTCACGCTGCTTCGCGTCCGCCTTGGCCCCCGCTTCCCCCTGAGCCGTGAATTGTTCGAGTTTTGCCCGCGCGCTCTCCAGAGCGACCTGCTGGTCCGCCGTCGCCTCGGCGATCCTCGCCGCCTGGGCGTTGAAGAACGAGACGCCCACGCCGACCGGCCAGTTCACCGTGAAGACGTAGCCGTAGCCCTGCATATAGAAGCCGCTCACGTCACCGCGGCCGACGAAGGACGCCCTCGGCGCGACCACGTACACTCCGCTCGTGTCGGCGGCGTCCCCCGCGCTGTCGCCCCCGAGCCCGCTCGGCATCCTGGGCGGCTCGACCTGCGAGAGGGCGGTGCGCACGATGGTCTGCATGATGCGCACGTCCGGGGGGACGTTCTGAGCGTCGAAGACGTACCAGACCCCCGGCACGTTGCTCGCGATGGCGCGAGCCTCGGCCACGACGACCGGCTCCGCAGCGGGCGCTGCTTCGCGAACCTCGATGAGCTTGGTCGCGGCCAGCGCCGTATCGCGGACGACCCTCGGAGCGCCCTGGGCCGCGGCCCCGGCGGCGGCGCCGCACAGCATCACGACGGCGATCCCCGTGAGGTGCGACACTTCGTGGATGCGTCTCGAAGTCATGGACATGTTCGTCACTCCTGTGTAGCGGGGCCGGGCGTCGCGGACGCCAGCATCGCGTTCATTCGTTGCAGTTCGCTGCTGGTGATCACCTGCAGGTCGTTCATCGAAGAGAGCATCACGCTGAGGTCGGCGCGCCGCCGGTGGTCGATCTCGTCGAACGCCGAGTCGATGGCACTCGTCATCTGTCTTCCCAACGAGGTGTTCTGGTCGCGGAGCGTCTGATCGACCACGGCGAGCATTGCCTGACGGTCCTGATCACGCGCGGCGCGCATCGTGGCCTCCAGATAGCTCGCCGTCTGGGCGAGACCCTGATCGAGATCCCCCCTGGTCACGAGCGCGGAGGGCTGGGCCGCCGAGGCCGGCGAGGCACCGAAGCCGAGGCGCAGACTGCCGTTCGGACCGACGCGCAGGCGGAGGAACGAAGCCGACGCGGCGAGCAACAGCACAACCGCGGCGGCGGCCGCGAGGGAGGGCATGAATGGCCGGAAGCCGCCCCATCCCGTCCCCCCGCGGGTGTGCCCGCCGACGCCTGCGGGCCCGTTCACGTAGATCACTCTCGGGGCATGGGCCACGTCGGACCACGCTCCCAGGAGCCCGCGCGTCGCGGTCAGTCGCTCGAACTCGTCCCGGCACGCCGCGCAGGTGGCGAGGTGAGCCCGGATCTCGGCGAGCTCGGCCGGGTCGCCGTCCTCGTAGAGGAGGGAGACCAGCCGCTCCTCCCTGTTTGCACACTCACCGCTCATGACGCTCCTCCTGATCCGTCCTCCAGCGACCTCCCCTCCCGTTCCAACTGCTCCCTCATCGCGCGCAGCCCACGGTAGAGTCGGGCCTTCACCGTGCTCTCCGGGATGCCGAGCACCTCCGCGATCTCAACGAACGTGAGCTCCTGGTATTCCTTCAGGACGATCACCACCCGTTGATCCTCCGAGAGGCCGCCGAGGAGTCTCCTCACCAGCTCCTCCCGGTCGGCCGATTCGGCCGCGGCGTCCGTTCGGGCACGCTCATCGGCCACCCGGTCCTTCACGAAGACCTGCTCGCCCGACGCCGTTGTGTAGGAGTCGTGTAGCGAGACGACCTTCAGCCGTTTCCTTCTCAGGTGGTCCTTGCACTGGTTCACCGCGACCTGGTAGAGCCAGGTGCTGAAAGACCCCCGGTGCGAGTACCGGGCGATCGACTTCACGACCCGCAGGAAGGTCTCCTGCACCAGGTCCTCGGCGAGCGCCGCGTCGTCCACGTACCGGTAGACGAAGTGGAAGAGCGGCCTCTCCCACCGCCAGAACAGGAGGTTGAACGCGGACGTGTCGCCCTGCTGGCACGCCTCGATCAGCCGCGCCTCCTGTGGTCCGCCGCTTTCCGCTTCCGTGGCTGCCACGCCGATCCGTTTCCGGTTGGGGCCCTCGAGCAGGTCGTCTCCCGCTCCCACCACTACGGAAACGAGGGCTCGACGGAAATAGTTGCGTCAGGGAGAAGCCGGCCGCCGGGTTCGTGGGCTCACGTCCTCGACCGCCTTCTGGGAAGACTGCGAGATCAGGACCGGGGGCAGGCCCCGGTAGAGCTCCACGCGAAACGCCCCCGAAATCCTCTCACGAGGGATCCCGGGGGCGTTTGCACTCCGGCGACAGGACTCGAACCTGTGACCCGCTGGTTAACAGCCAGCTGCTCTACCAACTGAGCTACGCCGGATCGAATGCAGGGAAGAAAATAGAGATCCGCTCGGGGGGAGTGTCAACGGGTCGCGGCTTTCGCCGGGAGCTCGAGACACGCTCACCACAGCCGCTCCTCTCGGGCGTGCCGCCGCTAGCTATGCACGCAGGCGAGGGCGTGGGCCCTGGCCCTGGCCCTCGCCAGAATGCTCCACACCGCCGGCCCGATGTCGTGGGCTCCCTCCCACAGTTCCGAGTAGCGGGCGGCCGCCAGGCGGGCGGCGTCACCGCTATGGAGACTCCCGAGCGCCGGCCCCCGATGGGGGTAGGGCCGCTCGAACCAATGGTAGCCTGCCAACACCGCGATCGGCCCCGACGAGTTCGAGAAGACCGTGAAGTCCGGAGACCAGCCGGCCAGCGGTGCGGAGCGGACCTGGAGACGGCCCTCGCGAAGGAGCTCGGTGAGGAACATCAAGTGCTCCGCCCGGTTGGGCTGCCCGTGCAGGACGCGCGCCTCCGCATCCAGATGCAATGCGTTGACCTCCGCCACCAGCACCCGCAGGCGACGAACGCCCTCCATCTCCGATCGCGTGAGATCGAGCGTACTCAGGCGCACGCGTGTCACGGCCGTAGCGACCTCGGTGGAGCGGCGGGCAAGCGCGCCGAAGACGTCCCGGAAGTCCGGGCGGCTGCGCTCGTCCAGAAGGGACGACTCCGAGGGAACGAGGCCGGCGATCAGAGGGTCCATGGGGTCCGCAGGTTCTGGGAGACCAGGAGACTAGGACCCAAGAAGGTGGGAGACGGCGCTGGGCGCCGCGATGGCGGAATGAGTCCTCAGTGATGCCCGATGAGGTAGGCGAACCCGAAGATCGACGTCACGAACGAGAGCATGCCTCCCCAGAACTGCACATCGTCGCGGATCTTCGAGCGACCACGTGTGGGCACGTTGATCCAGTCTCCCGACTTGATCCTCATGTTCAGCACCGAGTCCGCGGCTTCGCCCGGACGGAGGTCGAGAAGGAAAGTCTTGCCGTCTCGTACGAGTCGAACCGCGCCTTGATCGGAGGGGATCTGATTGGCGGCGACCGCGACCTCCGAGCCCATCCCGCCCGCGTTGGCGATCGCGTCGATGATCGTCGATGTTGGATCGAGGAAGTACTGGCCGGGTCTTCCGACCGCTCCGGTGATGCTGACGCGGAGGTTGGCCTTCACGTCCACGACGGGGTCGGAGTAGAAGCCCCCGTAACGTTGGGTGAGAAGCTCGCGGAGCCCGTTCTCGTCGAGCCCGGCCACGTGCACCGTCCCGACGTAGGGGAGGAAGATGTCGCCCGCGCGGTTGATGATCCGCTGGCCGCTCACGACGCCGACCTGCTCGCCGGCGGCCGTGAAGACCGAGATGGTCACCTGATCGCCCGGCCGCAGCTCGTAGGACAGTTGCTTTTCCTGGGCCGAAAGAGAGCCTGCCCCGAAAAGCACCAGCGCGGTCAGCGTGAGCGCTCTCTGTAGCATAGGCGAGTCAAGGTCGTGGCGAGGGGACGCACGCCGTGGAGAGGTGTGCCGATGAGGTTAGTGTAGTCCACCGACTTGACGATTGTCCAGTTGCCGAAAGACGCGGAACGATGAGGAGACCGGCGGCGTTGGGCGTCGCTCTGGTCGCTCTGCTGCTTCGTCCGGGCGCTTGCCCTGTCGTGCGAGCGATGCCTGCGGCCCGTCCGAAGCTCGTGGGATGGGCTGACGGGGTCTGGTCGGCCCCGACCGGGGGCCCTCCGAAGCATCGCATATTGGTACGATCGCCGGGTCACGCTCGTCTTGCTGGGTTCCGGCGTTCCGCAGGGGCGGTCGACCAGGGCGGTGTACACGGTGGATGTGGCGCGCACTCGGGCGACCCTGGCCGGAGTCCCACCGCCGAACGACCTGGGCTGGCGATCCGATCGATGTCTCGATGTACCCTTTTTGAGAAACTTCTCTATCAGATTGTCACGGTCAGCGTCTGGTGCGGTGCGGCCAGAGAGGTTGAGATTGCTTGTGTCTTGACAGAGGGTCCCTCGCGGTCGCATATGTATCTCCGCTCTACTAAACATTTGTACCGACTCTCCCGCCGTCGAGTGACAGAGGGCTTCCTGAGTGGCCCTCATCCGTTGCTCGCAGTCAGACATAAGAAGGCGCGCATATGTGAGGTCGCGCGTCTGCCGGAACGTGGATCCAGGACTTCGAGGCGCTGTGCGTGCCCGGGCCCTGCCTCCGTTCCACATCGGATAACATGGGAGACTGGCGCCTCTGCCCCGTGCTCCTCGAAGAGGGGACTGATGACTGCGCCAAGCGAAGAACGAGCCGGGTGGACGATAGAGGAAGCCGAACGATTGCTCCTTTCACTGAAGGGCATCGTCTCGGCTCGAGTGGTCGCGCGACCCGGTGGCGAAGTGGAGGAGATCCATCTTCTCACAACCGATGAAGTAACACCGAAGCAGACGGTGCGGAATGTCGAATCGGCGTTGCTCGCGCATCTCGACCTCCCGGTGGACCACCGGAAGATCTCGGTCGCTCAGACGAGAGAGCGGCAGGTGCCGGATCTCCCCCCAGCGGTAATGTTGCACCCGGAGCCTCCCGCCGCCGACCGGCGAATCATCTTCCGGAGTCACCGGATCGAAAGCGGGCAGGGGCATCGGATTCATCATCGGGTGGAAGTGGAATGGAAGGACCAACGATTCACGGGTGAGGCGAGCGCGGCGGAGCTGCCGCGCGTACGGCTGGAGGCCGTGGCGGCGGCGACGCTGGACGCGGTCAACGCCGCCCTGGACGCCGAGATGCACGAGGACGCCGGAGACGGCGTCACGCTGGCGCTGGACGGTGTGAAGTTGGTCGACGCGTTCGACCGGAAGTTCGTGTTGGTGGCGGTGCATGCGCTCGAGGCCCGGAACGTGACGGCCCTGGCCGGCGCGACGGTCGTCGAGGAATCTCCCGACCGGGCCGCCATCCTGGCAGCGTTACAAGCCACGGACCGCTGGGTCCGCGGAAGAGTCTAGAAGGGGGCCTGAGGGCCCGGAGCGAAGAACCCAAGACGGAGAAAGGAGAACCCCTCGGTCTACCGGCCATGAGTGAAGCTGAGCGGAGAGCGAAGCGCACGCGGCTTTCTTAGCGATTACCCCGAAAGTCGACGCTCTTAGAAAAGGAGGTATGCGCATGTTCAGCTCTCTGCTGGATTTCGTCGGAGCAGTGCTGGCCCTGATTGGGCACGGCACGATGACTTGGTAACGGCCGGTTGATCGAGGGGCGATCTCATGCGACGGCTCTCGATTCGTACCTACGTTGTGGCTTTGTGCATTGCGGCCACTCTGATCCTCGTTGGGACGGATTGGAGTGGGCTCCGGCTCTTGGGGTACGGGAATTTCCCGGGTTTCTTGACGCTGCTACTGTTCGGGATCTTTGCCGAGCAGCAAGCAGTGGCGGTCAAGGTGGGGCGGGCAGGGGGGAATTCCTCGATCAGCTTCCTCCCCCTTCTAACCATCCTCCTTCTCTTTGGCCCGACGGCCGCAGTTGGCAGTGTCGTCATCAATATGGCGGTCGTCGAATACGTTGTTCGCAGGAAATCAACGCTGCGCGCCAGCTTCAACCTCGGGCAGATGGTCATCTCCACGGCAGTGGCCGGATGGGCGTTCGTGGCGGCGGGCGGCATCCCCTTGATGACATTTTCCGAGTCCGCTCGCGCTACGAACCTGCTGGAGCAGCTCGGCCCATTTGCACTATTTGCCGTGGTGTTCCTGGTCATGAACCACTCGGCGGTGGCGTTGGCACTTGCCTTGAGTCAGGGCCTCCCTTTCCGAAAGGCTTGGAACGAGATGGTTGGGCCCTCGAGTGTTAACCTCCTCTACGACCTGTCGATCGGCCCGATCGCTGTTGCGGTCGCTGCCCTCTACATCGAGGTAGGCATCGCGGGCCTTTTTCTCACGATTTTCCCGTTCGTCTTCATTCGACATTCCTACCTCACCACGCAGCAACTCCAGGCCGCGAATGCCGATCTACTGAAGGCACTGGTCAAGGCGATCGAGACGCGTGATCCATATACATCGGGTCACTCTCTCCGAGTTCAGCGGCTTGCGAAGAGCATCGCGCAAGCGATGGGTGTGCCCGGCAAGAGAGCTGAGGCGATCGAAAGCGCGGCGCTTCTTCACGACATCGGCAAGATCGAAGGTGTGTACTCCGACATCCTGAAGAAGCCGGCCGGGCTCTCGAAGGAAGAGCGCGCTGTGATCGAGTCGCATGTGACCAAAGGGGCGGAGCTCCTGGGGTCTCTGACCTCGCTCGGAGATCCTGTCATCCTGGCCGTCAAGCACCATCACGAGCACTTCGATGGGAGTGGGTACCCTGAGGGCCTGGCCGGAGCCGACATTCCGCAGGGTGCGCGCATCATCAAGGTGTGCGACGCCATCGACGCCATGCTCTCGGACCGGCCCTATCGCAAGGCCCTTGGTGTGGACCAGGTCCACGAGCAGTTGGGGCTGTACTCGGGCATCCAGTTCGATCCCGAGATCGTGGACTGCGTCGTGTCGCACGATCTTATCAGGCTTCACCACGAGGAGCTCTCGTCGGAACGCCGAAGGGGCGAATCGAACATCCCACTTCCGACCTCGGTGGCTGCCGCCCTCAGGCTCGTGGGCAACGCCTGAGTGTTCCTATCCCCGACCTTCGTTGGGTGCCCGAGTACCCTGTTCAAGGAGTTCCTGAAACTCCCGCACCCACCAATCGAGGCAAAGCGCCTGCGCCGCTTGGATAGCTTCAAGTAGACGGTCCACGGGCGTGGGGACTCCGGTCCGCCTTGCCATTCTCGCTTCCAGCGCGAGTAGCTTGAACCAGCCGAAGGTGAAGCGGCCTTTGAGCCCGTCCGAGAGCCTGGCCAGGTCCCTTAGGCACTCCCGTGCGTGGCCTTGCCGCTCCATCATTCGCGCTCGAAAAATAACCGCTGGGGACCTGTCATAGTGCCATACCGCTGGGCTTGGAGAACTCCTGGTCCATCGGCGCCGCGCTTCGGACAGGTCCCCAGTCTCGAGAGCCGCGATCCCCAGCCCGGCGTTGACGATCTGGTGCACATCCTCCGGCGTCGTCGGGATCAGCATCATCTCGGCATTGGTGAACAAGCGGGCTGCTGTCAGAAAATCCCCTTTCCTCAACACCAGCTCCGCCAGGTTCGTAAGCTGTACGACTCGTGCCAATGCCGCCTCGGCCTCGGCGATCAGCGACAGAGCATGTCGAAGTTCGATCTCTGCACGATCGAGGTCACCAGCATCCATGTGGAAGCTTGCAACGTTGGCTTCGAAGTGAAAGCGGTGGATGAGGTCGCCGCTCGAGGCGGAGACATCGCCGGCCCGCTTGATGAGTTCTTGTCCCTCGGGGAGATTGAGCATCCCTCGAGAAACCAGCACTAGGAACAGTCGATTCTGAGCTAGAAAGAGATACTGAGGAAGATCGTCCTCCTCGGCGATCCTGACTGCTGCACGAGCCGCACCGAGCCCTTCGTCAGGGTCCCCGTACAGCACGTTCAGTGCGAGCGAGGCATCCGCTACGCATGCAGCTTCCTCGGATCCAGAGACCGAACATCGTCTCATCTGTTCGAACAACGACTGAATGGCTGCGATGTCGGCCGTTCGGGCCAGCAAGTGCAGTTCCACATCCAGCGCCAGGGCGACGGTCTCCCAATCGCCATGTGCCCTGGCCTCCTTCTTGATGAGGCTGAGCCGCTCGATCAGCTTCTTGATCGGTGTGGTGCCATCCTCCGCCAGGCCATCCACCTGCCGAATCTCGATCCGCAGCGCGCGGCTGGTCCTGCCCACTTTCCGCAAACGGGAGGACGCAAGCTCCAGGAGCGGATTTGCGCGCGCGATCTCGCGGTTCATATGCAGGAGACGCCCGAGATCGGCCGTGGCTTCGGCTTGGAGAGTCTCGTCCGCCTCGTTGGCGGCCACGATCTCCAGGAAGTGCGCCGCTTCGGCGACCGCCCCGTTCTCCAGGGCTTCGGTGGCCGCCTTCCGAGCATACCGCACGGCTGTGCCGGTGTCCCCGGCCCTCGCGAAGTGGACGGCCAGCTCGCCTTCGAGCGGCGCATCGGACGTTGCCAGGAGATGTTGCGCCACAGCCCGGTGCAAAACCGCGCGTCGAACGGCGCCGAGGCGTTGATAGAGGGCGCTGCGGAACAGCTCGTGGGCGATGCGCACCCTGTCGCGATCGACTTGAACGAGGCGCCACGCGGCGAGTTCTTCGACGTGATCGGCGCACGTATCCAAGTTCGACGCGATGAGCACGGAAAGATCGTCCAGCTTCATCCAGCGCGCCCAAACGGCCATGACTTCCGCCGCCTTGCGGGCGGCCGGGCTCAGGTGCTCGATTCGAGCCTCGAAGAGCTGTTGGATGGAGATGGGCACCGTCAGCGCGTCGGAGGGCATCTCGGGGAGTTGCAGCTTCCCGGCCAGGTAGTCCTTCGTGAGCTCGATGATGTAGAACGGATTGCAGCCACCCAGGGCGCAGATGCGGGCACAGGTCGTCTGACTCACGTCCTCGCCCCCGACGTTGCGGACCAGGCGGATCGCGTCCTCCTCAGACAGGTCTTCCAGGCTCACGCGCGTGACCCCGAGATCGGGGGGCTCCCTGAGATACCGTCCGACCTCGTCCGTGGGGCTCACCAGATCGGGCCGGATCGACGCCACGACGCCGAGTGAGCCCGATCTCCACCGACGCTGGATGAACTGGAGAACCGCAAGCGTCGTCGCGTCGGCCCACTGGAGGTCATCGATGAAGAGCAGGGTGGGGCGGTCGTCGGCGAGTTTGGAGAACAGGAGCGAGAAGGCGTCCAGGAGCCTGCGCGACAAGCTGCTCTCTTGGATGTAGGGGACCTCGGCGACCCGCTCGATCGCCGCGTCGGCCGGAAGAAGGGCCGCGATGACGGCTCGCCACGGCTCCCCGAGGGCGTCGATGTGGGCGATCACGTCCTCCGTCCCCAAGGCATCCAGGAGAGGATTGAGCGGAATCCGCTGCTCGAGCTCCACCGGATGGGCGGACAGACACCGGAACCCCTTGACGTACGCCTCCTGCTTCAGCTCGTCGAGGAGCCGGGTCTTGCCGATTCCGGCCTCGCCCTTCACCAGCACGACCTCGAACGTGCCGTGTCGCACCCGGTCCAGGCACTCGCGGGCCCGCGCTAGCGCGTCCGCTCGGCCGACCAGGGGGATGTGCTCGGGCGTGCTCCGCTCCTCACTCCACCCGACGCTGGTCATCGTCCGCACCCGCTCCACCAACTCGATGGTCTCGCGGCCCGGCGATCGCTCGCCGCCCAGGGCTCCGAGGAGCGCACTATAGGCGGCTTCCACCCCCTCCCTCGAGCCCGTCATCGCGCGAGCCTCGATGACCTTGCGCACCACGGACTCGTTCTCCGGATCCACCGCGTACAGCGCCTCCGCCGCCTCCCGTGCCTCCGGCCAGTTCCCTCTCGGATGATGCTCGTCCCAGCCGCGCGCGCCAGCCTCGAGAAGAAGCCGCCGGAGTCGGACACGCTTCGCTTCGAGCCAGTCCTCGTACTCTCGACTGGGTGCTTGCACCAGCTTCGAGGCGAAGCCCTCGCGGTGGAGGCTCGCCGCCTGCCGGAACTCGCCCGAAGCCAGAAGCTCGTGATAGTGGCGGAGGTCGGAGTGCACCCCCTCGGTTGCCGGCTCGAGCGTGTCACCGACAACCCGAATCAGATCACGCCCGACTCGCTTTCGAATTCCGTGCAGGGTCTGCCGCACTCTCTGACGGTAGACGGCGTTGTCACTTTCCTCCCACATCATCCAGATCGCCCGGGGGCGGCTCAGCCCCTGGCCATCATGGCCGTACACGAGCGTAAGAAAGGCCGACTGGTAGGGAGTCAGTGGCCGGGCTTCGCCCCCTTCCCGGATCGCCGGGCCTCCGAAGAGTTGGATCCGGAGCGGAGCCTCCAGATACAGATCTAGGCTCATGCACGAACCTCGAGACGAACGTGACCTCACGTGGCTCGGGCTGGGGGGACCGATATCTTCGGTCACGCGGGCCGCTCAGGCAACCGCGGTCAGCCAGCGGCGCGCGTCCGTCCGGACTTCCTGCCCTCGCCGGGCCTCGGATCGAGCCGTCGCACGAGAGGCGCGCGCGGCGGTGCGGTGCGAGATCCGCCAAAGCGCTCCGTGTAGCTGGGAGACAGGCCTCCGGTGTCCGCTTCACGCCGGAGCCACGCTTCGAGCAGCCACTCCCATCCCCAGAACTGACGGGCGGCGCTCGGACGGTACCCTGTGAGTCGGTACATCTGGTTGCTCAGAGAGAATCCGTCCGGATAGCCGAGGTCGTAACCCAAAGACAGCACGCTCTCCTCCGTGTTCTGGAGGCGAATCGTGACGCGAAGGAGGCGTGCGAAGTGGAGCCAGTGCGAGGGGACGGGCAGACCCTGGCTCATGAATCGGCGCCCGAGCGCTCGACGCGAGATGTAGAGGCCACGCGACACGGCGCTCACCGATCGGAGCTCCGCCGAGAACTCGATGATCTTGTGGACGATGCGCCTCGTGTCCTTGCTCACCTCGATTCCCCTCCAGGCGAAATAGTCGGTGACCTCCACCCCCAGATCCTCCGGAGGGCGCCGTAGCGTCTGCGACAGCTCTCCGGCCGAAAGGCCCTCATGGTGAGGAAGGACGCTCTGGGGCCGCGCCTCCGTAATCAACGTGAGGAATTCGGCCTGCCGGGCGATGTCCCCTGCCGGGGGCAGGATCACGATCAACGCCAGGCCTCCGGGCCGCGAGTTCACCAGCTCGACGTGCTTCCTCGACAACGGGGCGGTCGTCCGCCACACCAACGCCGATCCGGGGCGCCGGCCCTCCGCCTTGAGGATTGCTCGGTCTCCTTCGATGGGGCGGAGTCCGCGGTAGGGAAAGGTGAGAAGGCTGAGAGCTGGGGTGGTGGGCGTCGACATGATGGCCTCCGGCGGGTGCACACGAATACGGTGATCCTGGGAGTGCCACCGTTCAGACCCGCCGTCAGCGAGCCGTCAGCGCATGATCTCCCGCCGAAGACACCACGAACTAGAGGGCGTGTTCTAGTTCAACCGGAAAGCCCTGCCGGCCGGCGCTCTTCTCCCTCGCTCACGCCCCCGGGGCCCTCGGCGTGACTCCCATCGCGTCGGCCAGCTCCCGGAGCTTGGTCTGGATGCGCCGTGCGTTCTGCGGGCCCATCCGGAGCAGATTCTTCACGGCGGGCGAGAGCTCCTCGAGGCGGGGATCGGCGTAGGCCCAGAGCGCGCCGTGGCTCACGAGCACCGGCGGCTGGGCGGGCACCTGGACGGCCAGGAGGCGGCCGAACGCCCGGTCGAGCGCGTCCTGGAACGTGCCGCCGGGGAGGCCGAGCTCCTTGTACGCCTGGTCGCACAGGGGCCGGATGTGCTGGTAGAGCTCGGCGACGCCCTGGCTGTTCAGCGACACGAACGCAGCCGTGAGCGCGTCGTAGCGGTGGTAGCTCGCGGGATCCACCAGCGTCAGCGTGTCCGCCCGTCGGACCTCGAACGCCCTCGAGGGCGCCATGAACCCGAGGCGCGGCCGGGGACTCTGGCCTTCGGCCACGTCCGAGACGGCCACCACGAAGCGCCGGATGAGATCGCTGCGGGCCAGCCAGGACGTGACCCGGGAATACGTCGAGATCCCGTGCGAGAGGCGGCGCACGAGCGAGTCGCTCTCGGAGAGGCCCGGGAGCCCCGTGGCGGGCGCCGCCGCCATGGTCGGCACGGAGTCGCTGCTCGTGTCGGCCGGAACCGCGGCCGCCGCGCCGGACGGGCCGGCGGGCCCGTGCACATGCTGCCAGTACCAGTAGCCTCCTCCGCCCACCACAACGAGCGCGAGGATCGCCAGCAGGATCGGCACCAGCGGACTCCGGGGGCCGTGCCTCCGCTTCAGAGAAGGAAACAGTGAGCTGGACCCGCCGTCGTCTTCTTCATCGATGGGATTCATGGTCTCCTCCGGATGTCGTCCGCCGTTTCAGACCCGGCAGAATGACGCAGGATCCACACCGCGTGCAACGGTCGTGCGGACGGTCGCGGCCGGGCGGCGCCGAGCCGGATGGGAGCCGGCCGCGCCGCCTCTGCCGATTGTGCTTGTGTTTCGGGGGCGAGCGCACGATAGTAGAACATCGATTCTAGTCCACTCAACCGCGCCATGCCCGACCTGGAGCCCCAGTCCGCCGTCCATCCTCCGAAGCAGAGCCGCTCCCGAAGGACCCTGGAGCGGATCGTGCGGGCGTCGGTCGAGATTCTCGAGCAAGAGGGGCCGGACGCCCTGACGGTGCAGGCGATCGTGGACCGCGCGGGCTCCTCGGTGGGCTCCTTCTACGCGCGCTTCGGCGGCAAGGACGACCTCCTCGACTACCTGGGCGCGCGCCTGTGGCGCGACGCCTCGGAGCGGTGGGAGCAAGCGCTCGCGTCCCGCGACTGGGACGCCCTCGACCTGGCGCAGCTCGCCGAGGGCTCGGCCCGCCTCCTCCTGGAGGCCGAGCGCTCGCACGCGTCGTACCTCAAGGCGCTCGGACACGTGGCGGGCAAGGACGACGCCTACGAGGCGTTCCGGGCGCACCTGCTCGAGGGCCTGGAGCGCCTCTTCGTGGCGCGGGGCGAGAGCATCGACCACCTCGACCCGGTGATGGCCGTGCGGGTGGGGCTCAGGGCCGTGCTCGGCATCGTCAGCGCCAAGGAGGGGGCGGGTTGGGCGCCGCCGCCCGAGCGCATCGTCCTGGAGTGCCGCGAGGTCCTGCTCTCCTACCTCCAACCCGCGGCCACCCGAGCGGGGGCGCCCCCCGGCGGACAGGTCGACTTCTTCGACGTCTGGGGCTGAGCCGGCCGGGCCGGCCTACGCCTTCGTTCCCTCGATATGGGCCCCGAAGATCGAGGCCGCGAACGCCTCGATCTCCTCTCGGGCCTCGGGATGAGCCGCCAGAAACGTCCGCACGCCGCCGTCCTCCAGCAGGTAGCTCGCCGGGTAGGGCCGCTCGTCCGCGATGCGCACGTCGGTGAATCCGGCCGCGCGGAACTCCTCCAGGTAGCGCTCCCGCGGCGTGGGGAGGCAGGCGGCCACGGCATCGAGGGAGCCCGCCACCACAGCGGGGATCTCGAGCTCCGAGACCATGTCGGAGACCGCGATCCGGCCTCCGGGCTTGAGAACCCGGTACGCCTCGGCCAGCGCTCGGCCGCGGTCCGTGCTGAGGTTGAGGACGCAGTTGGAGACGATGACATCCACCGTGGCGTCCGCGACGGGCAACGCCTCGATCTCCCCGAGTCGGAACTCCACGTTCTCGTAGCCGCCGCTCGCGGCGTTCCGGCGCGCCTTTTCGAGCATCTGGGGCGTCATGTCCACGCCGATCGCCCGGCCGGTCGGGCCGACCCGCGCGGCCGCCAGAAAGCAGTCGATGCCCGCGCCCGAGCCGAGGTCCAGGACGGTCTGGCCCTCCCGGAGCTGGGCGATCGCCGTGGGATTGCCGCATCCCAGCCCGAGGTTCGCCCCCGTGGGCAGCGTGGCGAGCTCCCGCGCGCTGTAGCCGATGGCCCGGCTCACGTCCTCGGAGCCGGCGCTCGCGCCGCCGCAGCACCCGGGGCCACAGCCGCAGCCGGCTTCCTCTGTAGCCACGCGCGCGTAGCGGTCCCGCACGGCGTCCCGCACGTCCTCTTCCCTGTGTCCCATCGTCACTCCCCTTCCTCGAGTCGTCTTCCTCACTCCACCACGCAGCAGCTTCCACCCGACGTCTGCACCCGTGCCGCGAACGACGCGCCGAGCCTCTCGACGAGGCGGATCAGCGCCGTCCTCACCTCGGGCTCGAAGTCGGTCAACAGGTCCGCGTAGGTCCGCACCAGGTCGTCCGCGATCCGGCCCCGCAGGGCGCGCCCCGGGGGCGTGACCACCAGGTGGATCACACGCCCGTCGTCGGGTGCGCGCTCGCGCGTCACGTATCCCTTGGCCTCCAGGCCCGCGGCGAGGCGGCTCGACGTGCTCTTGTCGAGATAGAGGTGGGCCGCGAGCTCGTTGACCGTCAGCGGTCCGAGATCGGTCACGGCCGCGAGCGCGTAGCACTGGCTCACCGATACGTCGTAGCAGCAGGCCCGGTCGCGGTCACGGAACTGCACCACCCGGATCAGGTCCTGGAGCACCTCGGCCAGGCGGTCCGCGTCCCGCTCGAGGTCCGGCGGAAGTGGGGTTCGGAGGATAGTTGGCATATGCAACTATCTATCCGACCGGCGGGCCCGTCAAGAGTCGGGCCCGCCGGGGAGGAGACGCCCGCCGGGAGAAAGGGCGCAGGTTGCGCGACGCGGGGGCTCTACCGGCCGCCCGCGGGGAGGTGCTCCTCGAGGTAGCGGGTGAGCAA
Organism: uncultured Gemmatimonadaceae bacterium; assembly: GCA_964519125.1. GTDB lineage: Bacteria > Gemmatimonadota > Gemmatimonadetes > Longimicrobiales > Gaopeijiaceae > SZUA-318. Next base: position 12,257 of record CAZFIS010000007.1, on the reverse strand, counting down.
CGAGTACAGGTGCAGCGTCGTGCCCGCGCCCTCGCAGATGCAGTGCGAGCGGTTCGGGTAGTCCATGAACTGGAACGGCTTGTCGAGTGCCACGAGCTTGTTGATCAGCTCCTCGGAGCCCTGGTAGTGGACGTTGTCGTCCCCGCTCCCGTGCACCAGGAGGAGGTTGCCCTTCAGGTTCTGCGCAAAGTTGATCGGCGAGCCGCGCACGTAGCTCTCCGGGTGCTCGGTGATGAGCCCCGAGTAGCGCTCCTGATAGACCGCGTCGTAGAGCCGCTGGTCGGGTACAGGCGCCACCGCCATGCCGGTCTCGTAGAGGTCCGGGTAGCGGAACATCATGTTGAGCGTCATCGAGCCGCCGCCGCTCCATCCACAGATGCCGATGCGCGTGGAGTCCACGTAGGGCCACGTGCGCATCACTCGGTTCGCCGCCGCCTGCTGGGCGGAGGCGAGCGGCCCGATGTCCGCGTAGACGATCTTCCTCCACTCCCGCCCTCGCGGCTCGGGCTGGCCCTGGTTGTCGATGCTCGCGACCAGATAGCCGTGCTGCGTCAGGTAGAGGAACCACAGGTAGTTCCGCCCGAACCAGCTGTCCGTGACGGTCTGCCCCGCCGGCTCCCCGTAGACGTAGTAGAGCAGGGGGTACTTCTTGCTCGCGTCGAAGTGCGGCGGCTTCATGATGTAGCCGTTCAGGACCACGCCTCCGCCGATGTCGACCTTGAAGAAGCTCGCCGGCCCGCGGTCGAGCGACGCCACGTCCTGCGCGACCTTCTCGTTGTCGACCAGGGTGCGCACGTCCTTGTGAGACGGTAGCGAGACGAGTCGGATCACGGGGGGCGAGCCGAATGACGAGTGGTCCTGGAACGCCCACTTCGCGCCGCGCGAGATCTGGTAGGAGTTCCACCCCGAGTCGGCCGCCGGCGTGAGGCGCTGCGGCTTGCCGCTCCCGTTCAGCTTCGAGCGGTACAGGTAGCGCTGTGTGGCGTTGTCCGGCGAGGCGATGTAGTAGAGCCAGCCGTTCTTGTCGTCCACGTGCTCGACGCTCACGACGTCGAAGGGCCACGGCGTGGCGAGCTTCTCCTGCTTGCCGTCGCGCGACACCACGTACACGTGCCGCCAACCGTCCTTCTGGCTCACCCAGGTGAAGCGCTTGCCCCCGTCGATCCAGTACAAGTCGTCCATGACGTCCACCCAGGTGGAGTCGTGGACGGAGTAGATCGTGTGCGCCTTGCCGGTCGCGGCGTCGACGAGCACCACGTCGTCGGTGTCCTGCCGTCTCGGCATGTGCTGGAGCAGGAGCTGGCTGGAGTTGTCCGCCCACTCCATGCGCGGGATGTAGTTGTTGCGGGGATCGCCGGGCAGATCGGCCCACACGGTCTTGCCTCCGTCGGCCGGGATGACGCCGACGCGCGCCGAGGGAAGCGTCGTGCCCACCTTCGGGTAGGGGATCTTCTTGATCTTGGGATAGAGCGAATCGGTGTCGTTGATGAGCAGGAAGTCCTTCTCGCCCGAGGCGTCGATCTGCCAGTAGGCGATATGCGTTCCGTCCGGGCTCCACCGGAATCCGTCGCGGTCGTCGAACTCCTCCTCGTAGACCCAGTCGAACGTCCCGTTGACGAGCGTGAGGGAGCCGCCCTGCGTGAGGCGCGTGATGTGCCCGTCGGAGAGCCGCTGGACGTAGAGGTCATGGTCGTGGACGTACGCCACCCGGTCACCCTGCGGGCTGAACTTCGCGAACATGAGCGTGGAGGGCGGCACGTCTCCGCCAATCTTCTGGAGCTGGCCGCTCGCGAGGTCGAGCACCCAGTAGTCGCCGCGGGTGTTGTAGCGCCAGACGCGCTTGGAATTCGTGTAGATGAGGAGCTTCTTGCCGTCCTTGGACCACTGGTAGTCCTGGATGATGAGCGGCTCGGTCTGCCCGGCCGGGATCAGGCGGCGGGCGTCCACCAGCACCTTCCGGCTCCCGGACGCGGGGTCGTAGCGGACGATGTCCAGGCCCCGCACGCTCGACGACGGCTCGACCGTCGTGTAGCCGCCGTCGGCGAGCCACCGCGCGGGCCCGAAGCCCTGGGGCGAGAACTCGTCGGAGTTGAAGATCCGGTCGAGGGTCAGCTTGCCCGAGGACTGCTGAGCCCCCAGAGACGGGACCGCCGTCGCGACGACGAGCGCCGCGACCAGAGGGGGAAGTGCGGCGCGAAGCCGAAATCGGAACGACATGATCGAGACTCCTTGGAAAGATCGGGTGCTGCCTACGGCTTGCTCATGCTGAGATCGGTGACGAGCCCTCCAGCGTTGTGCGCGAAGCGGAGATGACAATACGCAGGGAAAGACGGCCGGGGGAGGGCTCGTGCGCCCCGGCTCCACGTCGGGTACGTTGCCCGACCATCGTCCCGAAGCGCGCCTCCACCCCGCACCGACCATGCCCGACCGCTCCTCTCCCGACGCACCCGAGTCCCGCCGCGATGCCTCCCACCTCCTCAGCCGTCGCGGCTTCCTGCAGGCCGCGGGACTCGCGGGAGCGGGTCTGGCCGTGGGATCTCCGGCTGCCGCCAGGCGGCTGTCCGCGTCGGCCACAAACGAGGCCGGCACGTACCCGTCCGACTTCGTGGTCGCCTTCGACGACGGAGGAGTCACGAGCCTCAAGCGCACGGACGACACCGAGTACATCGAGTACGTCGACGCGGACCATCGCTTCGGTGACATGGTCGTGCGCTACCGCCGGGGCCCGGGCGCGTGGCAGGAGCTCGACACCGCCCAGGCCGAGAAGCTCCGGAGCGCGAGCACCAGCACGGACGGGTTCGAGCACGAGACGACGATCCGGAGCGCACCGGGCGCGGACGCGCCGGAGATCCGCGTCGGGTTCAAGGTGGAGGACCGCGCCCTCGACTGGACGATCACGCTGCGGAACCCGACCGACGCGCCGCTCGAGATCGGCGACCTCGCGATCCCGCTCCCGATCAACCGCAACCGGCGTCAGGGCAACGAGCCGACACCGGACAAGCGCCCCCCGCCGATCCTGAAGCACGGTCTCGTGTCCGGACACGGTTCGTTCTTCTTCTGGATGCGTGGCGATCTCGTGGGCCCCCACCTCGTGCTCACGCCGTCGAAGCGGACGAGCCTCGAGTACTGGGAGGCCTCGCGAACCGGCTACCAGGTCTTCATCCACTCGGCCGTGTCGGGTGCCGCCGCGAAGGACGAGCACGGAACGAACTGGCGCCAGCCCCACACGAGCCTGACGCTGCCCGCCCGCGCCGAGCGCACGTACGGGTTCACATTCCGTTGGGCCGACGGCTACCAGGGCGTGCGCGACACGCTGGTCGATGAGGGGCTCGTCGACGTCCAGGTCGTGCCCGGCATGACCGTGCCGCGCGACCTGTTCGCGCGGGTAGCGCTGCGCACCAAGGAGCCGATCCACTCGGTGGAGGCGGAGCACCCGAAGGAGACCGAGGTGCGGCGCGCCGGGGGCGAGGGCGACGTGCACCTCTATGACGTGCGCTTCGGCAAGCTCGGAGAGAACCTGCTCACCGTGCGCTTCGGCGACGGCAGGCACATGGTGCTCGAGTTCTTCTCGACCGAGCCGCTCGAGACGCTCATCCACAAGCGAGCCGCGTTCATCGCGCAGCACCAGATCCACGACGCCAGACTCTGGTACGACGGGCTGTTGTGCGAGTGGGCCATGGACACCCACGTCCAGCTCAGCCCCGACGACTACGACCGCATCAAGGGGTGGCGCATCTACGAGGTCACCTGCGACGACCCGGGCCTGAGCAAGCCCGCCTATTTCTCGTCCAAGAACGCCGAGTTCCCGGACCAGTCGCAGGTCGAGGCCCTCGACGACTACGTCGAGCACTTCGTGTGGGGCGGGCTCCAGAAGACGACCGACGAGACGTTCTCGTACGGCATCTACGGCATCCCGGACTGGAAGACGAACCGTGACAGCAAGGACCCGGGCCGCAAGGGACGCCAGCACATCTGGAGGTGCTACGACTACCCGCACATCATCCTGACCTACTACAGCATGTACCGGGTCGCGCGGAATCACCCGGAGATCCACACGCGACTGGACGCGAAGGAGTACCTGCGGCGTGCGTACGGGACGGCTGTGGCGCTGTTCACGATCCCCTGGGAGATCGAGCGCTGGTCGGCCTACGACACAGGGTTCTACAACGAGCTGGTGATCCCCTGGGTGGTGGACGCGCTCGAAGCGGAAGGAATGCAGGACGCGGCGGACAGGCTGCGTCCGCACTGGGAGCGGAAGGTCCGCACGTTCGTGCTCGGCCATCCGAACCTCTTCCAGTCGGAGTACGCGTTCGACACGACCGGATTCGAGTCGACGCACGCGCTGGCCAAGTACGCGCTCTCGATCGCGGACCCGCGCGGACCCGAGCACCCGCACGAGGTGCGACCGGGGTGGGTGGCGTACGGCCCGTCCACCCGCGTGGGGCTCGCCGACGCCGAGGCGTTCATGGATCACCAGATGGACTGCAACCTCTTCTGCCGGGGGTGGCTGGAGACCGCGTATTATCTGCTCGGCAGCGACATCAGGGGTGGGGGCGGCAACTCGTACACGCTCACCTACATGTCTCAGATGGGTGGATGGGCGGTGCTCGACTACGGACTGCACTACGCCAAGGACCCAGCGCCTTATCTGCGGCTCGGGTACGCGTCGTACCTGAGCTCGTGGGCGCTCCTCAACTCGGGCACGGCCGAGTCGGACTACGGCTACTGGTATCCGGGCGCGGAGGACGACGGGGGTGCCGGCGGGGGCTTCGAGCCGGCTCCGTTCGGGATGACGTGGCTCGGCCAGCCGCACCATCGCGGCTCGTGGTACTACTCCTCGGAGATCGACCTGGGGTTCAGCGGCGCGATCCGCGGCGCGCGCACGGTCCTGGCCGACGATCCGCTCTTCGGCCGTTTCTGCTACGGCGGCGATTGGCGCGCGTCGGGCCGCTCGCTCGAGGTCACACCCAAGGACGGCGTGCGCCGGCGATTCCACGTGATGCTGGACGGTGGGCGTCTGCACCTGGAGTCGGAGGTGGACCGGTTCCGGCCGGACCGGCCCATCGTCGTCACGGAGGACGTCACTCAGGTGCGGTTCGAGCTGGAGAGCGACGACCCTGCCGCGCACACCGCCACGCTACGCGTCAGCGGGTTGGCGCCGGGCAGGTATTCCGTGCAGCACGGCGCGAAGGAGCTTCCCCCCGTGACGATCACGGAGGGCGAGGAGTCGCTCGTCCGGGTGCCGGTTACCGCGGGCGGGCGCTCGGACGTGATTCGGCTGGCGCGGGGGTGAACGACGGGGCGCTAGGCGCCCGTCGTCCCGGCGACGGGCTCCTTGTAGACCCAGGCGCCCATGACCGTGGCGCACGGCACGCTCACCCCTGCCACCACCCGTCCCAGTCGCACGTGAGGTCCACCTGGGGCGTGCCCGACATCGGCACGGAGCTCGCGGCCGCGCCGCCGTCCAGCCAGCGCATGGCGGGCTCGCCGATCGGGTCTCCCGGAGGCATGTCCGGCGCCGCGGGCTCGGCGATCGGGGCTTGCGGGCGGTTCAGGAAGCGTCCGATGTCGGAGTGGAGCAGTCCGTACGCGGCCCGGTTCGAAGCGTCCGCGCCGTTGGTGGCCTTCGAGAGCCAGACGGAGATCTGCTCGAGCTCGTCCTGCGCTTCGGCGCGTACCTGGGCCATGGGCGCGGTGCCGGCCAGCGACATGAGCCGGTCCACGAAGACCCGCTCGACGGCGCGGTTCACTTCGGCCTCGTAAGGGTTGTGCACCCGGGCGCCGAACACGGCCTGGCGCACCGTGTCGATCACGTCTTCGAGACCCGGTAGCGACGGATCGAGCGCCTTCTGCTCCACCATGCGCGCGCTGCGCTCGGGATCGAACAGGTACTCGAGCGTGAAGCTGGCCGCCGCCGTCGCGGGCGCCACCGCGTCGAACACGAGGCCGGTGTGGCGCCGGAAGAGCTCCTGGGTCGGGTTGTAGCGGAACGGGCGGGGCGGAAGCTCGTCCAGAACTCTCCTGGGGATCGTCAGCTCCGAGGGCCGCAGTGTCCTGAGCAGCGCGGCCAGGGCGTGCCGCTGCTCGGCGGCCGGCACGGGCCGGAGCGGCTGCTGCCCGTCGCCCCGCATCGCGTACGTGTAGTACTGCCCGGCCACGACCTTCGCCGCCGCCTGCGTCTGATAGCGGTGGTAGAGGAAGAGCGGTACGAGCGCGTCCTCCATCGTGGCCAGGGGCTTGCCCTGCTTGATGGCGGTCTCGCCGAAGTGGTCGAGCGCCACGCGGCGCACGTCCATCATGCGGTCCAGCTCGTCGGCCGCGTTGGCTCCGTTGTCCCACAGGTGGACGTTCGGGTGCGCGCTGCCCGCCGGCCGGGCGTCCTGGTCGGTGAGGAACCAGATCCCCCGGTGGATGCCTCCCTCGATGATGCTGTCGAGCGCGGCCTTCTCGTTCGTGCCGGGAGGAAACTGTGTGTAGCCGTAGCGGATCGCGATCTTGTCCCACGCCCCGATCTGGTTGGCGTAGGAGTCGCGGCCGAGGTGGACCTTCCCGTCGACGAGCGTCACCACGGGCTGCGGGTAGTCCATGACCGACTGGATGCCGCGGGCCTTCTGCGCGCTCGAGAGGAAGTTGTGGGCGAGCCCGAGCGTGTGCCCGATCTCGTGGGCGGCGAGCTGGCGGATGCGCTGGAGCGCCATCGCCGAGATCTCGGCCGTGTCGCCGTCTCCCTTGGCGAAAGGAGCCAGGAGCGCTTCACCGATCAGGTAGTCCTGGCGCACCCGCAGGGACCCGAGCGTGACGTGGCCCTTGAGGATCTCACCCGTGCGCGGGTCCACCAGCGAGTTGCCGTAGCTCCATCCGCGCGTGGAGCGGTGCACCCACTGCACCACGTTGTAGCGCGCGTCCATGGGATCGACCGAGTCCGGGAGCATGCGCATCTGGAACGCGTTGATGAAGCCGGCGGCCTCGAACGCCTGGTTCCACCAGCGCCCGCCCTCGAGAAGCGCGGAGCGCACCGGCTCCGGGGTGCCGGGATCGAGATAGTAGACGAGCGGCTTCACCGGTTCGCTCATGGCGGCGTTCGGGTTCTTCTTGATCAGGCGATGGCGCGCGATGTAGCGCCGCACCAGGTCGTGGCCGATCGGCTGGGCGTAGTCGTAGTAGGTGATGCCCGCGTAGCCGGCGCGCGGGTCGGCCTCGCGCGGCTTGAACGTGCCGTCCAGGGGAGGAAGCTCGACGAACGAGTCGTGCTCCCGTACGGTCAGGTCCTGCGCCGTCGGAGTGACGCTGCGCTCGAGGGGGCCCGGATCGTCGGAGGTGAACGTGAGCGTCACCTCGACCTCGGTGTTCTTGGGAAAGCCCTTCGTGCGCGGCAGGTAGAACGCGCTGCGCGAGGCGTCCAGGTGGAACGTGCCCTGGTGGGTGCGCTTGAGCGTCTCGATGACCCCGTGCTGGTCGTGCAGGAAGAAGTCCGTCGCGTCGACCAGGACCCTGTCGCCCGTGGCCGCCTCGACCTTGAAGCCCCACAGCACCGAGGTGGGGAAGCCGTCGTCCACGGACTTGCGCTCCATCGGGTTGTCGGACACGGCCCGATACCGGTAGTTGGGCTCCTGCATCAGCACCTTGGGCCCCACGCGCTCGAACTTGATCACGTGCTCGCTGCCCAGGTCTCCCCGGTTGAGGCCGATGTCGTTCTGGCCCATGCCCGCCGGGAGCGACGGATAGTACAGCATCTCCGTGTCCCATCGGCCGATCTCCATCCACATCTTTCCGGTGCCCTGGTCCCAGTAGAGCGGGATGAATCCGTCGATCTTCCGCATCCCCTCCGTCCTGGAGGCGATCGAAGGCAGGACTCTCACCGTGTCCTTCTTCTCCTGGGCGGCGGCGCTCCCCGCGAAGGGTGGAAGCGAGGGGAGGAGGGTCAGCGCCAGGGCCAGAACGGCCGGGAGAGCGAGCCTGCGTGACATCGTGGGCCTCCTGCTGGGCACGGGTGCGGTGCGAGGTGCGGCAATGTGGGCCCGCAACGCGCGCGGGCGCCAGCGTCCTGGCAGCCCTCGCTTCCGGGTCCGCTACAACCCGTCGACCATGCAGCGCAGGAAGGTCAGCTTGCCAGGACCCCCGCCCGGTCCCCCCTCGGAGGTGAGCGCGACCATACCGTTCAGGCCGAGGCCTACCCCTTCGCCCTGTGGCTCGCGCAGCGGTCTCAGGTCGAAGTGGCCGTTCGGCACGGCGGCGAGCGTGTCGCCGCTCATTCGGTAGAAGTCCAGCGCCGTGTAGGTCCGGATGGCCATCACGGTGCCCCGGGGCGAGACCGACCCGCCCGTGACCTGGTACGGGAAGATCCTCGGTCCGTCCGTGAGGTCCTGCACCTTCTGGAGGATGACGGTGTCGGGGCGCAGCGGCGGCGGATAGCGGTAGACCGTCACCGGCTCGTTGCGTCCCTTCGTCACCACGAAGATGCGCTCACCCGGGAGCACGAGGAGGGCCTCGGTGTCCTGAGTGCCGTTCGGGAACCGGACCGGAAAGGACTCGGGGTGCAAGGTGTCCGGGTGGGCCGGATCCGGCTCACGCACCCTCAGGATCTGCCCGCCGCGGTGCTCCTCGTAGTTGTCGCCCAAATCCTCCAGGTAGAGGCACGAGCCGCCTCCCGGGCACGGCGCCCGGTTCAGGTCTTCCCAGTCCTTGAGCTTCCGGTCCAGGGGAAAGCGCGCGACGACCCGGCCCTCGTAGTCCATGGCGAAGAGCGTGTGGGCGTTGTCGTCCTTGTGCGTCCACAGGATGCCGGGATGAGCGAGGCTGACGGCCACGCCGCTGCTCTCCACGAGCTCGCGCGGGAGGTCCATGCTGGTCGTGGTGGGGCGGCATGGACTGCCCGAATTGGCCGATGGCCCGCACGCCGCGACCAGGAGGAGGCCCAGGCAGGCCCACCCGATACGAGACCGGCCGCCGGACGGCATGCTGCCGCCGGCGGCCGTCGTAACCTCGTGAGCGTCTATCCTCAATTCTCCTTCAACTTCGCGCTGATGTCGGCCGGGACCCCGCCCCGGTTCACCATGAACAGATCGAACTTGGCGCGGATGTAGTTGTCGGACATGTAGATGTAGCCGTGGTACGGCCCGACGTCGCCCCAGGAGTTCTTGACCTTGTAGTAGGTCGTGCCGTTCTCGTCCCTGGCGATGCCCACGACATGCATGGTGTGGTCGTCGGTCGTCGTCCAACGGTCCCACCCCTTCTGCCGCGCGTCCTGGGTGATCGTCTGGCCCTCTTCCCACGTGGCGTAGCCGTCCTTCTGATCGAACGACTTCTCGCTGACGTCCGCGCCGATCGCGACCGTGTAGCCGCTCTCGATGGCGTTGTGCAGGATGCGCATCGCGTCATCCAGCGGAACGTTCCATGTGCGGTCGTTGTGCGACCAGTTGTCGGGAGTCTCGAGCGCGCCCTGCTTCCAGAACGGCATGTTCTCGAACGAGGTGAACTCCACGTAATTCGAGGGATCGATGCCGAGCTGGTGCGCGAACGCCTGCGGGGTCTCCCAGCGGCCGTCGACCTTGATGGTGTCCGGAAGCGGTCCGAGGTACGCGTCGAGGATCGCGTCGAAGCCCTTCTTCCACTTGGGCGAGGGGCCGGGCCGCGTCTTGAGCACGGCGCCCAGGTCGGCCTGCAGCACGTTCTGCAGCTCCGTATGGTCGTAGTGCGTCTCGTAGGGCCACAAACCCGTGAAGTCACGGTTGGGCACGATGCCGTAGCGGGCGATGGCGTTCAGCACGTCGTGGCTGAGGCCTCCGGGTCCGAACGTATTGTTGCCGTGCATCCGGTAGTACTCATCCGCCTTCTCCCGGTACACGTGATCCACGATGTACATCTCGGAGAGGTCGTACTCTCCCTTGCCCATCCGGAGGAGTTCCGACTCGATCATGCTGAGGGTCGCGAAGTCCCAGCACGTTCCGGTCATTGCCTGGTTCTTGACGGAAGTGGCCGGAAGGACCTTCACGTCCGTGAACGTCTTGGTCGGCGTCTGCTGTGTCGCGACCGCCTGGGCGCCGAGCGACGCGGGAAGGAGCAGGGCCACGGCCAGGAAGAAGGACGCGATGGGGCGGTACGGATGGAGGGATGGATTGCTCGTCATGGAGCGCTCACCTCTGCCCGGGCGTCGAGTCCGGGCGCTGGGCCGGCACATGGCCTTGCGGCACGCCGGCTGCGGACTGGGGGTGGCCCCCGCCGCGCTCCCGCCAAACGTCGGCCCGGGGTCCCGAACAGGGAGAAATCTAGCAGGTTGCCGAAGACGCGCGGTACCCCGTGCGGCCCCTTGGGCGCGGCGGGCCGTGCGGAATCCCGGAGCGACGATTCGGGTGGCCCGATCCGTATCAGAGTCGGCGGCAGCACGAGGTGGAAGGTCGGGACTCGAACGGAGGTCGACATGAGACTCACGCGCCGGCGCACCCGGGACTCGGACAAGCCGCGCAGGCTGAAACGACGCGAGGCGTATCGGCAGGTCGCGGAGCTGCTGGGCGGTGAGCTCCACGAGGGCAAACGGTCGAGCCAGGACCGCGTCCTCGTGCAACGCGGGCCGTGGCGCGTCTGGCTCGACACCTACACCGTGCACACGGGGCAGGCCACGGTTACCTACACGCGGGTACGCGCTTACTTCCGGGGGTGGAGGGAGTTGCGCGTGATCGTGCGGCGCAGGAACTGGCTCGACCGCCTTCTCGCGCGGCTCGGCTTCGGGAAGCGGCTGCCCGTGGACCCGCGCCTGAATGAGCATCACGTGATCAAGGGTCGACCCGAGCGGCGAATCCTCCCGCTGTTCAGCGCGCAGGGCCTGGCCGCGGCCGTCCTGTCGCTCCCTGCGGGACGACTCGACGTCAAGCGGCCCTCCCGGAAGAGTCGCAAGCGGTTCGGCGAGGATGCCGGCGTGGTCGTGCTTGAGACCACCGGCGTCGTCACCGACGTGGAGCGGCTCGTCGCGATGGTAGGGGCCGTGGGTGAGATGCTCGACGCGCTGGAGCGCTTCGGCGAAGCCCGCAGGGAGAGCCTGCCGGAATCGTGACGACGGGCGCCCGATCCGCTACGTGCCCTGGCCGGTCGCCTTCTGGTAGGCCTCGGTCAGAAGCTGGCGGAACGTGTTGGTCGGGAGCGCGCCCGGCAGCGGGGGATAGCCGAGGATGAAGAACGTCGGTGTGCCGCGCACCCCGAGCTGGTGGGCGAGCTCGCCGCTCGCCGAGATCCGCTCGGAGCGCTCTCCCGTCGAGACGCAGCGGTCGTAGCGCACGAGATCGAGCCCGGCTTCGCGAGCCCAGCCGCGCACCACGGCGGCCGCGTCGGGCGCCTTCTTCCACACGGCCTGGTCCTGCCAGAGCCGCGCCTGCATCGCGTCGAACGCCTCGGGTCCCTGCGCGAGCGCGCACTCCGCGGCCGTGGTCGCCGCCCCCGAGTGGGCGAACATGCCGGTCACGAACGGCACGAACTTCCAGTGCACCTTGCCCGTCGCCACGAACTCCTTTTCGAGGACCGGCCACGTCTCCAGATGGAACTTTCGGCAGTAGCCACACCCGAAGTCCGACATCTCGACGACGCGTACGGGCGCATGCGCGTCCCCCACGTCGTAGCCCAGCGAAGCCGGGTCGATGCCGGCGGGACGCTTCAGGAGGGAGGGCGCGCCGGACGGGGCCGGGTCCGCGGCCTCGCGCGCCGCCTGCGAGCCATCCTGGGCTCCCTTCTGCGAGCAAGCGCCCACCGCGAGTGCGCAGGCAAGGGCCGCGGCGGGCACCAGAGCGCGTAGGGCCTGGAGTCGTGCGGGGGACCGAGGTTCGGTTTTCATGGCGTCTTCAAGGTGAAGAGTTGTCCGAGTCCCGCCAGCGTACGGCCGAGGGCGGCGAAGCTCCCGGTGAGCATCGCGACGCCCACCAGGGCCAGCAGGATCCCGGCTACGCGCTCCAGCGGCCCGATCCAGCGGCGCACGAGCTGTGTGCCCGCCAGGAACCAGTTGAAGGCGATGGAGGCGAGGATGAACGGAAGGCCGAGACCGACGGCGTAGGTGGCCAGGAGAAGCGTGCCCCGGAGCGCCGTGGTGCCGAGGCCGACGTAGAGGAGGATCGAAGCGAGGATCGGCCCGATGCACGGCGTCCATCCGGCGCCGAACGCCACACCCACCAACAGGGAGCCGAAGGGGCCTGTGGGACGGGAGGAGAGCTGGACCCGGATCTCCCTGGCCAGCGCGGGGATGGGCAGGAGGCCGGCCAGGTAGAGCCCGAACACGA
>CAZFIS010000006.1:0-48279 GCA_964519125.1 uncultured Gemmatimonadaceae bacterium | reverse complement strand
GGTAGTGCAGGCAGGGGACACCATCGCGCTGAGCGGGAACACGGGGTACACGGACAACCATCCGCACCTGCACTTCTCGGTCCACGGTTGCCGGAGCGTGCCGGGATTCGAGGATGGCCCGCTGTGTCCGGCGCTCCCCGTCACCTTCCGGAACGCGCGGCCGCAGGACGGTGTGCTTCTGCAGGCGCACGACTACACGGCCGGTCCGCACTAGGCGGCGCCGGCCGCATGCTGATGAGAGCCTACGAAGTTGGAGTCCGATTGTCGCGGCCCGCTCAATGGATGGCGGCAAGGGCTGAGATGCAGGGCTGTGCTGTCTTCGGGGTATCGTGAGCGTAGTGGCAACGGCGTCCTAACTAGGGTTTGCTGCTGACGCGGTAGGCCTCGAGTTCCGGAGCCGTTCGCCTTGCAGCTCACGGCTCCGGGTCGGCATCATGCTCCTGCAGCAGAATTCCAAAGTCGTTAGGAAGAGCCACTGCGTTGCAAGGTACGGCTAACAACGGTACGTTAAATGGTACGTCACATTGTACCGCAGGAGGTGTCGATGCCATCCCTGAAGCCGAGCCAAGACGTCCAACCCCTATCAGCCTTCCGTGCAAACGCGGCTGGCTTTCTGGATCAAGTACGAGCCACGAAGCGTCCGCTCGTCCTAACGCAACACGGCAAGAGTGCTGCGGTCGTGCTTGATGTGGATCAGTACGAGGCCTTGGTGGAGGAAATCGAGGTCATTCGAGACATCCGCCAAGCGAAGGCAGAGTTGGCGCGTGGCGAAGGTATCCCCCATGAAGAGGTGGTCGCCGAGCTTCGGACGAGACTCAAGCGTTGAGAGTCGTCTGGTCTCCGACCGCGAGACGGCAGGCGCAGGCAGCCGTCGACTACATGGCGGTCGGCCGGCCCCAGGCGTCCTTCGAGTGGCTCGAGGGCTTGGTGCGTCGGGTCGAGTTGCTACGGGACCTAGCGGAACAAGGCCGAGTGGTTCCGGAATGGCATGATCCCTCCGTGCGCGAGGTCCTCCACGAGCCGTATCGCGTCATCTACGAGGTGTTCGCAGATCACATCGAGATCCTCACGCTGAGCCATTTCCGTCAGGAGCTTCCCCCTGAGCCGACCGGGGGCTCCTAACAAGGAATTGCTACTGCCGGGTAGGCTGAGAGCTCCGGAGCCGTTCGCCTTGCAGCTCACGCTCCGGGGTCGGCATCGTGGTCCGGCAGCGGAACCCCAAAGTCGTTAGGATGCAGCGTTCACGGACCTGAAGGAGAGAACCCTCGAGTGATGCTCTTTGTGGATGCAGACATCGAACCGCGATGCTGCCCGTTTGCGAGGTGGTTCTCGAGGTCTTCGGGTTCTGAGGCTCCGGTGCGGTGAGCGCCTCTCGGCGGCTCCCGGTCCGGCGGTGGTGGGCGATCATGGCCGTTCTCGTGACGGCGTGTGGGGGCAGTGGCGAGACCGGTTCGGAGCTGAATGCGCCCCAATGGACGCTGGTGGGTCCGGAGGTCAGGATCGGTTCGGTCGACGACTCCGCCTACGCATTCCGACAGGTCCTGGCCCTCGCCGTGGGACCCGACAGCTGTCTGTACTCGACCCACAGGGGCGAGCCCATGGTCCGCAAGTGGACCTGGGACGGACGTCCCGCAGGCCACATCGGGCGTGGCGGCGAGGGCCCGGGTGAGTTCGCCGCGCCCTGGGAGATTGGCTTCTTCGGGGACACCCTGTGGGTGATGGACCCGAACAGGTTTCACGCCAGCTTCTTCTCGACAGACGGGAAGTATCTGGGCATGGCCGCCCCCCGAGTGGACATCGGAGGCAGGGGCATGACCCGCGATCCGCCGCTTCCCGAGCGCCCGTTGCGCGACGGCACGTGGGTCGGCGCCAAGCCGGCCTTCTCCGAACCCATCGCCCGAGGCACGCTCACGGACGCCCCGTACGTCCATATGGACTCGGCCGGCGCCGTCCTGGACACGATCTGGATCCACCCGCTGCGGCGCACCGATGTCCTCGCCCTGCTGAGACCGTCGGGTGGGGGTGGGATGTTCACGCAACAGCCCTTCGGAGACGCGCCCCAGTGGCAGGTGCTCGACGACGGCAGCATGGTCGTGATGAGCGACCGGGTTCCTGGCAAGGCGGAAGGCGCCTTCTTCACCGTGATGCGGCTCAACGCGTCCGGTGACACCACCTGGCGGGTCGCGATCCCTTACACGCCAACCCCGATGCCGAGCTCACGGATCGACTCCGCCGCGGCGGCCATCGCGAACCGGATTGCGCCGTACATGAAGCAGGAGGGGATGGGAACCGAGGGCTCGCTGGAGAAGCGGCTTCGCGGCGCTCTGTACGCCCCTCCGTTCGTTCCCTTCCTGCAGGGGAGGGTCGTATCGTCGAACGGGGCGCTCCTGAACGGGATGGTGGTAGCCGCGGACGGGTCGGTCTGGCTCCGGCGTTCCGAGGTAACCCGAAAGGGCGCCGAGTGGTGGGTCCTGGACCCGCGGGGGCAGCCGACAGGCCGTGTCGAGGCGCCTGCCGGGCTCCGTGTGGTGCTCGTGCGTGGGAACCACCTGTGGGGCGTGGAGACCGACGACATGGGTGTGAACTACATCGTCCGCTACCGGATCGACCGGGGCTCGGCGCCGCGCCGCCCTGAAGCCGAGCCGAGGTCCTAGCGCAATCTCGGACGGCCATCGGCGGCACTGATGCTGGTTGGAGTCCGTGGGGGGGAGCGTTGCGGGCGGCTTTCTAACGACTTTGGGTTCCTGCTGCGCAGCACCATGCCCGCCCGGAGTGCGAGCCGCAAGGCGAGTGCTCCGGACCCTCGACGCCTACCCGCGCAGCAGCAGACCCTTGTTGGACGGCGAACGAGAATTGTGGCCCAACCGGTGCGTCCTTGGGTCGAGAGCGAAGCGCGATGAAATGCCAGACTCTCGCGGGCCGCTCGATCTTCTTCCTGCCGCGCGTAAAGCGCGGCTCTGGACCTCGGCCTGCGATCCCAGACGCCTCGTCGCGCTTCGTGGTGGTCATCCGATCAGGATGACTGCGGCAGCCCGAGCATCACGACCGGCCGACTACAACGCCAACACTCTTCCCTGGCGCGGACGCCATCGAGCTGCTCGTGGCTGACGTCGGGAAGCTGCACGATCTCGCCGGCTATCAAGGAATTGCTGCAGTCGCGAACCGGCTCTCCCGCATCCTCTTGGGAACTCCGGGATGCGACGCCCTCGCGGTGCGGGTAGGCATGCAGGTAACGTGGGCTCCCGGGTGGGCGTCGTCAGGTCTGCGCCCGCGCAGCAGAAATTCGGAGTCGGTGCTCACCACGAGGTGTTCTCAAGTGCCCACCCGTCGTGCGGCGGCCGCAGACGGAAGAGCCGCTCTCCCGCGAGCGCTGGTCGCTATGGCTTGGACGAAGAGGCTGGTTGAGGTTGGCGGCGGCGCCAGGGCTCGCCGGGATGCCGGACGAAGTGCGCCCAAACGTGGCCCCAGGGGATGACGAGGGGCACGAGGACCATTCCCATCAGGCACTCAACGGCGGTCTCGCGGGTGGCAGCGTCCAACTGCGCACTTCGCCAAGGAGGGAGCGCGATGAAGAGGACGAAGATCGTCTTCCAAGCGAGCTCAAACAGGAGAATGGGCAGCATCTTCAACGGATACCGAATCCCAAGTACCGAGATTGCCGCCAGGGCGGCCAGCATGGCCACGCCGACGCCATGCCAGCGGTCCCACGGCCCATGATGGAGAAGTGCCCGCCAGATATTCCGGATCCCATGGCAAAGGCGATCAGCGCATACATGCCGCGCATCAGGTGGAGGCGAATCGTGGACACTTGGTTCATGGATGCCTCCGGGGTGAAGGTTGTCCTCCGGCGCCAATGTGCCTCTACGAGTGCAACCGAAACAGGGGTTCAACGCAGGGCGTTAGCCGCACCCTCTATCAAGGAGTTGCTGCTGACGTGGAAAGCAGTGTGGTTGTTCGCTCGGCCTCACGGTCGTCGTGAGCCTGGTGGTGCCGGTCGCCAGCGCAGTATCGTAGGGCTCGCGGCGGTGTGGGTCCGAACGTCCGAGGTCGCGCGACAGAAACCCACAGTCGTTAGCCGGTGCCCGACCTGACAGCGTCACCACTACCGAGATCTCCGGCTACCCTTCACAGAGGCATCGATCGGATGTCGACAGTCACAAACTTGCGAGGGGCGTACGCCCAAGCACTGCAGGGTTGTTGGGAGCTGATCCGGCGCGAGGACCACAGCGAGTCGGGTGAACCCAGGGTAGATCCCGGGCTAGGACCTGACCCGGTGGGATTGTTGGTGTACCACTCGTCCGGGCACTTCAGTGCTCAGTTCATGCGGCGCGACCGATCCCACCAGGCCTCTCCGGAACCAGGGCAGGCGCGCACTGGCCGCAACAACACCCGAGCAGTAGGCGGCTACGACGCGTACTTCGGACGCTACACCGTGGACGAAGAGACGCACATGGTTACGCAGGCCCTGGACGGCGCGCTCGCTCCAGACAACGTCGGTGTGGTCGTGACCCGTAAGATGGAGGTGGACGGCGACCTGCTGACGTTGCGACTTCCGACTACGGCTGCGGACGGCGAGTCCATTGTTCGTACCCTGCAATGGCGACGCTGCAGCGTCTCTCATCCCGGACATGGCACCGTCTAGCAAGCGTTTGCTGGCGGTCGCCTCAAACCTCGGTGAGAGGAGGAGCTCATGCAGGCAAAGTGCTTCGAGTGCGAGGCCCTGATCGAAGGTGAGGACCTCAGCGCTGTCAGCGAGGCGTTTGTGGCGCACGGCCGCGAAGAACACGCGTGGACGTACCCGGAGGAATCGATCCGGAACCATGCCCGCAACTATGCCGAAGCAACGGAACGACTAACGGGAGCCACCGAGCGCATGTCGGAACTCGGTGAGGTGGCGGTGCATCGTGTGGCGGGGCAACGTGTGGAAGACTGGCTACGTTTCTTCGACCACGACGCCTTCGCCGGAAACCCCGATTGGGCTTCCTGCTATTGCCTCGAGCCGCACGTGCCCGAGACGCTCGAAGAAGGCGAACGCACTTGGCGCGAGCGTCGGGCCACGATGGCCAAGCGACTTGAAGCCGGCGAGACGTTCGGATATCTCGCCTACGTTGACGGCCGACCCGCGGGCTGGGTCAACGCATCGCTCCGCTCCGACTACGGTCTATACCGCTCGGTGGACGCCGCCGGCCCGGAGCCTAGAACCGTGATCGGAGTCTCCTGCTTCGTTGTCGCGCCACCGTTCCGTCGGCACGGCGTCGCCTCGGCGCTGCTAGACCGCGTGATCGAAGACGCCCCGTCCCGTCGTGCGGCTTGGATCGAGGGGTATCCCCGCAACGAGCCCGAGGCGGGAGACGCCGGCCATTTCCGGGGGCGGCGCTCGATGTACGAGGCACGTGGCTTCGTGCCGGTTGAGGTGCGCGGCCGTGACACCGTGGTTCGTCGGCCTGTCCAGTGACGGTCAAGACACAGCCACGGTGTCGGGACGACCGGCGCTGGCTCCTCGGGCTCTTGCGCAGAGAGCGGGCAGAGTCTGCGTAGAGCCGACCGACCATGTGTCGACGGGGTCTGCACTGCGCGACCGACCTCGGGAGGAACGAGGCGATCGAGCATTCGAGGAGTGCGAGCGCTGGAGGGCGAGCTCGCGTTGTTGGAACGGGCGTGGAAGGAAGCGGAAGAGATCGCGGCCATCGCCGACGATCTTCTGGTGTCGGAGAAAGTTCGAACCGCCCTCCGCCACTTGAAGCGGGGTTTCTAGCTTCGCCTGGTCCCAGGAGGTCGACGCCCGGCGGTCAAGCCCAGAGTCGTTGGAGTGCGTCTCGCAGGGTTCGCAGGCTCGCACCGGATGCCGATCCAGGCATGGCGGCGGCCGTGACCACGCCTGCATCTTCGGGGTAAGCGCAGTTCGCCGGAGACTCTTGACGACCACGTGAAGACCCAAGGGAAAGTCCAGGACCTGCTCGCTCGCCTGGCGGACGACTGTGCGTTGGAGGAGGTCCTGTACCACCTCTACGTGATCCAGGCCATTGAGCGCGGCCTTGCCGACGCTGAGGCCGGACGGACGATTCCTCACGAGGCCGTTGCCGAAGAGATGCGGCGGAAGTGGGTCCTCGGCGCCGCTCAGTAGTTTGGGCCGATGCGGCCCGTCGGCAGTTGGACGATGCGGTGGGTTATGTGGCCGAGGACTCTTCCATGGCGGCCGAGGGACTCCTCCTGAAGGTCCTGGACGCCGCTGGCTCGCTCGTAACCTTCAGTGAATGTGGGCGCCTGGTCCCCTCGCAGACTGATCGCACGATCCGTGAGATCCTCGTGGATCCGTTTCGTCTCCTCTACCAGGGTCGAACGGCTGAGGTGGTCATCCTGGTGTTGCCCCATCGTTGAAGGTCTCGGGCTACTCGGCTTGCACCTCACAACCGCCGGTCGGCATGTTGTTACGCAGGGTACACGTAACAGCGTTGGGAAACCCTCTTCGCATATGAACTTGTGCAGGTCATGACTGGAGCTGCCCGTGCCCACCGTAGGTATCCGCTACATCGTCCGAGACGTTGATGAGGCCATCGCTTTCTATGTGCGTCATCTCGGGTTCGTGCTAGACATGCATCCGGCCCCGCCGTTCGCCATGCTGTCGCGCGGTGACCTCCGTCTTCTGCTCAGCGCACCGGGCGGTGGGCCGGGAGGAGGGCAGGTCACGGCCGACGGCAGCCTTCCGGAGCCCGGCGGTTGGAACCGGTTCACGCTGCAGGTCGGAGATCTGGAGCAGCGGGTGGAGGAACTCCGGGAAGCAGGCGTGCGCTTTCGCAATGAGCTCGTCACCGGTGTTGGCGTGAAGCAGATCCTGGTGGAGGACCCGTCGGGCAACGTGGTCGAACTCTTCGAGCCGCTGCTGTCGGACGCCTCTCTGGACTCGTCGGCGTGATCGTAGGCACCGCGGCGGAAGCTTCGCCGACCGTGGGCGCGGTCGGTCCTCTGTGGCTGGAGGTGCGGACGGTTGTGCGGCTTGCACCTCACAACCGCCGGGGAGCATGTTGGTCCCGCAGGTTCTGCCCCACGTCGTTAGCCCGCAGTCCAGGACCTCATCGGGAGTTCGCCATGACGGATCCGACGGAGTCGGTGTTCGGGCTGGACCAGATCGGACAGATCGCGATTCCGGTGAGCGACGTGGAACGGGCGATCGCGTTCTACCGGGATGTCCTCCGGATGCCGTTCCTCTTTCAGGCCTTGCCTGGCCTCGGCTTCTTCGATTGTGGCGGTGTCCGGTTGATGCTCGATGGTTCAGCCGCATCTCAGGCAGGGCAGAGCTCTGTGCTCTACTACAGGGTCGATAGACTCGACGCTGCGTTTGAGGCTCTTTCCGGCCGAGGCGTCGTGTTCGAAGCCGAGCCGCATCTGGTGGCGGAGTTGCCGGATCATGAGTTGTGGATGGCCTTCTTCCGCGATCCGGACCACAACCTTCTGGCGCTGATGGCCGAGGTCAGGCCGTAGTCAGGCGGCCGTGACGGGCGCGCTGCTCCAACAAGGGAAGTGTTCAATGTTCTCGGAGGCGCCCGAGCTTTACGACGCCATCTACGGCGCGTTCAAGGATTACGACGCCGAGGCGGAGCGCGTCGCTCAATTGCTGCACGAAGTAGCCCCGAACGCTCGCCGTCTCCTGGACGTGGGCTGCGGAACCGGTGAGCACGCTCTGAGGCTGCATTCGCAGCATGGATACCAGGTAGGTGGTCTCGACATCGAGCCGGCATTCGTCGAGCTCGCCCGGGCCAAGCTGCCGTCCGCCGAGTTCTGGCAGGGTGACATGGCCGACTTCGACCTGGGCGTTCAGTTCGACGCCATCGTGTGCCTCTTCAGCTCGATAGGCTACCTGACCGATCTCGCCGCGGTGGAACGGGCTGCACGGTGCTTCTTGAAGCACCTGTCGCCAGGCGGTGTCGCCTTGGTTGAGCCCTGGTTCTCCCCCGAGGCCTGGACTCCCGGGCGAGTCCACGTCCACACCGGCGAGACGCCGAATGGCCGCATCGTGCGGATGAGCCACTCCACGGTCGAAGGGCGTGTCTCGAAGCTCGAGTTCCACTACCTGATCGGTGCCTCTGGCGGGATCGAGCACCGCGTCGAACACCACGATCTGGGGCTCTTCACGACCGCCGAACTGAGCCAGGCGTTTGACCGTGCTGGCTTCCGGTCGGTCGATCACGACCCTGAAGGTCTCACGGGCCGCGGACTGCTGATTGCGCGGTGCTCGACGTGAGCCACCTGAACCCCTTCAGCCGAGCGGGTGCTGCCTGGCAAAGGTTCGCGGCGGGCAGGGTAGGCGCCGAGGTCCAGAACACTCGCCTGGCGGCTCGCGCTCCGGGCCGGCATTCTGGTTCCTGCAGCGGATCCTCGAAGTCTTCAGGCGGCAACACGCTGATTCATCGTTCGAATGAGGTGTCGTGATGATCGAGTGGTTTGCAGTCCACCCCTGGGCGACAGGTGTCGTCACGTTCTTTCTGATGTGGAGTGATTGGCTGCTAACGATCGGCCAGGAACGCGAACGTCAACTGCATTACTCCGAGCACTACGAGAGTTATCCGATCAACACCATTGAAGGCAGCCCGCTCTATCAAAAGGCGGTGCTGGCTCGGCGAATCGTCGAGCCCAGGCACATTGTGCCAGCGATAATTGTCAGTGTGATTGTAGCCTTGTCGCTGGCTTGGATTCCGGAGAGTATCCGTGTCCCGTTCATCGGCTACGTGTGGGGCTTGTACTTCATTGTGATTACGACTCACCTGGGCAATCTCTTGGGGTATAGAGCCTCTCGTCGCGGCCTGCACGGCAAACTCTATTTGCATCAGCGTACGGGGTATGTCATTCAGATGAATCGCTATGTGGCTCTTGCTGTCTTCCTTGCTGTTCTGGCGATATGCTCGGCCTCTGCCTTCATGGTGGGCGTTGCGATTGCAGGAGTATCTTCGGCAGCTCGACAACTGGTGGGAATGCGCAAGACCCCTGCGATCGACCCGGCAGATCCAGCCCCGAAGCCCATAGGGTAGCAGCGGAGTGCATATGCATGGAATGCCGGCTTCGACGGTGTCCCATTGGACAGACCCCGACGAGGCACCGAGCCACTGATGACGCAATCCCGATCGGATCGGAGAAGAGCCAGGCTGCTGCGGAACTTGATTGTCGCCGCGCTCGTGGCCCTCCCGATTCTCACATGGGTCTTCATACCAGTTCCGCTGTGGCGGGGGTTCGTGATCGGGCTGGTCTTTGGACCCGCCGTGCTGGTGGGTGCATTCGTGATGTTTGCGCGCCGGATGCGCACGAGAATGGCGTCCGACCTCGCACCGCCCCCGCTCCCGCTCGGGAGGTGGGACTTCGACATGTCGGTTCAGGCTTTGGATGGCGAGGCGGTCGCGTTTTCCGGCTTTGCGGGGAAGGTCCTGGTCTTGAACTTCTGGGCCACGTGGTGCGCACCGTGCGTGGCCGAGATGCCCGGCCTCCAGCGACTCGGGGAGGCGACGTCCGACCTCGAGGTGACGTTGGCCTGCGTGACGCGCGAGCCTGAAGAAGTCGTCCGGACGTTCTTGCAGAAGCGCCCGCTCGACGTGCCGATCTACCTTCTCGACGGCGACCCGCCCGAGTCGTTCAGATCCCGGTCCATTCCCGCCACATTCATCCTGGACAAGTCAGGAATCATAGCCTTGCGTCACTTTGGCGCAGCGGCATGGGATGACCCGAACGTCGTGAACTTCATTCGTGGACTCGCCGCCTCCCCCGGGGGGTAGGGTCCGTCGAGCAACGCTTTGCCCAGGGTCCGACGCGTCTTCTCCTCGCTTGGCTTGGCCTCATCCCCGTGATGATCGCGAACGGGATCGCCCGAGAATCGCTCTACGCGCCCGCCATGAGTGAGCTCCGGGCTCATCAGATCTCGACCGTCACCGGCTCCGTTCTGCTCCTCGCCTATACCTGGATGTTCTTCCCGTGGCTTCGGATCGAGTCGCCGCGAGAGGCATGGATCGCCGGCGCGCTCTGGCTCGTCCTCACCGTCGCCTTCGAGTTCCTGTTCGGGCACTTCGTCGCACGTCATTCCTGGCGCCGCCTTCTCCAGGACTACCACATCCTCGAAGGGCGGCTGTGGTCTCTGTTCCTGCTCTTGACCCTTCTCGCCCCACGCATCGTGTTGCAGATCGGCCGCTGAGGGCGAGTGGTCTACCTGAACGGGATCTCCCGCATCAGAAGTCCGGTCGTCCCCACGCTCACCTCGAGGCGAGCCGGCTTCCGCACGTCGAGAAAGGTGGCGGATCCGTACTCGGCGTCCACGAGGAACCTGAGCAACGAGTACCGCTGGATCAGGTTGTAGAGGTCGACGGGTTTCTTCTCCCCGAGCGAATACACGGTGCGCTCGAGCGTGCGCTCGTCGTCGATGTTCACGTAGCGCCCAGTGAGCCGGTCGATCTCGTACTGGGTATGGAGCCCGATCAGGTTGGCCATGTATCGCCACTTGAGGATGCGTGCGTCCACGAGCACCTGATCTCCGCGTACTGACAGCGTGGTGTCGCGACCGTCGGGAAACTCTACGTACGCCGTGAAGGCGTGCGGCCCGGTGGGCACGGTCGTGATGGTCATGGCGACCTTTTCCGATGTCAGCGCCCGGTAGCCTTGCGTGGAAAAGCTCAGTGTAGCCGCGAGCGCGGCGATCGAGGCGAAGAGAGCGCCGACGGTCGTTCGTCCCGCCGCGCCGACCCAGCGGCGGCGTCGGAGTGTGCGCACGGCGAGGCCCAGGAAGATCACGGCGAGCGCCGCGAAGCCGAGCGACAACGCGATGAGCACGTGCACGGCGAGCCTCGCTCTTTCCAGGGGGGACCGACAAGCCCAACTCCGGCGCGCGGTCCGACGATGACACACCATGGACGATGATGTCGTGGCGCGGCGTCGGCAACAGCTCCCTCCGTGGCACAGGTGTGCTGATCATAGACGGCCTCATTGCCGCTCGCGCGCCGGACCCGCATGGTGATGCGTCAGAAGGACCTCCAACTGCGTTGGATAGTGGCCAGAGGAGGTGAGGATCTGGACTCCGAAATGGACCGGGTAGGCGAGATCATCGAGTTGCAGTCTGCCGTGGACGACCGTGGACTCGAGAGAAGGCGAACCGGGCTGGGCCTTTTGGCACTGACGCCCGTGACGCTTCTCCTTCTTGCGGCGGGAATCGTGTTCGGGGGGTACATGTGGTGGTTCCCGGCGCTCTGGACCCCGATCTTTGGATTCGGAGCGTATCGTTGGCTACGGATGGTCCGTGCCGACCGTCGCGACATTCAACGGCTGCGTGATCTGGGGTTTGCGCCGGACACGGTTGAACCATCCGGGGGCTCTTTCTAGCAAGGGCTTGTTGGAGTGTGTGTGACGAGCATGTCGATTCATGCGAGGGAGGAGCTCGCCAACAGTTTCAGCCACGGCGTTGGCCTCGCGGGCGCCCTGGCAGCGACTCCGATGCTCATTGTGGGCGCCGTGAACCGAGGGGGGGCGGCTGACGTCGTCGGCAGCAGCATCTTCGGAGCGGCGATGGTGTTGCTCTACTTCACGTCTACCTGGTATCACGCGGTGCCCGCGAGCCGCCTCAAGGACCGTCTGCAGAGGTTCGATCACGCGGCGATCTACATTCTCATCGCCGGCACGTACACGCCCTTCACGTTGGGCGTCCTCGGGGGCGCGTGGGGCTGGACTCTGTTCGGTCTCGTATGGGGTGCCGCAGCGGTCGGAGTCTGTACCAAGCTGATCGCTGGAGTCGGTTACCCTTGGCTGTCCACCGCGCTGTACCTGACGATGGGTTGGCTCGTCCTGATCGCGATTCGACCTCTGTTGCGGAGCATGCCACCCCATGGACTCTTGTGGCTCATCTCGGGAGGCCTCTTCTACTCCGTGGGCGTCGTGTTCTATCACGCCGGTCGCTGGCCGTACAGCCACTTCCTTTGGCATCTCTTCGTGCTGGCCGGCTCGATCTGTCACTTCTTCGCAGTTCTTTGGTACGCGGCGTGACAGGAGTCGGCTGCCGACGTGGGAGGCGGTCGCCGTGCTGATCGATTCAACTCGTGCGCGTGTGGTTCGGGGAGAAGCTGGTGAGGGTATCGTGAGGAACCGAGGTACGAGGACCTGCCCGAGAGATCTCCAGCGGGAGGTGACATCATGTTCGCGATTCTACTCGTCGTCACGTTCATCATTGCGATCGCGACGAGCGCCGGTGTGGTGCGGCTTTTCCGGTCCCCTATCCAGGCGATCCTCGACCGGATCGTTTCTTCCGAACTCAGCTCCGCCTGGCTGCGCTACCTGAACTTCGCCGTCATCGTGGTCGGCGTATCCGGCGGCGTACGCATCTGGGACCTGGAGAAGTACATCACGGCACCCAAGGACGCCGCCGCGCCCATCGCCCTGACCCCTGACCGCTGGATGCTCGAGGTGTACCGGACGCTGATCGGCACGCTCCAGAGCGCGGCGTGGCTCCTGCTCGTCTTCTTCGTCTTCGCGCTCATCGCCTACGTGATCACGCGAGGGTTCGAGATGCGGCGCGGGGAGGGTGGGACCGGCAGCTGAGACGCGACAGGGGCGCCCACCCTGTCCTTTCGACCCGCGCCGCCGTCCGTTTCGGGGGACACCTCGACCGGATTGAGCGGCGCGGGTCGGGCATCCCAGCGTGGCACGTACTGTGCTATCATCTCCGAGTGACCCTCCCAGGAGTCGGTTGCACTTACCGTGCGGGAGGAGGGTCTTCATGTCCGGATCGCGCGTTTGTCTCGCCGTCGCCGCCCTCGCGGCGTTTCCATTTTCCGCCTTCGGCCAATCGAAGGATGCCCTGCCGGAGGTGGGCCAGCATGCGGTGTCGTTCGCGCTACCGAACGGTGGCGGGGCCACGTTCGGCATCCGGAAGATGATCTCGCCCACGATGAACGCGGGCCTCGAGGTGGGGCTCGACCTGACCCGGTCGCACACGTCGGGATCCAGCGCCAGTCACATGGAGGCGGTCTCGGTACAGCCGGGTGTGAGGATCTACAAGGGGGCTGCCGGTCCCGTCGTGCCGTTCTTGCACCTGTACGGTCTCGCGTCCTACCAGAAACAGGCGTCTGCGTGGAACCTGACGGGAGGCGTGGGCGCGGGTCTCGGCGCGGAGTGGTTCGCGGCGGATCACGTGAGCCTCGCGGGGTATACCGGACTCATGGCGTCGATGACGCACCAGCACAACACGCTCACGAGCCACGACTACGCCTCGCTGGGTTCAGGCACCTCCGGACTCGTGTTGACGCTGTACTTCTAACGGGCCTGCACGTCCTCGTCCGGGGCGGGCCGCCGGCGTCCCCCTGGACACTCCGGTTCGGCATCTATACCTTGTACCTCAAGGTATAGATGCCATGAATCCGATTTCGATGTCGAAGGAGCTGGTCGCCGCGTCGTCCCGGCCGATGGTGCTATCCATCCTGACCGGGGGGGAGAGCTACGGCTACGAGATCCTCCAGCAGGTGACGGCGCTTTCGGGAGGGCGGGTCGAGTGGTCGGAGGGGATGCTCTATCCCGTGCTCCACCGGCTCGAGAAGGAGGGACTCGTCACGGCCCGGTGGGAGACCGCCGATTCCGGCCGGAGACGCAAGTACTACCGGTTGAGCGCGAAGGGCAGGCGCCAACTCGCCCAGGATCGTGCGAGCTGGCTCGCGGTCTACGAAGCGCTCACCCAAGCCTGGGCGGTGAACGATGTTTGACCTCGATGCCGCGGTACACGCCTGGAGGGAGGAGATCACCTCGCACCGCTCGCTCTCGACGAGCGACCTCGACGAGTTGGAGGACCACGTGCGGTGCACGTATGGCTCGCTGGCTCGCCGTGGGGTGGAGCCCGAGCGTGCCTGGGAGCGCGCGCGGGAGGGACTGGGCGCGTGCGCGGAGCTCTCGGCGGAGTTCCGCAGGGCCGACGGGCTGGCCTGGCACAGGCTCCTGATGCTCGGCTGGGCGATGTTCGCGCTCGCGTTCTTCCTGCCCGTGCACCGTTACGGCGACACGCTGTTCCACACGAGCCTGAGCGACGGGATGCTGCCGGGCGTTCAGGCGCTTCTGGTGGCGCTGCTCCAGAACGGACCTCTGGGCGCCGTGAGCGCGCTCACGAACCTAGTGATGCCGCTCACGATGTGGCGGATCCGGGACCGCGCCCGCCCGGGGCTCCTGGCGCTGACCGGCCTGACGGGAGCTGCCTTTGTCCTGAATGTCTCGTGGCTGGTGTTGGCTCGCCCGATCGCGGACCTGCGCGTCGGGTACTTCCTCTGGTGGGCCTCGTTCGGCGTGGTCACGGGCGGACTCGCTCTGCGGGCCTACGCCGCTCCGGCCGCTGCGGCGCCCGTGACTTCGAGCTGATCGACATGCCGATGATGGGCGGTTCGGCGGAGCTGAACGCGGCGCTGGACAGGTGAGCGTGTCCACGAAGACCCGTGCCTACTGGCTTGTGGTGGCCGCCGTCCTCCTCGCCGATTGGGCGAGCAAGAGGGCGGCGGTCGCCGCGCTCTCCCCGCCCGGCCACCCCCACCGCCTGCTGGGCAACGTCCTGCGCTTGACCCTTTCGTACAATCGAGGGGCCGCCATGGGCATTCCGCTCGGGTCGCACGTGTCCGGAGCGCTCGGCGTGCTGGGCCTGGTCGTCGCCGTGGTCCTCTGGATCTGGTATCGGAGGACGCCCGACGACCGGGCCTGGATCGGCGCGACGTTGGGGCTGCTCACGGGCGGGGCGCTCGGCAACGCGTGGGAGCGGCTGCTCGCCCCGCTCGGCGTCGTCGACTTCATCGACGTCGGCGTGGGCACGCACCGCTTCTGGACGTTCAACGTGGCCGACTCGGCGCTCACGGTCGGCGTCGTTCTCCTCGTTCTCCTGCTCGAGACCGAAGAGCACCCGCCGCCTGCTCCCGACACTCCGGACGGGACAGAGCGAGAGGACCCGCCGACCCCCCCGCCTTCCGCCTACTCGTAGCGAAGCGCCTGCATGGGATCGACCCTGGAGGCGCGCAGCGCGGGCAGGTATCCGGCGGCGAGCCCGATGGCCGCCAGCAGGACGGCGACCGTAGCGACGACCACGGGGTCGTATCCCCCGATCTGGTAGAGCAGGGAGCGCGCACCACGGGCGAGCAGATAGGCGCCGACAGCGCCGACGCCGCCCCCGATCAGGAGCATCCAGCCCACCTGCCCGAGCACCATTGCGCGCACGCGAGCGGCTCCCGCGCCGAGTGCCATGCGCACCCCGATCTCCCGGGTGCGCTGTGCGACGGTGTAGGAGAGCACCCCGTAGAGTCCGACGCCGGCCAGGAGCGTGGCGAGCAGGGCGAACGCGGCCGAGAGCGTCCCGATGAGCCGGTCGAGGAAGACGCTCTCCCGCGCCTGGTCCTCCAGCGTCCTCAGGTTCTCGACGGGCAGGTTCGGGTCGAGGCGCTTCATGAGGGCCGGGACGGCATGGATGACCTGGTCGGGCGGGACGACCGTACGCGCGTAGAACGTGATCTGGCCGATCCTCGGATCTTGCCGGTAGGGGACGACGAACATGGGCGGCACGACCTGCTTCACGGCCGAGTACTTCGCGTCCTTCACCACGCCCACGATCTCGATGTCGCGCTTGTTGTCCCGGCCGCTCATGCCCATGTGGGCGCCCACGGCGCTCTGGCGAGTGAGATTGAACTTCTTCAGGAAGGCCTCGTTGACGATCGCGACCTTCTGGGCGTGCCCGTCGTCGGCCCGCGTGAACTCCCGTCCCGCCAACAGCGGAACTCCCAGCGTGCCGAAGTAATGCGCGCCGACCTCGTTGTAACGGGCATTGGAGTCGATGTCCGGCCCCGACTCGAAGCCGTCGACGCTCACGTCGGTGCCCCAGTTGCTTCCCGCCAGCACCGGGACCATGCCGGCCGTCACGCTCGTGACGCCCGGGACGGCTCCGAGCTGGTCTTCCACCTGCTGGAAGAGTTGGCGGCTGCGCGTCGAATCATATCCGTTCAACACCGGGGAGATCGAGAACGTGACCATGTGGTCGACCTTCATCCCCAGGGCGATGCGGCTCACGTTGATGAGGCTCTTGATGAACAGGCCGGCCGCGACGAGCAGCGCCATGGACAGCGCGATCTGCGCGATGACGAGCGACGTGCGGAAGCGGGCCGCCGAGCGGGCGCCCGAGGGCTGTCCGGAGGCGGACTTGATCGTGGTGACGAGGTCCGCCCGCGTGCTGTGCAGCGCGGGGTACATCCCGAAGAGGAGGCCCGTGCCGATCGCCAGCGCCCCGGCGAACGCCATCACCGCGGGGCTGAGGCTCACCGCGATGGTCGAAGCCGGATCGGGCGGAAGCATCGACACGATGAGCGCGAGCGTCCAGTGCGCCACGAAGAGGCTGGCGACGCCTCCGACGATCGCCAGGATGAGGGACTCGACGAGGAGCTGCGTGAGGAGCTGCCAGCGGCTTGCGCCGATCGACGCGCGGATGGCGATCTCCTGGCCGCGGGCCGCGCCGCGGGCGAGCAGGAGGTTCGCGATGTTCGCGCAGGCGATCAGGAGCACCAGACCGGTGATCGAGAAGAGCAGGAGGAGCGGCGTGCGCGCGTCACGGTGAATGGAGCTCTGCCCCAGCTTCCCGGGCTCCAGTGTGAGCTCCTTGGCCTTGAAGCGCGTCATCGTCTGGTCGCTCATGCCCTGCTGGAGCGGAGCTTCCACGTCGTCGATGATGCCGTGGTAGACGGTGTTGATCTCCGAGCGCGCCTGGTCGATCGAAACACCCGGCTTCAGGCGCGCGAACACGTAGGCCCAGTAGTTGCGGCGGTTCTCGAATCCGTTGAAGCCGGGGCTCATGAGGCCTCTCATCGAGATCGGCACGAAGACGTCCGGCTTGGCGCCGAGCGTCGTGCCCTCGAACCCCTTCGGGGCGACCCCCACGATCGTCATGGGGTGGCCGTTGATGATGATGGTGCGGCCCAGCACCCCGCGGTCGCCTCCCCAGTGGTTCTGCCAGTAGGTCCAGCTCAGCACCGCGACGAAGTTCTGGCCGACGACCTTGTCGTCCTCGGGATCCAGGAGGCGGCCGAGGGTCGGCTGAACCCCGAGCACGGGGAAGTACGATCCGGAGACGAGCATGCCCTGGGCGCTCGTGGTCTGCTCGGTGCCGGCGAGGTTCACCTGGAAGATCCGGTGGGCCGCCACGCCGCTGAACGGTCCTCCGGCCTTCTGGAGATCGCGGAACATGGGGTAGCTGAAGACCGCGTCGCAGTCGCCGGCCTGGTTGCACGACTGCGATCCCGGCTTGGGTCCGGGCGCGTTCAGGTTCACCAGGCGCCCCGGATCCTGGACCGGCAGGGGCCGGAGCAGCATCTGGTCGAAGAGCGAGAAGATGGCCACGTTGGCGCCGATGCCGAGCGCCAGCGACAGCACGGCGATGGTCGTGACGAATGGCGTCTTGGCGAGCGTGCGAAACGCGTGCTTCAGACCCGACATGGCCCTCTCCCCGTCTTCGGCGCTCACGGCGCTCCCGGATGTGCGCCGCACATTGATTAGGACGGAATCAGAGGGGCGTAGGTTGCAGAATCGCCCGAACGGGTTGGCGGGACGCGTGTGCCTGGGGACCGCCGACGTCCTCGTGCTTCCGTGCGATCGCCTTCGTTCGTGGAACGGAACGGGAGCCCCAGCGCTATCTTGAGAGCTTATGAGTACAATGCCCGCAGACGCCCGCGCCCGCCGCCTGGAGTACCTGACGCTCGGTTGGTGCTTCCTGGAGGCGGTGGTGGGGATCGGGGCCGGCCTGCTTGCCGGAAGCGTCGCGCTTCTCGGCTTCGGGCTGGATTCGGTCGTCGAGGGCTCGTCGGCGCTGGTGATGCTGTGGCGCTTTCAGGACGGCGGGGGTGGGTTGCACCGTGAAGAGCGGGCGCTGAAGCTGGTGGGCGCCTGCTTCATGCTCCTGGCTGCCTGGATCCTGTTCGAGGCAGCCAGGTCGCTCCTGCACCACCAGGCGCCCGAGGAGAGCGTGGTGGGCATCGCGCTGGCGGCCGCCTCCATCGTGGTGATGCCCCTGCTGGCGCGCGCCAAGCGGCGCGTGGCGGGAGACGCGGACAGCCGGGCGCTCGTGGCCGACTCACACCAGACGGATTTGTGCGCGTACCTGTCGGTGCTCCTCCTGGCCGGGCTCGCCCTCAACGCATGGCTCGGGTGGTGGTGGGCCGATCCGGTGGCCGCGCTCGTCATGGTGCCGATCATCGCGAACGAAGGGGTGGAGGCGCTCCGCGGCGAGACGTGCGAGTGCCAGACCGGATAGCCCCGCAACCGGCTTCCATGTAGGGAGAGATCTCGCCCCGACGACGGGTTCGGTGTTACCGTGGCCTATATCGAAGCTGTGGAAGCCATTGCCGCATGGAAGGCCGACGCCGAGCATCGCGCGGCACCGGAAGCTTCTCCGAAGGAGTTACTGCCATGAAGAAGATCCTGGACCTCTGCGGCATGTCGCTCGGCGGATGGGTCGGGTGGGTCATCGGCGCCGAGGTCTCGACGTTCACCGCGTACATGGTCAGCACGGTCGGCTCGGGCATCGGACTGTACTACTCGATCAAGATCACGAAGGCGCTCCTGCCCTGACGGTGCCTCATCGACTCGAGTCCGCCCCGGGGAGCGTCGAGCCTCCCGGCGCGCTCGACTCCGGCTCGACGGACGCGCTCGTGATGCGATCGAGCTTCGGGAAGTCCTTCGCGAAATAGGCTTCGCCCGCCGCCTCCGCGGCCGCCTGATACGGCCCGCTCCCCCTGGGTGGGCCGTCGCCGTACCCGGCGTAGAACGCCTCGACCACGTCCATCCCCTTCACCACCTCCCCGAACGGCGCGAAGCCGTGCGCGTCCAGGTCCGGGTTGTCCCGCAGGTCGACGAAGACCTCGGTCGTGCGTGACTGGGGGCCGCTCTGCGCGAACGCGATACGACCCCGCTTGTTCGACTGCGATACGGGATCGTCGACGATGATGGCGTCCTTCCACACCGCGCTTACGCGTGGGTCGGGGCTCACGCCCCACTGTGCCATATAGCCCTTCAGGACCCGGTAGACGCGGTCTCCGTCATAGAAGCCGTTCTTCACCAGGTTGTAGAAGCGGTCGGCGCCGCGGGGAGCCCACGTGCGGTGGACTTCCACCACGAACTCGCCCCTCGTCGTCGTGAAGCGCACGCGGAAGTGGTCGGGCGCCGTCGCCCTCAGGCGGCGTGGATGCAGAAGGCGATCGGAGACGGCGTCGGGTGCCCCCTGCGGGTGGCTCCGCGGCTTCCGTTCGCCGCAGGCGGCGAGAAGCGAGAGAAGCAGCGTCGGGAGCAGGGCGGTGCGCAGGAGCGAAGACGTGGCTCTCATGGCTCACGACATAGGGGGACGGGCCGCGGCGCGCAACGGCGACCCCTGGGAGCATCCTATCTGCCTCAACGGATCGTATGACGGTTGTACGGGTACTGAAGTGCCATTCGACGGTCGGCCCTCGACCGTGGCACAACCACAGGGAAAGGCGTGTATCCCGTGGCCCATGAATGGTTGGAAAAGGACGATCTCTCGGTCTACGTCATCTCCGACGTGCCGAGGAGCTTCCACAAAGAGCTCAAGAGCATCCTCCACGAGCAGCAGGGTGACGAGGTGGAGGTGCTCCGCCTCGACGACGACTTGTCCAGTTGGGTCTTGGCGCGCGTTCGCGGGGCCAAGCGGCAGTCGTCGAACCGGAGCCCGGCCTCCGAGGCGTTGTGGCGCGCGTTTCGGGCTCTGTCTGCCGCGCGTTATCACCTGCGAGGCGACGCGAGGATGGATGCCCGCATCCGCAAGCTGCGCGACGGGGTAGAGGCGCTCTGGCACAAGACCAGTCCGATGCACGTCAACGGCGACGAGAGGTGAGGCGAAGGCGCGCGGTGCGCACGCGATGGTTCGGCGTGAGGCGCGGATGAGACGAGGGGCCGGAACCCCAGGGCGGAGCGGCCCCGCGGACCACCACGAGGGCGCGTGGCGGCGGTACGGGATCTTGACGACGTTCTCGGCAGCGGGACCCTTGGTCCCCTG
The DNA here is from genome assembly GCA_964519125.1 of uncultured Gemmatimonadaceae bacterium. Taxonomy (GTDB): domain Bacteria; phylum Gemmatimonadota; class Gemmatimonadetes; order Longimicrobiales; family Gaopeijiaceae; genus SZUA-318. The sequence goes on along the minus strand of CAZFIS010000006.1, from coordinate 28,253 downwards.
GACGACCTCGAACTCCACGCGGTCACCTTCGCTCAGGGTCCGGAACCCCTCGGCCTGAATGGCCGAGTGGTGCACAAAGCAGTCCTTCCCACCTTCGTCCGGTGTGATGAATCCGAACCCTTTCTGGTCGTTGAACCACTTTACGGTTCCTACGGTACGCATCCATCCCTCCGTGTTTCGTCTTCGTCGGAGTGCGGGTACGGTCCGTAGTTCCGACTCATGACTCGCGCGGCTGTTCACCCCCGCGCGCTGGGCTGTGGCGGAGAGCCACTGCGACACGGACCCGGGTGCGAATCCGCATCGCAATCGAACCTGCAGGCCCTCGGGTGGTGGGTCAAGCACTTTTTGCGCTCGTTCTCGTGCCCTTTCTTGTGCCTGGATCGTCGGGGCGCGAGAGTGGAGCGTGTCCGCACGGAACCGAGACATGACGGATGGGTTCGATGATCGATCTGCGAAGTGATACGGTGACGCGCCCCACCCCTGAGATGCGCGAGGCGATGGCCGCAGCGGAGGTGGGGGACGACGCGTACGGAGAAGACCCCACGGTCAACGCCCTGGAGGCCAGGGTGGCCGCACTCCTCGGGATGGAGGCGGCCGTCTTCGTGCCGTCGGGGACCATGGCCAACCAGATTGCGTTGAGGACACACGCCGACGCGGGAGACGTGGTCCTGATGGACCGCGCCGCTCACATCGTCGTCAACGAGGGTGGGGCGGCTGCGGCGCTCTGGGGGCTCACCGTACGCCCGCTGCCCGGCGTCCACGGCATCTTCACGGGCGGCGACGTGGAGGAGGCCATCGAGGTGCTCCACCCCTTCAATCCACCCCACCTGAGCATTCCGGTTCGGCTCCTGTGCCTGGAGAACACGCATAACGGCGGAGGGGGGAGCGTATGGTCGCTCGAGGCGATTCGTGCGGTGGCCGCCATGGCCCGCGAGCACGGACTGAGCCTCCACCTGGACGGAGCCCGGCTCTGGAACGCCGCCGTGGCTTCCGGAACCCCAGAGGCCGACTACGCTGCTTCTTTCGACACCGTGAGCGTCTGCTTCAGCAAGGGACTGGGTGCCCCGGTGGGCTCGGCGGTCGTCGGATCGCGGAAGCTCATCGCGAAGGCACGCCGTTTCAAGCAGCAGCTAGGCGGCGGGTTCAGGCAGGCAGGCATCATCGCGGCGGGTGCACTGTACGCGCTCGAGCACCATCGGGAGCGGCTGCGCTACGACCACGAGAACGCGCGGCTGTTCGCCCAGGGTCTCGCGGAGATTCCCGGCGTGGACGTCGAGCCGGGCCGGGTCGTCACCAACATCATCCGGTTCGACGTCACGGCCATGGCCGCCGGTGCGTTCGTCGAGGCCTGCCACGACAGAGGCCTCCACGTGCTTCCGACGGGACCGCACGGCGTGCGCGCCGTGACCCACCTCGATGTCACCCAACAGGACGCCATCGCCGCCGTGGACATCGTGCGCGCGGTGGTAACGGAGAGAGGAGCGAAATGAGCGAGGACACGGAGACCGCGACGCTGGCCGGCGGGTGCTTCTGGTGCCTGGAGGCCGTCTTCGAGCAGGTCGAGGGGGTGCGTGCGGTGAAGTCGGGCTACGCGGGGGGCCACAAGCCCCATCCGACGTACGAGGAGGTGTGCACCGGCACGACGGGGCACGCGGAGGTCGTGCAGGTGACGTTCGACCCTTCTGTGATCGGCTTCCGGGAGCTCCTGGAGATCTTCTTCTCGATCCACGACCCCACGACCCCCGACCGTCAGGGATCGGACGTCGGGACGCAGTACCGCTCGGCCATCTTCACGCACTCCGACGAGCAGGCTCGCACGGCACGGGCCGTCGTCGCCGAGCTGGGAGTGGAAGGGCTCTGGGACGACCCGATTGTCACGGAAATCCAGTCGTTGGAGGCGTTTTGGCCCGCAGAGGGCTACCACGACGAGTACTTCCGGACTCACTCCGCTCAGCCCTATTGCCGCCTCGTGATCGAGCCCAAGGTGGCCAAGTTCCGGCAGCGCTTCGTCCACCGGCTGCGTCCCCGGGCCTGAGCGGGTTCACAGCGCACGGGAGGAACGGTCCCGGACGATCGCCGGGGAACTTCCCCACGCCGGGCGGTATAAGTGCGGATCACCCGCATTCCTTACCCGTAACAAATAGGAGGGTGCGCTTATGCCCAAGCCCCCCGGCGCGCTCGTCGTGAAGTGGCGGGATTTGGCCGAAGAGGGCTACCTGTACGCCGAGATCGCCCGACAGCATCCAGAGTATTCTGTGGACCAGGTGCGCCATTACTGCCTCGGACACACCGGGCGGAAGCTGCCGGGTCCCATCCAGACGGTGGACCGCTGGTACGGCTCCAACGTGTGGCTTCGTGGGGAGAACTCTCCGCACGCGGAGATCAGTGAGGAGCAGGCCAGAGCGGTTCTGGATGATTGGAACGAGGAGGCGGATCGATGGGGGATGTCAGGAGCAGAATGGGCCAGACGCCTCGGCGTCTCCCCGAGCACGATCTACATGCTCCGCAGAGGTGAGACCTGGGGATTCCTGAAGCACCCCAACCAGGGGCGGAAGCCCCGCAAGCGGCGCAGGCGCAGGAAGAGGGCCTGACCGCGGAGGTCTCCCCGATCAGGAGCCTCATCGAGCTGCCCCGGCGCGCGCTTCGCGCCGGGGCAGCTCGCTTTCTCCCCCGGGGCTCCAGTCCGGGGCCAGGGGACTTCCCCGACACGGGCATCAGCCGTTTCCCGACGGCCGCAGGGTAGCCGAGTGTCCACCATACCGGTACTGCCAGTCCTCCAGCGGGAGGTCCCCATGCCAGTCGAGCGACTGCGCCAGTACCTCGAGGAGCAGCACGTCAAGTACGTTCGCATCACGCACCCGCCCGCTTTCACCGCGCAGGAGATCGCCGCCTCGGCGCACCTCAGCGGCAATGAGGTGGCCAAGACCGTGGTGGTGAAGCTGGACGGCGCCTTTGCCATGGCCGTGCTCCCGGCCCCGGACAAGGTCAGCGCCAGCCGGCTCCGTGAGGTCAGCGGGGCCACGATGGTCGAGCTCGCCTCGGAGCAGGAGTTCGCGGACCTGTTCCCCCGGTGCGAGGTGGGGGCCATGCCCCCCTTCGGCAACCTGTGGGGGATGTCGGTGTTCGTGGACGACCGGTTGATCGAGGACGAGGAGATCGCCTTCAACGCCGGCAGCCACACCGAACTGATCAGGCTCGCCTGGTCGGACTACGCGCGGCTCGTCAACCCACGTATCGCCCATCTCTCCACGCGCGACTGACGGCATTTCTTTTCGGGGTGGTGTGGAGGCCGGTCGGCATGCAAGCGGACCGGCCTCCGTCGTTCGGGCGGTGGCGCCAGAGAGCGACGTCCATCAGACTCGTGGCGGCACCCTGCGCCCGGGGTCGTCGCCCCCGAACGCGGGGCAACCCTTTCGCAGAGCGGTGCACCTCATAGAAGATGCTGTCCCAGTGGGCTCCTGCGTCACACGGTGGGGGCTTGCTCGTAGGGGCGTGCCCGGCGCGTGAACCGGGGGGTGGATCGCAGGCGTGTGCCGCCGTCGCCGCGTGGGAGCTCTGGTCCCTGACGCGGCTCTTTCACGGCAAGAAGACAAGACGAAGGGAGAAAGACTGGATGATCTCGGTCGAAGGGGTGACCAAGCGGTATGGGCACCTCGTCGCCGTCGATCGGCTGACGTTCGAGGTGGACCGCGGCGAGGTCGTGGGATTCCTCGGACCGAACGGGGCCGGGAAGTCGACGACGATGAAGATGCTCACCGGAACGCTACAGCCGGACGAGGGGTCCGTGCTCTTCGAGAACACGCCGATCTCCGAGGACCTCACGGCGGCCAAGCGGCGGGTCGGCTACTTGCCGGAGGCCAATCCGCTGTACGACGAGATGCTCGTGGCGGAGTACCTGGAGTACGTGGGCGATTTGAGGGACCTGCACGGTGCGGATCTGCGCTCAGCCGTGGCCGACGCCGTCGACGAGACCGACATCGCGGACGTGTTCTACCGGCCCATCTCCGAGCTCTCCAAGGGGTACCGGCAACGTGTGGGTCTCGCGGGAGCGATCCTGCACCACCCCGAGGTGCTCATCCTCGATGAGCCGACCGAGGGACTCGACCCGAACCAGCGGGTCGAGATCCGGCGGCTGGTGAGCGACCTGGGGCGCGAGCGCACCGTGCTCCTGAGCACGCACGTCATGCAGGAAGTGGAGGCGACCTGCTCGCGGCTGCTCATCTTGTCGCGCGGCCACATGGCTGCCGAGGGCAGCGTCCAGGAGATCCTGTCGCGTCGCATCGGCGCCGTGCGGTATGTGGTCGAGGCCGAGGGCGATGGAGTCGCCGAGACTCTGGCGGGGCTCGGGGGCGTAGCGTCCCACCGCGCCGAGCCCGTAGACGGGAGGGTGCGCGTGCACCTGGAAGTCGCGGGTGATGACGACCTCAGACCGGAAATCTTCCGGATGGCGCAGGCTCGGTCGTGGACGCTCTGGGAGCTGCACCGCGAACGCGGCAGCCTCGAGGAGGTCTTCCGGAACCTGACCTCGGAGCCGATCACTTCCGAGGAGGAGCCCGCAGCGAGTGTGGAGGCGCCCGCGGCGGCCGTGGAGGACGGGGAGGTGGAGCGATGATCCGCAGCGTTCTTACCGTCGCCCGTCGTGAGGTGCGCAGCTACTTCGACCAGCCCACCGCCTACGTGCTCGTGGTGGCCTTCCTGGGGCTGTCGCTCTTCCTGGGCTTCCGCAACATGTATGCGTCGGGCGCTGCGTCGCTGCGTCCATTCTTCCAGATGCTGCCGATCCTCTTCGCGGTCTTCGTGCCTGCGGCCACCATGCGCAGTCTGGCCGAGGAGCGGCGGGGCCGCACGTTGGAATGGCTCGTGTCGCAGCCGCTGACCGAGACGGAGATCGTGCTCGGGAAGTTCCTCGGCGACTGGGCCTTCGTGCTCATCGCTCTGGCCGGCTCCATTCCCACGGCGATCGGCCTGCTCATGGTGTCCAAGGCCGATCCGGGCATCATGGTCGCGCAGTACTTCGGGGCCGCCCTCCTCGCCGGCGAGTTCGTGGCGCTGGGGCTGTGGGCGTCGAGCTTCACGCGCAACCAGATCACGGCCTTCATCGTGGCTGCGGTCGGCAGCTTCCTCTTCTACTTGATCGGACTGAGGGTGGCGCAGATCGGCGTGCCGGCTTCGGTCGCGAACGGGCTTGCACAGCTCTCGGTGCTGAGCCACTTCGAGGACGTGGCCCGCGGCGTCATCGACCTGCGCGACGTCCTGTACTTCGTGTCGGTGATGGCGTTCTTCATGGTGCTGGCGGTCACGGTGCTGGGGCGCGACCGCCTGAGCCACGCCCGTGCGGACTACAAGCGCCTTCGGCTGGGCGCCGTCGTGCTGGGTGCGTTCGTCCTGGTGCTCAATTTGCTGGGCAGCCACGTGCGCGGACGCCTCGACCTCACGCGTGGGCATCTGTACACGCTGGCTTCGGGCACCCGCCAGGTTCTGGGCAATCTCAACGACGTGGTCCAGGTGAAGCTGTTCGTGTCCAGTGACCTCCCTCCCGAGGTGCAACTCCAACTCCGCGACGTGCGCGACCTCCTCTCGGACCTGCGCCACGCGTCGGACGGCAAGCTCAAGGTGACCGAGCTGCACCCGGACCAGGACGTGGAGGCCCGCGCCGAGGCCCAGTCGTACGACATCGAGCCGGTCCAGTTCAACGTGATGGGCAACAATGGGTTCCAGGTGAAGCGGGGGTACTACGGCCTGGCCGTGCTTTACGCCGACAAGAAGGAGGTCATCCCGGTCATCGAGCATCCCGAGGACCTCGAGCTCGACCTGGTCTCGGACATCTACTCGATGACCACGAACAAGCGGCCCGCGATCACGTTCGCGAGCGGATTCGGCGCCAGCACGATTGGGACGTTTCCCGCTCTGAAGAAGGCGCTGAGCGATCGGTACGACATCCGCTACATCGACCTGAGCAAGGACACGGCGCCGCCGCTCAACCCGGACTCTCTCAAGGTCCTGGTGGTCGCCGGGCCGACGCAGCCGGTGGACAGCGTCGCGCGCAAGCGTATCGAGGCCTTCGTGGACAGCGGAGGTGGAGCGCTCTTCCTGCTCAACCCGGTCATGCTGAATCCACAGGAGCCGGTGGCAATGCGGGTGAAGACGGGGTTGAACCCGCTCCTCGAGAAGTACGGTGTGCGTTTCGATTCGGGTATGGTCGAGGATCCCGCGTCGAGTGAGAACGTATCGTTGGGCCGTCAGGGGCTCTTCCAGGTCATCCATCCGTATCCGCTCTGGCCCGTGGTCCATCCAGCCGGCGACAATCCGATCACGCGCAACATCAACGGCCTCTCGCTGGCGTGGTCCGGGGCGCTCCAGATCCTCGATTCGGCCAAGGTCACGCCGCTGTGGCAAACCACGAAGGCCGCCGGCATGCGGAGCCCGGACCTTCCCATCATGCCGGATCAGGATTTCGGTGTGCCCAAGTCCCAGCAGGGCGTGAGGACCGTGGCGGTGGCCATCGACCCCGGAAAGGCAAGCAAGCAGGGTCGTATGGTCGTGGTCGCGAATGAGACGTTCGTGCAGCCACGGTTCGCGCGGAACAACCCCGGCAACCAGGCCTTTGTCTCGAACGCCATCGACTGGCTCGCCGAGAACGAGGCGCTCATGAGCATCCGGTCCAAGGATCGGACGCCCCCACCGCTGACGTTCACCTCAGCAGCGAGCCGAAACCTGCTCAAGTGGGGGAATCTCGCGGGCATGCCCCTCCTGTTCGTCCTCGTCGGGTTGGTGCGCGTGACGGGCCGGCGACGGCGGGCCGAATCACGCTGGAAGGAGGTCGTGTCGTGAGCGAGAAGACGCTGAAGTGGCTGGTCGGGGCGTTGGCGATCGTGGTCGTGGCCTGGGCCGCCATCACCTTTCTGGGAGGCCGAACCAGCGCGCCGGCGGGCTCGTCGCAGCTCACCGCGTTCTTCCAGGGGCTCACGCCCAAGGAGGTGGTCTCGGTGCACATCCAGGGACCGAAGGACACCGTCGAGCTCATGCAGAAGGACGGTGGCTGGAAGGTGAACGGGGCACCGACCGATTCGGCCGCGGTCGCGCGCTTCTGGACCGATGTGAAGAACGTGACCGTGCAGGATCTGGTGGCCACCAACCCGAAGAACCACGCGCGCCTGGGGGTGGCGGCGGACAGCACCTGGAAGGTGACGTTCGACGTCTCCAGCGGCTCGCGCACGCTCTACGTGGGCAAGACCGGCCCCACCTACACGACGGTGTACGTGCGTCTTCCCGATCAGAACAACGTCTACACGCTGGACGGCGGGCTGCGGCCGGCGATCGTGCGTACCGTCGATGAATGGCGCGACAAGAAGATCGTGTCCCTCGACTCCTCGGCCGTGGTGCACATCGAGGTGAAGAAGGGCAAGGACTCCTATCACCTGGTGCGCAAGGACAGCGTGTGGACGCTCGCGCGGGGCGGTAGAGCCGACACCTCGACCGTGCGCAACATCCTTTCGGAGCTCTCCGACCTGGAGGCCGACGGCTTCTACCACCCGAGCGACTCCCTCGCGGCCCAAGCGGGCACCCTGGTCGCGCTGAACGGGGTGGGCGACACCCTTACCGCGCTGAAGGTCGGAGCGGGGGAAGGAGACCGCTGGGTGCGGGCGCGGGGAGACACGACCGTCTACAAGGTCGCGGGCTACCGCGTGGACCGTATGATGCCGAAGCGCGCGACGCTCGAGGCGAAGAAGCCGGCTGCCAGGAAGCCGGCCACGAAGAAGGCGGCCGCGAGGAAACCGGCCACGAAGAAGGCGGCCGCGACCAAGAAGCCCGCTACGAAGGCGAAGAGGGGGAAGTAGGCCCTCGGGGGGCGGCGGCGCGCGCCGCCGCCCCCCCCACCCTTCAGCTCCCGCCGAACTTGATGCCCTGCGCCAGGGGGAGCTCGGTGCTCCAGTTGACCGTGTTCGTCTGGCGGCGCATGTAGGCCTTCCACGCGTCCGATCCGGACTCGCGCCCCCCGCCCGTCTCCTTCTCGCCGCCGAACGCGCCCCCGATCTCGGCGCCGCTCGTCCCGATGTTCACGTTGGCGATGCCGCAGTCGCTGCCCCGATGCGAGAGGAAGCGCTCGGCCTCCCGCAGGTGCTCGGTGAAGATCGCCGAGGAGAGGCCTTGCGGCACGCCGTTGTGCAGCGCCATCGCCTCGTCCATGTCCGCGACCGCCTCGGCGGCCGTCGCGTCGGCCCGGCCGTACTCGATGATGTAGAGGATGGGGGCGAACGTCTCCTCCTGCACGATCCGGAAGTCGTTCCGGGCGGCGGCAATGCACGGAGTCACGTACAGGCCGCCCGGATAGGCGTCGCCCTCCAGGGGCTCGCCGCCGTACAGGATCTCGCCGCCCTCCTCCACGACCTTCCTGCGCGCCTGGGCGAGGTCCTTCATCGCCTGCTGATTGACGACCGGGCCCATGAGCGTGCCTTCCTTCGAGGGGTCGCCGATGGGGATGTCCGCGTAGGCGCGCACGAGCCTGCGCACGAGCTCGTCACGCACGGACGCATGCACGATGATGCGCCGCGTGGTCGTGCAACGCTGCCCGGCGGTGCCCACCGCGCCGAACAGGATCGCCGGCAGCACGAGGTCCATGTTCGCGCTGGGCGTCACGATGATCGCGTTGTTGCCGCCGAGCTCGAGGATCGTGCGGCCCAGCCGCTGGCCCACCGCCTCGGACACGTGGCGGCCGACCACCGTGCTCCCCGTGGCCGACACCAGCGGGACGCGCTCGTCGTGCAGGAGCCGCTCGCCCACCGTGGAGCCCTTGCCGACGACGAGGGAGAAGATGGCCGGGTCGACGCCGCTCTCCCGGCACGCCTCGGCCGCGATGCGCGTGACCGCGATGGCGGTGAGAGGTGTCTTCGAGGCCGGCTTCCAGAGCGTGGCATCGCCGCACACCGCAGCGATGGCGGCATTCCAGCTCCACACCGCCACAGGGAAGTTGAACGCGCTGATGACGCCCACGACGCCGAGGGGATGCCACTGCTCCATCATCCGGTGGTCCGCGCGCTCCGACGTCATCGTGAGCCCGTAGAGTTGGCGCGAGAGCCCCGTGGCGAAATCGCAGATGTCGATCATCTCCTGGACCTCGCCCATCCCCTCGGCGAGGATCTTCCCCATCTCCAGGGTCACGAGCGAGCCGAGCTCGCGCTTGTGCGAACGCAGCTTATCGCCCAGGAGGCGCACGACCTGACCGCGCTTCGGCCCCGGCATCCTCCGCCACTGGAGGAATGCGTCGTGCGCGCGTCGCACGATCTCGTCGTACTCCGCCTCGGTGACCTGGCGCACGGACGCGAGGCGCGCTCCGTCGATGGGACTGAAGACCTCGAGCTCCGGGCCGGATCCAATCCAAACACCGGCGAACCCGCCGGCGTTGACGTCCTCGATGCCGAGGGAACGCAGTATCTGCTGGCTCATGATGTCCTATCCGGGGAGGGTCGGGGATGATGCCTCGTGCGGCGCCCGCGGCCGCTATTCCTTGGACGTGTACGCCCGAACCAGCCGTACGTTGCCTCGCCCGAAGAGCTTCTGGAGGGCGTGCAGCGTCTCGGGATCGGGCCTCACCTTCAGCGTGCGCGACCGGAACCGGGGCGCTCGCTCGCCGTTGTCCGCCCCCACCTGGAGGAGGACCGATGCCGCGCCGGGATGAGCGGCCATGACTCTCTTGGCCTCCTCGAACGCACCCTCGCCGAACGCGGCGCCCAGATCCATCTCGATCTGTACCGCGAGCTCACCCTTCTCGGTCAGCTCCTCGAGCGCGCGCGCCGAGTCCAGGAAGACGGGCGGGTCGTCCTCGTCTCGCTCGCGTCCGCTCACCTTGCCGGATACGAGCACGACGGCGTCCTGCTGGAGCACCTCCTTGTAGGTCTGCCACGCGTCGCGAAACGCGAGCACCGTCGCGGTGCCCTGAAAGTCTTCGACGGTGACCTTGCCCCACTCCGTGCTGTCTTTCCGGGAGATCTGGCGCGCCACGGACGTCACGACGCACGGGAGCTCGACCGCCTGGTTGGGATACTCGTGCAGCGTGGCGGTCGTCACGGGATCGAACGCGCGCACCACCTCGCGAAAGCGGTCGAGCGGGTGGCCCGACGTGAAGAAGCCGAGCGCTTCCTTCTCGCGCGCGAGCCTCTCCGCCTCGGGCCACTCGGGTACGTTGGGGAGCGTGGGAGCGTGACGGGGCAGGGTGGAGGCATCGCCGAAGAGCGACGCCTGGCCGGCTTCCTTCTCGGCGTGGCGGGCCTGGACCTCGGCGTAGGCCGTGTCCAGCCCCGCCAGGAGTTGCGACCGGTGCCCGAAGACGTCGAGCGCGCCCGCCGCGATGAGCGCCTCGCAGGCGCGCTTGTTGAGTGCGCGGATGTCGATCCGCTCCAGGAAATCGAACAGCGAAGTGAACGCCCCGCCCGTCTCGCGGGCCTCGATGACCGAGCGGACGGCTCCGGCGCCCACGCCGCGCACGGCGCCCAGCCCGAAGCGGATCTGGTTGGCGTCCGTGACCGTGAACTTCCAGCCCGACTCGTTCACGTCGGGCGGCAGCACCTCGACGGGATCCTCGAGCTTCGGAATGTAGCGGGGCAGGTCGCGGCACTCGCCGATGTATTTGACCACGTCGTCGGTCTTGTCGAGCACCGATGAGAGCAGCCCGGCCATGAACTCGGCTGGATAGTGGACCTTGAGCCAGGCCGTGTGGTAGGAGACGAGCGAATACGCCGCGGCGTGGCTCTTGTTGAAGCCGTAGCGGCCGAACGTCTCGATCTGTTCGGCGAGATCCGCGGCGAGGCGCTTGGCGACGCCACGCTGCACGCACCGCTCCACGAACTTGCCGAGCTCCTTCTTGATGAGCTCCGCGTTCTTCTTACCCACCGCCTTCCGGAGCACGTCGGCTTCTGCCAGGCTGAAGCCCGCCAGGACGTTGGCGATCCGCATCACCTGCTCCTGGTAGACGATCACGCCGTACGTCGGCTCGAGGATCGGCTCCAGGCTCGGGTGGGGGTAGCGCACCTCCTCGCGGCCGGTCTTCCTGCGGATGTAGACGTCGGTCATGCCGGAGTCGAGCGGGCCCGGACGGATGAGCGCGTTCGTCGCCACGAGGTCGTCGAAGCGGTCGCACTTCATCGCGCGCAGCTTGTCGTTGGCCAGGCGCGACTCGAACTGGAAGACGCCGGCCGTGCCCCCGCGCGCGATCATCCGGTAGACCGCCGGGTCGTCGAGAGGGACGTCGTCCATGCTCGCGTAGACGTCTCCGGTCTCCGGATTGGAGAGCGTGCCGTGGCGGGCCTTCACCATCTCCACGGCGTCGTGGATGACGGTGAGCGTCTTGAGCCCGAGGAAGTCCATCTTGAGCATGCCGGCCTCTTCGAGGCTGGTCATGTCGTACTGCGTGACGACCATCGCGTCGTCGCCGTTGCCGCCGTTCTTCCCCGTCTGGATGCACACGGGGACGTACTCGTCCAGAGGACCCGGGGCGATGACCACGCCCGCCGCGTGCACCGAGGCGTGGCGCGACAGCCCCTCGAGCGTCATCGAATAGTCGAAGAGCTGGCGGTGGCGCTCGTCGAGATCGTAGAACTCGCGCACCTCCTTGAGGCCTTTGACGGCTTCCTCGACCGTGAAGCTCTGACCTGGAGCGTTCGGGATGAGCTTGGCGATCTTGTCCGTCTCGGACGGCTCGAAGCCGAGCGTGCGGCCGACGTCGCGGATGACCGCGCGGCTCTTCATGGTCCCGAAGGTGATGATCTGCCCGACCGCGTCGGCCCCGTACTTCCGGCGAGTGTACTCGATCACCTCGCCCCGCCGCTCGAAGCAGAAATCGATGTCGATATCCGGCATCGAGATCCGCTCGGGGTTCAGGAAACGCTCGAACAGCAGGTCGTGCTCGAGCGGATCCAGGTTCGTGATCCAGAGGCTGTACGCCACGAGCGAGCCGGCCGCCGAGCCACGGCCGGGACCCACGGGAATGTCCCGGTCGCGGGCCCAGCGGATGAAGTCATGGGTGATGAGGAAGTAGCCGGCGTACCCGGTGCCCTTGATGACCCCCATCTCGTAGTCGAAGCGCTCGCGGACCGCCTCGGGGAGCGGATCGCCGTAGCGTTTTCTCGCGCCCTCGAGCGCGAGGTGCTCGAGGTACTGGTTCTCGTCCGTGTGGTCGGTCGGCAGCGGGAACGCAGGCAGGTGGTACTTCTTCTCGAAGACGAGATCGACCTCGTCCGCGATACGCAGCGTGTTCTCCAGCACCTCCGGGTGGTCCGGGAAGCGCCCGGCGATCTCGGGAGCGTTCTTGAAGTAGAGCCCGCGGTCGTAGCGCATGCGGGCCGGGTCGTCGCGGTCCTTGCCGAGGCCGATGCACAACAGGATGTCGTGCGCTTCGTGGTCCTCGGGCTGGAGGAAGTGCACGTCGTTCGTCGCCACCACCGGGAGCCCCAACTCTTCGGCGAGCTCGAAGACCTTGCGGTTGAGCTCGTCCTGCCCGGGCGTGTCGTGCGCCTGGACCTCCAGGTAGTACCGCCCGTCGAAGACGTTCGCGTACCATTCGGCCGCTTCACGCGCGCCGCCCCGGTCGTCGGCCATGAGGTGCCGGGCGATCTCGCCGGCCATGCACGCCGAGGAGACGATGATCCCTTCGTGGTGCTTCGCCAGCACCTCGCGGTCCACCCGGGGACGGTGGTAGAAGCCCTCCGTGTACCCGATCGAGGAGAGCTTGACCAGGTTGCGGTAGCCCACCGCGTCGCGGGCCAGCAGCACCAGATGGTAGTACGCGCGCTCGCCCTGACCGGAGCGCGAGCGCTCGCGGCGGTCCCCGGGCGCGACGTACGCTTCCATGCCGACGAGGGGCTTGAGCCCCTCCTTTCTGGCGGCTTTGTGGAAGCTCCACGCCCCGAACATGCAGCCGTGGTCCGTGAGGGCCAGGCCGGGCATTTCGTACTCCTTGGCCCTTCGTACGAGATCGCCGATGCGGTTGGCGCCGTCGAGGAGGGAGTACTCGGAATGGGTATGGAGGTGGACGAAGCTCACGCGGATGACGGCTGTGCTCGGGTTCGGCGGGCGAGGACGGTCTCGGTCCATTGTAGCGAGGCTGCCGTGGGCCGATCAAATCAGGGAGGGGTGGTGCGCCACGGGGCGCGGGTTTTCTCCCGCGGACGTCGCCGACGGGCAGCGAGACGAGCAGGCCCGTGGCGTGAGGTGGCCGCCGATGGACGGCGTCCGCCCCGAGCGGCTAGGATGGTGCCCTGAGCCTCTTCCTGCGTCCGCTCGGAGCCGAGCCATGCCCCGCAGCCCATTTCTCGTCGGCCTGGTCGTGATCGCCGTGGCCGCCGGCCCCCTCGTGGGCCAGGACATCGAGCGCCCGCTTTCCGCGGAGGTGCGCCTCGAGGACTTCGGCGTCGGGCGGGCCGACTTCATTCTGCGCGGACAGCTCTCCGTGGCGTACACGTCGAAGGGTCCGAAGCTTTCGGTGGCGTTCCTCCGGGATGTCCCGCCGGCGGTTCTTGGTCCCTCGACCGAGGCACGTCCCCCCGCTCCGGGCCCTTCCGGCGGCGCGGCCGCCGCTCCCGCACGCGCCCGGGCGCTGTGGGTGTGGAGCACGCGCGAGCTCCTGGCGGACGACACGGCGCGCTCCGCCTTCCTCGACTTCGTCGCGCGGCGACGCATCACACGGGTGTACCTGGCCCTCCCTCCGGCGAAGGGCCGGGCGCCCGATGCCGGGTTCGTCCCGTTCGACGGAGCGGCCCTCGCGCCTTTGATCGTCGCGCTGCGGAAGGGGGGAGCCGAGGTGGACGCGCTCGACGGTGATCCGGCCTACGCGCTGGGCCCGAACCACGAGGGCGTGCTGCGCACGGTCGCGCGCGTGGTGGACTACAACCGGAGCGCGGAGCCCGCCGCCCGCTTCCACGGCGTGCACTACGATATAGAGCCGTACCTCCTTCCGGGCTTCCAGGGGCCCGCGCGCGAGGACATCCTGGAGAGCTATCTCGAGCTTCTCGACGGCCTCGCCCGCGAAGCGCACCGAGGTGACCTCGCGGTCGGCGTCGATGTCCCGTTCTGGCTCGATGCGCCGTTCGGGGAGACCGGACGGCCGCTGGAGGCCGTCCATCGGGGCGTGCAGCGGACCGTGCTGGAGCAGATCCTGTCGATGGTCGATGAGGTCACGGTCATGGACTACCGGACGGCCGCGTTGGGTCCGGACGGGGCGGTGGCCCACGCCGTGGGAGAGATCACCGCAGCATCGGGCTCGGGCGTGAAGGTCTGGGTGGGCCTGGAGACCGGCCCGATCGCCGACGAGGACGTCGTTACCTTCGGGCCCGAACCGGCCGCCGGCGGACCTCGGCAAACGGGCGGGGCATCCGTTGCGGTGGAGGTGCTCGGGCAGGGACGCGTCCGGGTCTGGCTGGTCCCGGCGGGGGGCGGGGCCACGCTGAGCGCGGACCTCGAGCGAGAAGGCCGAGACGCGGCGTCGCTGCTCTACTGGCCGGTGCGCGCCGTCACCCGAGTGCCCGGCACGAAGCTCTCTTTCCACGACCTGGACGCGTCGCACCTCGAGTCGGCCGCCGACACCCTGGCCGCGCACCTCCGGTCGCTACCCGCGTTCGCGGGCCTGGCGTACCACGACTACGCGAGCCTGCGTAAGCTGCTGGCCGGTCGCTGACTCGGAGGGAGAGCGCCCAGCGACCCGCTCGTCGGTCGACGACGCTCAGGAGGCTCCGCTCAGGGGGCGCTGCACTTGAACGTGTCGAGAATGGTCCGCAGCTGAATCATGTACTGATACTTGTCCTTGTTCGGCGCATACAGCCATGAGTCCAGCAGGTACATGCGATTCTGCTGCGGGCAGACGATCGCCCGAAGGATGAACGGCCCCGCCGCGGGCCAGTTGAGGGAGGGCGGGTTCTTCCATAGAGCCTGGATCTCGTAGGCCTGGAGTCCCTCGTACCGGAACGGCCCGCCCTGCTGTTGGCTCAGATCGAGGTCCTGGGGCTCGGAGTAGTATTTCGAGACGACCCGCTGGCGCCAGTCGAGCAGGTCCTTGGCCTGGAGGTGAGGCGGGATCGGGCTCTGCCACGTCACCATCACCTGGCGGATGAGCTGGGACGGGTCGGGGTTGTCGTTCCGGAAGATGTAGACCGAGTCGGCCGGCCGCGTCCAGCGATACACCTTGGGCAGCAGGAGCGAGAAGCGCCCCTCGGTCTCGAGCGTGTCGGCCAGGGCCGAATTCACGCCGGAGGTGTACATGCGCGCCTTCGCCCACGCGCGGTAGTCCTGGTCCACGCTCTGCTCGACCTTGGACAGGTAGGGCAGGATCTCGCTTCCCGCGTCCGCCTTGGTGAGCAGGATCAGATCGATGGTCTGCCCGGTCGCCCACACGTCGTGCGCCGTGTACAGCCCGGGGGCCTTCGCGGAGTCGCCGACCTGCTCGAGCGGCTCCTTCATCCAGGGGTCGTTCCGCGTGCCGGCCAGCAGGAGGTGCCGGAAGCGCCGCAGATTACCCCACGTGGCGCCCGCGTTCGGGTCCTGATACGTGACGTCGAAGGCCCGCTCCTGGCGGGTGGTGAGAATCGTCGGCTCCAGGGCTGCCTGGACGCTGTCGCCGACCTGATTCCACACCGTGGTGTCCATGGCGGCGATGATGCTGTTCCCCTCGCCGTAGGCGATGGGCAACTGGCCGCATCCCGTCACGCCGACGAGGGCGGCGGCGATCAAGGTGATGGTGGCTGTGGCGCGCATCGTGTTGCCATCCCGTTCAGGGCCGCATCGTTCAGATGAGAGATGCATGTTCTTACACCGTGGTGTCACGAGTGGGTCTCGGGCGCGGGTCCCAGATTTCGCTCCAGCAGCGCATCGGGTGAGGGGTCCCGTCCCATGAACTCGCGGAAGAGCGCCTCGGGCTCGTCGGAGTCGCCGCGCGCGAGAATGGCGTCGACGTAGTCCCGTCCGGTCTCACGGTTGAGGATGCCTTCGTTGTGAAACCGCGTGAAGACGTCGGCGTCGAGCACCTCCGACCACAGGTAGCTGTAGTATCCAGCGGCATACCCGCCGGAAAAGAGGTGGGTGAACGACGGGAGGCTGTGGAGATCGGCGAACCGGGGCGCGGGAGTGAACTCGAGGAAGCGCTCACGGCCGAACTCCATGACCTCTTCACCCTGTTCGTGATCCGCCACCGCGGCACTCCCCCCCGCTTCGGCGTAGAGCCTGGGCGCCAGCTCGTCGTGCAAAGCGAGGTCGACCGTTCCGAACGAGAGCTGACGCAGTTGTGCCCACCCGCCCATGAAGCGCCGCGCCGCGACAAGGCGCTGGAACGTCTCCTCGGGGAATGGATCGCCCGTCTCGAAGTGGCGGGCGAACAGATCGAGCGCCTCCCGCTCCCAGGTCCAGTTCTCCATGATCTGGCTCGGGAGCTCCACCCAGTCCCACGCCACGCTGATGCCGCCGCGCGCGGGGATCTCCACGCGCGACACGCAGTGGTGCAGGAGATGTCCGAACTCGTGAAACGCCGTCTCCACCTCGCGGTGTGTCAGGAGCGCAGGGCGCTCCTCGTCGGGAGGCGTGAAGTTGCCACAGATCAGTCCGAGATGCGGCGCGAATCCATCGGCGCGCGGCCCTCCCGTGATGAGGCTGTCCATCCAGGCGCCCTGGCGCTTCTCCTTGCGCGGGAACCAGTCGGAGTAGAAGGAGCCCAGGTGGGTTCCCTCCTCGTCGTAGATCTCGTAGTAGCGCACGTCGGGGTGCCACACCTCCTCGATCGGTCGCTCCTCGACGCGGAAGCCGAAGGTGCGGCGCACGATCTCGAAGAGACCGTCGAGCACCTGGTCCAGAGGGAAATACGGGCGCAGAGCTTCGTCGTCGATCTCGTAACGCTCCCTGCGGAGTCGCTCCATGACGTAGGCGATGTCCCACGGCTCGAGCCCGTCGAGGCCCAGGGCCCGCGTGTGCTCCGAGAGCTCGGCCACGTCACGCCGCCAGTACGGCAGCGTGCGCTCCACGAGGTCGCGCTCGAATGCCATGGCGCGCCCGGAGCTCCGGGCCATGCGGTCTTCGAGCACATAGTCGGTGAAGGTCCTGTAGCCGAGAATGCGCGCGATCTCGTCGCGGAGGCGAAGAATGTGAGCCATCACGGGGCGGTTGTCGTGCTCGCCCTCCCGGCATCGGGTATTGTAGGCCACGTAGACATCGCATCGCAGAGCTCGCTCGTGCGCGTACTTCAGGATCGGCTCCACGGACGGGTAGTCGAGCGTGAGGAGCCATCCGTCCATGTCTTTCTCGCGAGCCTGCGCGCGCGCGCGACGCTTCGCCCCCTCGGGCACACCGTCGAGGCGAGCCTCGTCGGTCACCTGGAGCTCGTAGGCGGCCGTCGCGTCGAGGACGTTCTCGCTGAACTTCTGCTCGAGTTGGGCCAGCTCCACGCGCACGTCCTCGAGCCTCTTCTTGGCGGCGGGGGGGAGGTCGGCTCCCGCGCGCCGGAACTCCTTGAGGGTCTTGTCGAGGTGGCGCCGGCGCAGGCCCGTGAGAGAGCGGGCTTGGGGCGTCTCGGCGAAGGCCTTGAGCCGCTGCCACAGGGGCTCGTTGAGCGGCAGGCGGGACCAGAAAGCCGAAATCTCGGGGAGCACCGCGTTGTACGCGGCACGCAGCTCGGGCGTCTCCGCTACGGAGACGAGATGGCTCGCCGGCGCCAGGACCCGTCCCAGCCGCTCGGTGCTGCCGTCCAGCCGCTCGATCGTGTTCTCCCAGGTCGGCGCGGCCTCGTCCGCGGCGAGGACGTCGATCTCGCTCTGTGCCCGGCTGAGCGCGAAGCGGATGCCGGGCTCGACGTGCTCGGCCCGGATCCGGTGGAAGGGGATCCGGAAATCTTCGGAAAGCAGCGGATTGATCGGGTCGGTCATGCTCGACGCAGGCGGGAATGGGGAACGACGATAGCTGGATAATGCAAGGAGGCGGGCGCGGCGGGTAGGGTACCGCGTCGGCCGGGGCGCCACCTATCTTGGGAAGCCACGATGACGAGCGTGAGCGAGGAAGACGTTCCGGCCCGCGCCGACACGACGCACGCACGGATTTCGATGAACCCGAGTCCCTCCAATTCGCAGTACCTGCGACCCCCCGCCGGGGTCCTGCGTCCGGCCGTGACGCTCGCGCTGCTGTTCGGGCTCATGGGGCTCATCTCCCGGGGGGCTCCCGCGAGCCTGGAGGGGGGCGAGCTCGCCGCCCTCGTGGGCTTCGTTCTGCTGGCGGCGGCCGTTGCCGGCACGCTCTCTGCGGAGGCGGGTCTGCCCCGGCTCACGGGGTTCATCCTTGTGGGAATCCTCGCCGGCCCCTCCGTGTTCCGGCTCCTGCCGGTTCCCGCGGTCGTGGATCTCCGGCTGATCGACCGGTTCGCCCTCGCGCTCATCGCCATGTTGGCCGGCGGGGAGCTCCGCATGAAGGAGCTCCGGCCCCATGCGCGCACGATCGCACTCACCACGCTCGTGGTGACGGGCGTGGTGTGGGGAGGCATGACCGTGGCGGTCCTGGCGGTGCGTCCGCTCGTGCCGGTCCTGGCGGCGCTGCCCTGGTCCGCGGCGATCGGCATCGCGCTCCTTCTCGGGATATGGGCGGCCAACTCGTCACCGGACCTTACTGTGGCGGTCATCGAGGAGAAGAGGGCACGGGGTCCACTGGCGGAGGTCATTCTCGGCATCACCATCGCCAAGGACGTCACGGTGATCGTCCTGTTCACCCTCACGCTCGCGCTCGTCCGGCCGCTCCTGACGCCGGGCGCGACCCTCTCGGTCCACGTCCTGGTGGACCTGGCGCGCGAGGTGGGCGGGGCCCTGTTGATCGGTGGGGCGCTGGGGTGGGTGTTCTCCCAGTACCTGGGCGGCGAAGGCACACGGGCACGCTCGCCCCTGGCGACGTTTCTGTTCGCGTACGTGCTCGTCGTCGTCGTGCAGCAACTGCACGTCGAGCTCCTGCTCGCCGGCGTCGCGGCCGGGTTCGTCATCGAGAACCTGTCGGAGGCCGGCGATCGTATGATTCGAGGAATCCGATCGGTGGCCGTGGTGATCTTCGCGTTCTTCTTCGCCGTCGCCGGGGCCAGCCTCGATCTGGCGTCCGCCGCGCGCTTCTGGCCTGCCGCGCTCCTCCTCTTCGGCGCACGCGTGCTGCTCACGCGCCTGGGAACGGGCTGGGGGACGCGGTGGGCTGGAGCGTCCCCAACCGTTCGGTCGCGGAGCTGGCTGGGCTTGATATCGCAAGGCGGGGTGTCGCTCGGTCTTGTCCTCGTGCTCGAGACGGCGGCGCCCGCCCTCGGCGAGGGCGTCGTGGCGCTCGCCATGGCCATCATCCTCGGCAACATCCTCGGCGGCCCGATCCTGCTGGGCCGTGCGCTCGCCTCTGCGGAGGGCCCGCGATGAGCGCGCACGCGCACGGGCCGGGCGAGCACGACCACGCCCTCGGCCGCCCCGGCGCGATGGTGCGGAGGGGGGAGGAGGGCGGGCGCATGCGGTGGGCGCTGGTCATCACCGCGCTCTTCATGGTCGCGGAGGTCGTCGGCGGAGTCGTGTCCGGGTCCCTGACGCTGCTCGCCGACGCCGGCCACATGCTCACCGACGTGGGCGCGCTCGGTCTCTCGCTGCTGGCGATGCGTCTGGCCGAGCGGCCCGCGAATGTCGAGAAGACGTTCGGGTGGGTGCGGCTCGAGATCCTGGCCGCGCTCGTCAACGGAGCCGTGCTGCTGGCCGTCTCCGCGCTGATCGTGTTCGAGGCCTGGCGCAGGTTGCGCTCCCCCGTGGCGGTCGACGGGAGCGTGCTCCTCTGGATCGGAGCGCTCGGGCTGGTCGTCAACATCGGCTCGGCGCTGCTCCTCCACGGGCACAGCCACGGCAATCTGAATGTGCGGGGTGCCTACCTCCACGTGCTCGGCGACCTGCTGGGTTCGTTGGGTGCGGTCGCCGCCGGGGCGACGATCCTCCTTACCGGATGGACTTTGGCCGACCCGCTCATCTCCGTGCTCATCGCGCTGCTGATCCTGGTGAGCGCGTGGAGGCTCGTTCGCGAGGCCACGGACGTGCTCCTCGAGGCCGCGCCGCCGTCGATCGACATGCCGGAGCTCCTGGAAGACCTGCGCGCGATCGACCGCCTGGACGACGTCCACGACGTCCATGTCTGGACGCTGACCTCGGGATTCGTGGCCCTGTCGGGCCACGGGGTGATCGACGATCCGGGCGATCACATGCGCGTCCTGGACGAGGTGCGGGAGAGGATGAAGGCTCACGGGATCGGGCACGTCACATTCCAACTGGAGATGAGGCCGCTCTATCACCTCCCGGGGCAGGAGGCTCCGGAGGAGCGATGAGCATACCGGAGAGGCGTCAGCGGTCCGTCATCGTGGGGCCGGGCGGGGCGTTCTGGCGCGCACTTCCCGAACGCCAACGAGGTTGTTGACATCCTCAAGGCCCCTGTTACTTTCGCGCCAGGTACCCTTACGCAGCTCCGAACCGGGTCGGGGTGCCTGGGTCCAAAACCAGGAGGGGCAAGACATGAGCCGGTCGGCTTGGTTCGACGAGGAGTCTCGTGCTACCGTGGCGCTCGCCAGAGGCGACGATGACGATGGCGACGTCGACGACGACGATCTCGACAAGGAGATGCTCGACGAGGAAGAGTGGTCCGAGGACGACGAGGACTGGGACGACGACGACTGGGATGACGACGAGGACGAGGACGACGAGGACTGGGAGGATGAGGACGAGGACGACGATGACGACGACGACAATCTCTTCGGCCGACGGCCGAGGCGTCACCGGCCCGATTGGCAGTGACCCCAAGGGTTCCTGATGCGAGCTTCAGAGCCGCCCCGGCCGACCGGCCGGGGCGGCTCTTCTTTCGGGAGGAGGGAAGCTCCACCGATCATGCCCTCGGCCGCGATGAAACCCCAATGGGGCAGCGTGGGGTAGTGCTGTCATCATGATGCCAATGACGAAGTGGGTGAAGCGCCTCGTGATCGCCAACGTGGTGATGTTCCTGGCGAGCCAGGCGTACCCTGAGTTGTACCAGGGACTGATGCTCGTTCCCGCGCTGGTCGTGTACCGGCCGTGGACGGTCGTCACGTACATGTTCCTGCACGCGAACGTCACCCACATCTTCTTCAACATGCTGGTGCTCTTCTTCTTCGGGCCGCGCGTGGAGATACGGCTCGGAGAGAAGCGTTTCCTCTGGCTGTACTTCCTGTCGGGAATCGGAGGCGCGGTCGGGAGTTTCGTCTTCGCGCGATCCGCCGCCGTCATCGGCGCCTCGGCTGCGGTGTACGGCGTCCTCCTCGCGTTCGCCATGTTCTGGCCGAAGGAGAAGATCCTGCTCTTCTTCATCATCCCCATCGATGCATGGCTCCTGGTCGCCGGCGCGGTCGTGTTGAGCCTCTACATGGGGATCACCGGAACCGAGGCGGGCGTCGCCCACTTTGCGCACCTCGGCGGACTGGCCACCGGGTTCCTCTACCTGAAGTGGTCGGACTGGCACATGGGCGCGAGCCGCCGGGCGTTCAAGCGCGCGATGAGTCCGCAGCCCGCAGCCGGCGTGGGTGATCGGGGGGCGCTGGATCGGTGGCGCTCGATCTCGGTGGAGGGGCTGCACGAGCTGAACCGCGAGGAGATCGTCCGGCTCGTGGACAAAGCGGAGCGGGACGGGCCCCGCAGCCTGACCGAGGTCGAGCGGCAGTTCCTGGACCGGATGTCCGGGACTTGAGCGGGCGGGCCACGACCTGAGTCGGAATCGACGACCCCATGTCGGACCCATCGCGCTATCCCATCCCCTCGGGACTCCACCAGGTCGAGGAGACGATCCGTCGGAGCCGCTTCATCACGACGGTGGGCCACGCCCCCACGGGCGACGCGGCGCACGAGTTCGTGGAGCGCATGCGGGCCGAGTTCCCCGACGCCACCCACCACTGCTGGGCGTTCGTCGCGGGTCCGCCAGGGAGCACGACGCAGGTCGGGATGAGTGACGCGGGCGAGCCCCACGGGACGGCCGGCAAGCCGATGCTGACCGCGCTCCTGCACGGCGGCGTCGGTGAGATCGTCGCGGTCGTGACCCGGTACTACGGCGGGACGAAACTCGGCACGGGAGGCCTGTCGCGCGCCTACTCGGGCGGGGTCGTGCTCGCGCTCCAGGATCTGCCCACCGTCGAGAAGGTCGAGCGCATCGACGTGGAGGTGGTCGTGGGCTACCCGGAAGTCGACGCGTTCCAGCGGCTCATGGAAGAACTGGAGGTGACGGTCATTTCGGAGGAGTACGGCGTCGAGGCACGCTACCGGTGCGCGGTGCCTCAGCGGCGGATGGCGGCGTTCCGCTCGGGCGTGGCCGACCTGACCCGCGGAACGGGGACGGTCCGGGAGACGTAACAGATGGGACGCGCTACATTACCGCCCATGCGACGCATACCTGCTCTCGCCCCGTGCCTCATGTTGTCCGCGGCCTTCTGGCTCGCCGGAACGGCACTCGTGCGTCCCAGGGCCGCAGACGAGGCGTCCTCCGCGGTGCACCACGCGCCCGTCAGGTCGGCGGAGCACGCGGTGTCGCCCGCCGCGCCCTCGGCCGTCATGGCCTACGACGCATCGGACGGCGAGAGCGCGAACGCGCCCACGCTGCGTTGCGGCGTCGGCAGCGAGAGGTCGCGCGCTCGGCCCACCGCGCTCCTGTCGCCTGCGGGCATGGACCCCGCGGGCGCGAACCGCGCCTGCCGGCACGCTCTGTCGGCGCATCCCTCCACGGCTCCTCCCGTTCGGATCTGACCGTTCGATCCGACGCCCCGGACCGCGCATGTCGCGGTCCGGACTTCCGAGGACGCCGAGCCCCGCATCGCAGGGGACCGAGGGATTCAACCATGAACGAGTTTCATCACATTCTCCAGACGTTGCCGACCGATCCCGCATCGCTGTTCGTGCTGGCCGTGACCGCTCTCGCGATCGTGTTCATCGTGATCGTGGGCCGGGGCGAGAAGACCGAGGACGACCCGACCCACCAGTCCTGAGAGAGGCCTTCCGACCTCCCCCGCGCCGCGGCTGCGGCCCCGTTGAACCGGAGCCGGGCGCGGGTTACGTTTTCCTGCTCGACCGCCGAGCGAAAGCTCGGCAAGGGGGCCTGTAGCTCAGGTGGTTAGAGCGCACGCCTGATAAGCGTGAGGTCGGTAGTTCGAGTCTACCCAGGCCCATAGCAGTGTGAGGCGGCGCCGCGAGATGCAGTGCCGCCTCGCTTCACATCCGGCTGGGTCATCAGCTCGGGGAGTACTTCTGGGCCTCGAGGTAGACTTCGGCGAGCTCCAGTTGGGTGAGCCAGCCTTCTAGTGCCGCCCGGTCCAGGAGGTCTCCGCTGATCCGTAGCATCATCGAGATGTCGCGGAGGTGTCGATCCGACTGGGACGACACGTAGTACTGCAGCTTGCGGAGGACGACGTACTCCAGAGGGGCCACCCAGATCTGTATGGCTTCGAGTTCCAGCCGTCGCCGACGCTGGAGTGCCCAAGCGTGCAGGGGATCGTTCCCGACGAGGTAGACATCCGCCCGAAGTCCGGTGTCCCGATGGATGACATTGAAATGACCGCCCTGGGCTCGCTCGACCTCCGCTTCCATCGCTTCTTGTGGAGGCACGTAGAAATCCCCTCCTTCGAACGCCGCTCGAAAGTCCTGAACGCCCGCACGTTCGAGCACCAACACAAGATCGATATCGCGCGTGAAACGGGGATCGCCGTAGATCACGGAGGCGACTCCTCCCGTGATCATGTACGGGATTCCTATCCGCTCCAGGGGCTCGACGAAGAGCCCAATGAGGTCAGGGGTGGTCACCGGCCACCAGCGCCCAGGTGCGCTCTCGGACTTCCGCTTCTGGGAGATCGGGCGAGCGAGCGCGCACCGCGGCAGCCTTGAGCTCGAACGCCTGTCGGATCAACGCGTGCATGACGGCCAGCTTCTGCCCTGGCGACATGTGGCGGAGCGTGTCGACTTCCTGGTCCGTCATGATCATGACGCCAAGTTGCCGGAACAGCCCCTTTCGGGGCAAGGTGAATTCGTGGATGGGCGGAGCGCGGACTGCCACTACGGTCCGATACTGTCTGTGCCCGGCTGCAAGAAGTCGCACTCTCCATTGCCGATCCCGGCAGATTGCACGGTCCATCATGGAAATCACGGCAGGAGATCGGGATTCCGGGGCCCGGGGAGCCGCCTGATAAGCGTGAGGTCGGTAGTTCGAGTCTACCCAGGCCCATGGATGAAGGCCCCGCTCGGTCTCAGGATCGCGCGGGGCTTTGTGGTTAGTTGGGAATCACTCTTGGGTGCGGTCCTGGGTGTGGTGGGGTTCCGGGCGCGCAGACCCGGTTCAGCTTCCGGAAGGCGGGTCCGGAGTGGCCATGACCAGGAGGGTCTGGACCTTGGCTCCCGGGAGCTCCATCGATCGAAGACTGCTTCGATGTCGGCCGGCGTGGCCTCCGCAGGCTTCGCTGTGTCGCGACCCCGCGCGAACTCTCGAGCCGTTGTAGTCTCCTGCAGGACGTCTGGCTCCTGCCCGTCCATGTAGATCCGCGCTCGGGTCGAGGCTCCGGGTGTCCACTCTCCATGGGATCCTGGGCTCCCGATCGGCCCGGCCCCCGAAGTCGACGGCTGCAGACATTGCGAATGCCGCCGGGAGCGAGTCGTATATCGTATCGTCCCAGCTGTATCGAAGGAACGTTGGGATTCCGTGAAGGCGCGTCGCGGCACATTTGTCCGGAACACCCACGATATCTAGAGACTCTCTGGGAAGTGTTCTCCCAAAGGGGGCCGGATGGCGGAAACGAGGGGTTTCGCGCTGCTGAGCGTCGAGCAGCGCCTCCCGACGTCGGGAGCGCGGGCGGCATTGACGTTCGTGCTGGACCGCCACCTTCACTTAGCCGTACCTCAACTCGCCGAGGACATCCCGGGCCGGCCGGCGGACATGAACGGCGGCGACAGCGATATCGCGACCCCTCTCTTCCGCTGGGAGAATGGCGGGTTCCGCCCGTGGCAGACGCTACCCGTATCCGGCGGCGAAGACGCCGAGTTCTTCCGCATCGGCGAGCGCGCCTTCCTTGCGACGGCGAGCATCCGGTCGGGTGCCGGTCCCTACGAGTTCAACGTCCAGTCGGTCATCCACGAATGGGATGGGACCCGCTTTGTCCCGTTCCAGATCGTCCCGACTTTCGCGGCGAAACAGTGGCGGCATTTTGCCATCGGCGACCGCCATTTTCTCGCCCTGGCGCAAGGCGTGAGAGTGGAGGGCCTTGCGCCGAAACATCCATCCGCCTCGGCGGTCTTCGAATGGGACGGTGCGCGGTTCGCGCCGTTCCAGGAAATCACGTCCGGCTGGGGATACAACTTCCGCCATTTCCGCATCGGCGACAGCGACTATCTCGCCTACGCCGACCACGTCGAGCCCTCGGTCGTCATGTGCTGGACTCGCGACGGCTTCGAGACGGTGAAGACGATGGACGGCACGGCTGGGCGGGCCTTCGAGTTCTTCGAAGAAGAGGGAGAGGCCTATCTCGCCTACGCCGATCTCGTCGGCGACAGCCTACTTTACCGCTGGGACGGATCGGACTTCGCCCTTCACCAGAGGCTGGACGGCCCTGGCGGCCGGGAGTTCGCGACCTTCCGCCACGACGGTGACCGCTATCTGGTCCGGGTGAACTTCCTGACTGGCACGCCCCAGACGCCCAAGACCCACCTTACCTCGACGATCTATCGCTTTCGCAACGGCGCGCTCGAGACCGTGGGACGCTTTCCGACCCTCGGCGCGACAGACGTATCCGTCTTCGAGGCGGACGGCGGGACCTTCCTGGCGGTGTCCGAAAGCCTGAGCGCCGACCTCCGCTTTCGTACCGACACGCATATCTATCGCGTCAGCACGCCGACCGGGGCATCGGACTAGGAGTAGCAGAATGGCCGTCTATCAAGACCCCGATATGGTTGCCCTCTTCGAAACATACACGGTCGGCGCCCCAAGCGTAGGCGCCGACCTGACCGATGTCGCCGTCAAGGGTGACGCGAACGATCCGCTGGTCGTGACGACGGGTACGGACATGGCGATCTTTCCCGGCAGCGGGCGGCCACCCTCGGTCCAAAGCTTCCGCCTGTCGACGAAAGGCTTCAAGGAACTGGCCGGCGTGTCCCATCTCGGCCCGGCGATGGGATCGATCCTCCGGATCCATGAGCTCGATCCGGAGAACGATCTTTGGCTGCGCGACGCCGAGAAGCTGCTCGATGCCGTTCAGACGGCGCGCGCCGCGAATTCGGAAGCGCTCTGGCGCGACAAGATCGCGGTCGAGGCCTTCGCCGGCCGGGAAGCCGACATCGCCGCCATGCTCGACTATGGCTGCGCCCTGACAGCCCGGTATCTGAAAGCGGTGCTGGCCGACGAGTCGAAGCTGACGGCCGAGTTCTTGCGCAACGAGGTTCTGGAGGCCAAGGGCGATGCCCTCGGGGCAACGGTCCCGTTCAACTGGGTCATGATCGCGACCTTCTTCCTGACCGGCCTCGACACCAGCCACCGCATCATGAACTGGTTCCAGAGCGAGGGCGTTGATTGGCGCCGCGCCATGGTCCTGGTTTGCGGCAAGGCGGGCCGGCCGACCTCCGGCGTTACCCTGTCCTCGAACTCCATTGCCCAGGTGCTGGTGGCGGCGTCCGGCCATGCGCTGCCGCTGGAACGCCTCTACATCGCTCCACATGGGCCGAGCTTCGTCCTGTCGGAGCCAGTCGATATGGACGCCGTCAAATCCTACGAGGAACCGTTGCGGTTCCTCTGGTCTTATACCAAAGCGATTTGCGACCTGGCCGGCGTAATGTTCGACGGCTTCCCGCGCTATTCGGCGGATGTGGCGCCACCACAAACCCTGACGCCCGAGACCGAGGCGCTTTCGGAAATGCCCCGTATCCAGGGGCCGGACGACATGTACACGATGACCACACGCCTCCGCATCGTCATGGAGGACCCTCGACAGCTGCTGTCCGGCTGCGTCACCGACTATGCCGCCGAGCAGTTGCTCGCGCACGGCAACGACCCGAGCAAGGTCACCGTCCCCGGGTTGGACGGCGTGACCTATCCAACGGACCTGTAAGTCCACCGCGGGGGAGGCAGAAGTTGGACCCGTTCGACTTCATCGGCACGGACTTCGCACCCGACTACCGGATGCTCGCGGTCGCGGGCGGCGAGCTCGCCTGGTGGGAAGACGGCGAAGGTCCCGACACGATTGTCTGGGTCCACGGCCTGCCGCTCGAAAGCCGCGCGTGGGAGCCGCAACGCCGGCACTTCGCGCCGCTGTGCCGCAACATATTCGTTGACCTGCGCGGATACGGCCGCTCGACCAAGCTTCCGAACGGGCCGCGCGACGTCACGGCCCTCTATGCCGCCGACCTGACCGCCCTCTTCGACGCGCTCTCGCTGGACGGCGCCACGCTCGTCGGCCACGCCTCGGCCGGCCACCTCGCCCTGCATTTCGCTGCGCTGAACCCGGAGCGGGTCGGCAAGCTCATCTCGATCAACGGCAGCCCGCGCTTCCGCGAAGGGCCCGACTGGCCCTGGGGCTTCTCCGAAGCCGACATGGAACGCTTCAACGCGATCCAGCGCGATCAGGGCATCGAAGGGTTGACCGACGCGGTCCTTGACCCCGCCAACGTCTTTCGCGACCTGCCCGAGGAACCCGCAGCCCGGCTGACCGCCTGGTTCCGGCCTATGAGCCTCGCGGCCGGGTCCGAGACTCTGATGGGCTTTTTCGACAGCATTTCGCGCGACGACGACCGCGACCTGATGCCGAACATTACGGCCCCCACCCTCCTCATCAGCGGCACGATCGGGCGTGAGGTGCCGAGCGACGTCAATCTATACCTCCGCGAGAAGATCACGAACGCCAAGCTGCTCGAACTGCCCGGCACCGACCATTTCTGCTTCGCGACGCGCCCTGCGCTGGTGAACGCACTGATCGACGACATGCGGCTGGCCTGACCCAGCAAACGTCAGCCACAAGACCCTCAGGACGGCCCTGGACCTGATCGAGGAGCGAGAAGATGAGATCCGCAGAGCCTGGAGCGAGCACTTCGGCGGTTGAGCTTGGGAACGTGTCCCCGCATGGCCTCTGGCTCCTGATCGACGACCGGGAACACTACCTGCCGTTCGAGCTGTTCCCGTGGTTCCGAGACGCGACGATCGGGCAGCTGTCTCGGATCGAGCGGCCCACCCTCGAGCACCTGTACTGGCCGGACCTCGACGTG
>CAZFIS010000005.1:16001-58313 GCA_964519125.1 uncultured Gemmatimonadaceae bacterium | reverse complement strand
CGCCCACGTCGCGGTACGGATCCCCGGACGACTTTCGTCACTTCGTCGACCGGGCTCACGCGCTCGGCCTCGGTGTGCTGCTGGACTGGGTGCCGGGACACTTCCCGCGCGATGCCCACGGACTGGTGCGCTTCGACGGCACCTCCCTGTACGAGAACCCCGACCCGCTCCAGGCCTCGCACCCTGAGTGGGGGACGCTGGTCTTCGACTACGGGAAGCCCGCCGTGCGCTCCTTCCTCATCTCGAGCGCGGTGCACTGGCTGGAGGACTATCACGTCGACGGGCTGCGCGTGGACGCGGTCGCGTCGATGCTCTACCTCGACTACTCACGCCCCCCCGGGGCGTGGGTCCCGAATTCCCAGGGGGGCAACGAGAATTACGACGCGGTCGGGTTCGTGAAGGCGCTCAACGACGCCGTCCACCAGGAGTGTCCGGGGACGCTCATGATCGCCGAGGAATCGACGGCATGGCCGCGAGTTTCCCACGGGACGGACCGCGACGGGCTCGGGTTCGACCAGAAGTGGAACATGGGGTGGATGAACGACACGCTCTCGGTCATGGGCGCCGACCCGGTCTACCGGAAGTACCGTTACGACCGCCTCACGTTCTCGATCCTGTACGGGTTCAGCGAGCGGTTTGTGCTCCCCCTCTCCCACGACGAGGTCGTTCACGGCAAGCGCTCGCTCCTGTCCAAGATGCCGGGCACGCACGAGCAGAAGTTCTCCAACCTGCGCCTGCTCCTGGCGTATCAATGGGCCCACCCGGGCAAGAAACTCCTCTTCATGGGGAGCGAGTTCGGCCAGTGGACGGAGTGGAACGTCGACGACGAGCTCGATTGGCCGTTGCTCGACTTCGAGACGCATCGGGGCGTGCAGCAACTCGTGCGGGACCTCAACCGGGTCTATCGCGCCGAGGAATCCCTGCACGCGTTCGATTTCCGTGCGGAGGGCTTCGAGTGGCTGGACTGCCACGACCCGGACCGCACCACCCTCTCGTTCCTCCGATGGGCGCCCGAGTGGCGCGACTTCGTGGTGGTGGTCGCGAACTTCACGCCCGTCCACCGGGACGGCTACGGCCTGGCCGTGCCGTTCCCCGGGCGCTACCGGGTCCTGCTCAACACCGACGCACCGGTCTACGGAGGCCACGGCGCGATCGTGCCCTCGTTCGTGGACACGCAGCCCGGGCGTCTGCACGGCAGGGATCAGCACCTCGAGCTGCCCCTTCCCGGGCTCTCGGTCCTCTTCCTGAAGCGGGACTCGGACTGAAAACCGGGGAGGGCGCGGCGGGCCACGGCGCCCTCCCTCTTCAGGGCGTGAGCTCGAGCTCCCCCTGCTGGGGGACGAGCTCGACGGTGGGCGGATCGTCCCCTTCGAGCGAGCCCTCCAGCGCCGGCACGTAGTAGTCCCGGGCATACTCCTGCACCATCCTGCACGCCGTGAACTCGGCGCCGGCCACGCGCAGCGCCTGCTTCATGCGAGCCACCCATTGCCGTGGGATGCCCTGGTCGTCCCGGTCGTAGTACGCCGGCACGACCTCACGCTCCAGAAGTTGGAAGAGCGCCTCATGGTCCTGCGCATCGACCTCCTCGTCGCTGCCGGTCGCGAGAGGAAGCGCCCAGCCGTTCCCTCCGTTGAAGGCCTCGGCCCACCATCCGTCGAGCGTGCTGATCTGCGGCACGCAGTTCAGGGCCGCCTTCATTCCGCTCGTGCCCGAGGCCTCCATGGGAGCCCGGGGGAGGTTCAGCCAGACGTCGACGCCCTGGACGAGCCGGTGGGCGACGTGCAGCTCGTAGTCCTCCACGAACGCGATGCGCCCCTCGAAGCGGGGATCACGGGTGGTGCCCCACACACGCTGGAGCGCACGCTTCGCTTCGTCGTCCGCCGGATGGGCCTTCCCGGCGAAGACGAGCTGGACGGGGCGACGCGGATCGGTGAGGAGGCGCTTGAGTCGCTCTTCGTTGCGCAGGAGCAGGTCGGCGCGCTTGTACGTCGCGAAGCGCCGGGCGAATCCGATCGTGAGCGGCTCGGGGCTGAGCAGCGTTCCGGCCCCCACGAGGTGAGCCGCCTCCTTCCAGAGCGTCTTCCACCGGATTCGTGCCTGTTCCCGGCAGAAATCGAGCAGCGTCTTCTTGAGATGGATGTGCGTCTCCCACACGCGCACGTCGTCGAGCTTCGGCATCTCGTCCCAGAACGCCGGGTCCGACTGGCGGCGCTCCCACCCGTTGCCGAAGTGCTCGTCCAGCACCTCCATGTAGTGGTGGGCCATCCAGCTCGGGAGATGGACGCCGTTGGTTACGCCGCGGATGGGGATGTGCGTCTCCTCCCGTCCCGGCCAGAGGCACGTCCACAGCTCCTGGGTCACGCGCCGATGCCGTTTCGAGACACCGTTCACACGGCTCGACAGCCGGATGGCGGCGGCGGTCATGTGGAAGCGGCCGTTGTCGAGATCGGGGTGGGAACCGAATCCGAGGAACGTACCCTGGTCGATGCCCATCTCTTCGTGGAAATTTCCGCACACCGCCTCGATGAGCTCCCGAGGGAACATGTCGTGGCCGGCCGGCACGGGCGTGTGGGTCGTGAACACGCTGTGCGCTCTCACCTTCCGGATGGCGTCGTCCAGGGAGAGGCCTTCCTGGATGTGCGCTCGCAACCGCTCGACGAACATGAAAGCCGCGTGGCCCTCGTTTGCGTGCCATGCCCCGGGGTGGATCCCGAGCGCACCCAGCACCCGGACACCGGCGACGCCCAGCACCCATTCCTGCTTGAGACGGTGCTCGTGTCCTCCACCGTAGAGCTGGTACGTCAGCTCACGATCCTCCGGGTGGTTCTCCGGCAGGTTGGTGTCGAGCAGGTAGATGCTCACGCGGCCGGCGTCCAGCCTCCAGGCACCCACGTGCACCGGACGGCCGCCGGTCTGGAGTGTCGTCAGCGCGTGGCTCTCGTCCGGGCCCATGAGCCGGACCAGAGGCATGATCTGCGGGTCGAACGGCTCGTCGGAGTTCTCCTGCCACCCCTCGAGGTTCAGCTTCTGGTCGAAGTACCCCTTGGAGTAGAGCAGTCCGACTCCGACGAGCGGCACACCCAGATCGGAGGCCGACTTGCAGTGGTCTCCGGCCAGGACGCCCAGCCCTCCGGAGTAGATCGGGATCGAGTTGTGCAGCCCGAACTCGGCACAGAAGTACGCAACCGGGTTCTGTCCCGCGTCGGGGAACTGGGTGTGGAACCACGTGTCCTGCCGCTCGATCGCACGATCGAACTCCGCGACCGTCCAGTCGTACAGATTCAGGAAATCGTGGTCTTGGGCGCAGTGGGCGAGCCGCCCGGGATCCACCTGGCGCAGGAGCGCGACAGGATTGTGACGAGTCAAGGACCACAGGGTGGGATCGATCGTGCGGAGCAGCCACCGAGCCTGGCGGTTCCACCGCCACCAGAGGTTGAGAACGATGCGCTCCAGGTCCTGCAGTCGCTCCGGTAGGTACGGGACCTTCTCCGAGCTTTCAGACATGCACCATGAACCCGTGTGCAGCTTGGGGGGGTACGAGGATCAGAAACTCAATCTCGCTCGCGGTCGCGGAACGGGGAAGGGCAGCCGTGACGTTCGCGGGTGCGGGGTGAGGGCGAAAGAGGGTGCTGTCTTGCCAAGGAGCGTCGTGCCATGAGCCATGAGAAAGACAGGTTCCACGAGGAGCTTCGGAACTTCGTGGCCGAGCATGAGGATGGATGGAGCCACGGCCACTGGGAGACGCTGCTCCGTCGACTGGAGGAGGAAGGGTTCGACACCGCGCAACCCGACGCGATCGGCCTGGTGCTGGAGCGCGAGAGGATTCTCGTCGCGTTGGAGGACGCCGGCATCCCGGGGTTGGGGCCGAAGCGCCGCGAGGCGGTGGCCGATCAGTTCGGCAACCTCTGGCGCCTGAAGCAGGCCTCCGTGGACGATCTCTCCCGGATGTCGAGGCTACCGAAGGCCCTCGCCGAAAAGGTGCACGCCGCGGTGAGCTGAGTGGGAGACAGGCCCTTGCCGAAGCATCCCTCGTCCGCGGCTCCGGTTCGGCGGGCCCCCGTTCCGGAAGTGGCCCTTGGGGATCCCCTAATCTAGCGGCGTCGAGGGGGTCGTGCACAGCCCGGAAAGCGGCGGGGTGGAAGGAGTCGTGCGGGCTCCGGGGAAGGGGTCACACGACCCTTGCGCGGGTGTCGGGGGGGAGCGATCGTTGGTTAGCTGCCCGCCCGTGGGCCGCGGCCGATGCCGCACCCTGGGAGGCTGCGTTGGCTCCCGAAGCCCCCCCGAGGGGGGCAAGCGAGACATCGCACGGCACGAGACGGGCAGTGCGGAGGGGCGCTCGGCGCGCAGAGCGAAACCACGGTGGCCGACGCCGTGACCCCACGCAGACAATGGTCGGCGTCACCTGTCGCGGGAGGAGGTCATGCCCCCCGGCAGTAATGGGGCCCGGAGCGGCGAGATCGCCGCTCCGGGCCTTCGTCGTGGGGGTCGGCCGACCGACTGGAGGACAGGAGAGCGTCGCCGCTCGGGTTCCGTCAACCGCGGGCGCCGCTCTTGGGTGGGTGACGTTCCAGAACGTCCCTGACCACGCTCCGGACGTCGTCGATCTCGAACGGCTTTGCCAGGGTGGCGGCGGCTCCGAGCTGAGAGGCATCCTGGAGGACGAAGCCCGCCGACGCGGTCGCTCCTCCCGACACCGCGATGACCGGGATGTCCGGTGCGGCTTCCGAGAGATGGAGAAGAAACTCGATTCCGTCCATCTCGGGCATGTAGATGTCGGTGACGACCAGGTCGGGCGGCCGGGCGGCCACGGCCGAGAGCGCGCTCCTTCCGTCGCTGGCCTTCTCGACCGTGTGTCCGTCCAGAAGGAGAATCTTGGCGAGCGCATCGCGGACGGATGCGTCGTCGTCGATGATGAGAACGCGGGCCATGGACTCTCCTCGTGGGCTCCGCTCAAGGTAACAGGTCGTCGGGCCGGTTGCGCAGGCCCCGGGCGAGTCTCGAGGAGCGCCCGCGGGGGATACGTCACCTCGGAGTCGTTCTGGAAGCAGGTGAGGCACCGCGCCGCCAGGTTCCGGAGGTCGGCGCCGGCCGTTTCCGTCCCGTGGTAGATTCTCTCACTCGCCCTTCCGCGCTCTCGAGAATCCGGGCCTGCATTTCGTCCGTGGTGTTCATCGCACCCGCCACACCGCTGGGGGTCGGTCGTGATCATGCTGGAACCGCCGGTCCTATCCGACCCGACACGGTCGGACGTCCTGAGTATCGCCTGCTTCGTCTCACCCCACGGCTTCGGGCACGCCGCGCGGACGTCGGCCGTGATGGAGGCACTCCACAGGCTCGGGGGCGCCCGCTTCGAGATCTTCTCGACGGGTCCCCGGTGGCTCTTCGACGAGTCCATCCCGGGCCTCTACACCTATCACGAAGTCGCGACGGACGTGGGCTTTCGCCAGCGCTCGGCGCTGGCCTTCGACCTCCCGGCCACGGTCGCCGCGATCGAAGCGATGCTGCCGTTCGACGAGGCACGAGTGGATTCGCTGGCGCGGATCGTCGCCGAGACGGGCTGTCGTGCGGTGCTGTGCGACATCGCGCCCCTGGGGGTGGCGGTGGCGGAGCGGGCGGGAGTCCCGTCTTTGCTGGTCGAGAACTTTACGTGGCCATGGCTCTACGAGCCGCTCTTCGCGGAGGCGCCGGCCCTCGAGCCACTCGCCGAAGAAATGCGGATATGGTTCGACCGAGCGACCTGGCACGTGCAGACCGAGCCCCTGTGCGAGTTGAAGGAGTCGTCGGACCTGCACGTGCCACCCATCGGTCGCCGGGCACGGACGCCGAGGGACGCGGTCCGGCGCGCTCTCGGCATCGGGGCGGATGCCCGTGCCGTCCTGCTGATGATGGGGGGGATCCCGGAGGATCTCCCCTTCCTCGACCGTCTCGGGGAGATGGAGGCCGTCGAGTTCCTGATCACCGGCGCTCCGCAGACGCGGGTTCGA
The DNA here is from genome assembly GCA_964519125.1 of uncultured Gemmatimonadaceae bacterium. Taxonomy (GTDB): domain Bacteria; phylum Gemmatimonadota; class Gemmatimonadetes; order Longimicrobiales; family Gaopeijiaceae; genus SZUA-318. Next base: position 52,329 of record CAZFIS010000005.1, on the reverse strand, counting down.
GGCAACCTCCATCTGTTCGACCACGGTGAACGCCTCTACTTGCCCGACCTCGTGCGCGGCTCCGACGCGGTGGTGGGCAAGTTGGGGTACAGCACGGTGGCGGAGGTGTGGGGGGAAGGACGGCCGCTCGCCTACGTGACGCGCTCCGACTTCCGCGAAACGGAGCCGGTGCGGCGGTGGGTCGATCGGGAAATGTCCGGCTTCGAGGTCGCCGGGGATGACTTCGCCGGCGGGGAATGGACCATGCGAATCCCCGAGTTGCTCGACCTCGGAGGGGCCTGGCCCCACGACGAGGGAGGGGCGGAGAGCGTCGCCCGGTTCCTGCTGGAGAGGCTGGGCCGCTGATTCCCTAGAACGGGACGTCCACGGCCTCGCACAGGAACTTCATGAACGGAGTGCCGGTCGCGAGGAGAGAGGCGAGCGTCCGGGGCAGCGCGGGCGAGGTCGCGTCCGCCGTGGACAGTCCGGCGGTGGCGATGAAGTCCTTCCACTTCAGGTCCTCGACGAGCGGATGCTCGGGGTCGAAGCCCCGCGGGGCGCGCTGGAGCTTGTCGCCTTCCAGCTCGAACGCGGCGGTGAACCTTCGGCCCCGGGACGCTCGTTTCCAGGCGGCGGGATCCTCCACGATGCACTCCCGGATCGCGCGCAGCGCCTTACCGTCCGGCCGCCACAGGCCGAGCGCGAGGAAGACCTGGCGCGGCTCCAGGTGGAAGTAGTAGCCCGGCGCGTGAACGTCGCGGCCCCGGTCGTGCCGGAACTGGATGCCGATGTGCGTCTTGAACGGGCTCTTGTCTTTCGTGAAGCGGACGTCCCGATAGATGCGGAAGAGCGATCGGGGTGTCGCCTCGAAGTGCGGGCTCACGTCCTTGAGATGGGGGGCGACATCCTGGATGAGCCGTAGCGCCGGCACCTTCACGAAACGCTCGTAGCGGGGCTTGTTCTCGTCGAACCAAGCCCGGTCGTTGTTCCCTGCCACCTCCTCGAGGAAGCGGAAGGTATCCCGCGTGAAATACGCCTCGCTCGCCACGGCGATTGCCCTCAGGGGTGCATCAGGGATACAGCCACTCGGTGGTCCAACCGTCTCCGGCGCGCCGGAAACGGAGACGCTCGTGGAGTCGGTCGGCTTTGCCCTGCCAGAACTCGATGACCTGGGGGCGGAGGAGATAGCCTCCCCAGAACGGTGGAAGCGGCACGTCGGCTCCCGGATACTTCTGGTCGTACTCCTTCGCCCGGGCCTCGAGCTCCTCTCGGGAGGAGAGTGGCTCGCTCTGCCTGGAGGCCCACGCACCGATCCGGCTGCCGCGGCTCCGCGTCGCGAAATACCCTTCGCTCTCCTCCTGCGAGACGCGCTCGACGGTGCCACTCACGCGCACCTGGCGCTCGAGCACGGCCCAGTGGAAGCACACCGAGGCCCGGCGGTTCGCCTCGAGCTCGGCAGCTTTGCGGCTCTCGTAGTTCGTGTAGAAGACGAGGCCCCGCTCGTCCACGTGCTTGAGGAGCACCATGCGCACCGAGGGCACTCCGTCCGGCGTGGCGGTGGCCAGCGCCATCGATTCGGGAAGAAGGATGCCTGCCTCCCGGGCGGCGACGAACCATTCCTGGAACAGGTCGATCGGATCTCGGTCGCGCGCCGCGGCCGGCATGCCGCGCATCACGCCCTGTCCGAGCGTGAGCACCGTGCGGATGGAGGATTTGAGGGACATGGCCTGAAAAGGTGTCGGGAGGAGGGGGGTCGCCACAAGGCGGGGCATTGACGCGGGCGGGCGGATCCGTATGATTGGAGAGTATCCCCCCCCAGGGGGGGTGGGGTACAGAGGGAAGGAGGTTCCGACCACGACCGGTCTGGCGCGGGGTCCCGCGACCCGGGAGGCGAGATGCCTGACGAGAGAACGGACGACATCCTGAGGCGCCTCAAGAGCGTCGAGGGGCATGTGCGCGGCGTCGAGCGGATGGTCGGCGAGGGGGCGTACTGCGTGGACGTGGTCAACCAGATCCTCGCCATCCAGCGGGCGCTCAAGAAGGTGAGCGGACTGGTCCTCGACCGGCACCTGCACTCGTGCGTGACGCACGCGATCGAGGGCACGGACGCCCAGGCCAAGGAGCGCGTCCTGGAAGAGCTCCTGCAGGTCTTCGAGGCCAACGGGAAGGTCTGAGAGGGGCCCGACCGGCGAACAGAGACGAATCCTGAAAGGAAGGTCCACCATGACGACGAAGACCGTGACGGTGCCCAACATCAGCTGTGGGCACTGCGTGATGACCATTCAGCGCGAGGTCGGTGAGCTCGGGGGAGTGGCCGAGGTGAAGGCCGAGCAGGCCTCCAAGCGGGTGACGATCTCCTGGGACCCCGACGCCACCGACTGGGCGGCGATCGAGGATCTCATGAAGGAGATCAACTATCCGCCCAGCGCCTGAGGCGATCGAGCGAGGGAAGAGGAGAGAGGCGGCCGATGGGCCTGGAACGCGAGTTGCTGCTGCCGGTGACGGGTATGACGTGCGCGAACTGCGCCGCCACCGTGGAGCGTACGCTCAAGAAGACCGAAGGGGTCGCCGAGGCGGCCGTGAACTTCGCTTCCGAGCGCGCATCGGTGCGCTTCGATCCCACGCAGGTACGTGAGAGCGAGCTTCTGGAGCGCGTGGAGAAGGCCGGGTACGGCGTCGCCACGCAGCGCATCGTGCTTCCTCTCACCGGGATGACGTGCGCGAACTGCGCCGCCACGATCGAACGGACGCTCCAGTCACGGGTTCCGGGAGTCGTGTCCGCCGCCGTGAACTTCGCGACCGAGAAGGCGGTGGTCGAGGTCGTGGCGGGCGCGGTGGCGTGGAAGGATCTCGCGCAGGCCGTCGAGCGCGCGGGGTACGGCGTGGTGGACGCCGCGCCCGAGGAGATGGAAGACGCCGAGGCGGCCGCGCGTCGCGCGGAGATCCTCGACCAGACGCGGAAGTTCTGGGTCGGCGTGGCGTTGTCGGTTCCTCTGTTCCTTCTGAGCGTGGGTCGTGGCTTCGGCGTTCTGGGTGCCTGGGCCGAAGGGAGCTGGATGAACTGGCTGCTCTTCGCGCTCGCGACTCCCGTGCAGTTCTACGTGGGCTGGGACTACTACCAGGGGGGCTGGAAGTCGCTGAGGAACGGCTCGGCGAACATGGACGTGCTCGTCGCGATGGGCTCCTCCGTCGCGTACGGGTACTCGATCGTGGTGATGATCGCCCTGGCGCTGGGTTCGACGGCGGCCGGCACGCACCTGTACTTCGACACTGCCGCCCTCATCATCACGCTCATCAAGCTCGGCAAGCTCCTCGAGGCCAAAGCCAAGGGAGAGACCAGCGCCGCCATCAAGGAGCTGATGGGGCTGCAGCCGAAGACGGCCCGCATCGTCCGTGACGGCGTCGACGTGGACGTACCGATCGCCCAGGTGGACGTCGATGACATCGTGCTCGTGCGTCCCGGGGAGCGAATCCCCGTGGACGGTGTGGTCGTGGACGGCCGCTCGGCGGTGGACGAGAGCATGCTCACGGGCGAGAGCATGCCCGTGGAGAAGGCGCCGGGCGACGAGGTCGTGGGGGCCACGATCAACAAGGAGGGCGCGCTCCGCTTCCGCGCGACGAAGGTGGGGGCCCAGACGGCCCTCGCGCGCATCGTGCGGCTCGTCCAGGAAGCTCAAGGCAGCAAGGCACCGATCCAGCGTCTGGCCGACCAGGTCTCGGCCGTCTTCGTGCCGACGATCATCGCGATCGCATTCGCGACGTTCCTGGTCTGGTGGCTGGCGGTGGGGGCAGGCTTCACGCCGGCGCTCATTCGCTTGGTGGCGGTGTTGGTGATCGCGTGCCCGTGCGCCCTCGGCCTCGCCACGCCGACGGCCGTGATGGTCGGCACGGGTAAGGGGGCGAAGATGGGTGTGCTCTTCCGGAGCGCCTCCGCGCTCGAGCGGGCCCACAAGCTCCGGGTGGTCGTGGTGGACAAGACCGGCACGGTGACGAAGGGAGAGCCGGCGGTGCGCGAGATCGTCGCGCGCGTTCCGGCCGCCGTCTCCGGTGGTGGGGCCGAGGAGGGCGAGGGCTGGCTGCTGAGGCTGACGGCATCGGCCGAGCGGCGCAGCGAGCATCCCTTGGCCACGGCAGTCGTGCGAGAAGCCGAGGCGAGAGGCCTCGGCGTCACGGAGCCCGATGCGTTCTCGGCGATTCCGGGCCGCGGCGTCACGGCCAGCGTCGAGGGGCATGACGTCGTCGTGGGGACTCGCCGCCTCCTCGACGAGCGCGGCATCTCCCTGAACGGTCTCGCGGACGAGGCCGGACGCATGGAGCGCGAAGCGCGCACACCCCTCTGGGTTGCGGTGGACGGCGAGGCCGTCGGTCTGATGGCCGTCGCCGACGCGGTGAAGGACGGCTCCCGGGACGCGGTGGCGGCGCTGCACGCGCGGGGGCTCCGGGTCGTGATGCTCACGGGCGACAACCGCCATACGGCCGAGGCCATCGCCCGGGAGGTCGGCATCGACGAGGTGCGTGCCGAGGTGCTCCCCGATCAGAAGGCCCGTGTCGTGAAGGAACTGCAGGAGGGCGGAGCGCTCGTCGCCATGGTGGGCGACGGGATCAACGACGCTCCGGCCCTGGTCCAGGCCGACGTGGGCATCGCCATCGGCACGGGCACGGACGTGGCCATGGAGGCCGCCGACGTAACCCTCATGCGCGGCGACCTGCGGTCCGTCCCGGAGGCGCTGGGTTTGTCGAGCGCGACGATGCGCACGATCAAGCAGAACCTCTTCTGGGCGTTCTTCTACAACATCATTCTGATTCCGGTCGCGGCCGGCGCGCTCTACCCGTTCGCCGCGTTGCCGATGGTGCTGCGCGAGCTGGACCCGATCCTGGCGGCGCTGGCCATGGCGACCAGCTCCGTGACGGTGGTGGGCAACAGCCTGCGTCTACGCAGAGCGAGGATCTGAGGTGACGTCGAGCACATGATGACGATCCTGCGGCGCATGGTCCGCCTCATCCTCGGCTGGATCCTCGACCGGATCTGACGCTGCCTACCCGGCGGCCACCTGCGCGAGCGTGTTCCGCAGGCGCCGAGTGAGCACGCGGTAGATTCCGCGTGCCACAGCGGGATTCTGCTCGATGAGTCGGTCGAACGAGTCGCGATCGATGCGCAATAGGGTTGTCGCCTCGGCGGCGGAGACGGTGGCGGAGCGGGTCTCCTGGTCGAGGATCGCCATCTCGCCGAACCCCTCCCTCGGGCCTAGCAGCGCGAGCTCGTGGCTTCCGCGCGTGATGCGCACGCCGCCGCGCACGACCATGTAGAACGCGTCGCCCTCGTCTCCCTGCTCGAACACGACCTCGTCGGGCTCCAGGTGTACGACTTCGGCCAGCGAGGCGATGCCGGCGAGGTCGCTTCCGGGGAAGTCCCGGAAGAGCTGCGAGCCCTTGAGGATCATGACCTTCTCGATGAGCGGGATCATGGCTGTGCTTCCTTGGGTTGATGCCGGTGCGAGCCCCGGCGTTCCGATCTCGTCGTCGCGGCCGAGCGCGTGCAGCGCGAGCGCGTGGGGCCACCAGTCCGGCTCCTCCAGCAGCGACTCGAGCGGGCGGTCCAACACACGGCCGGCGTCCTCGACGACCGTGCCCAAATGGTCCCGTCCGAAGCCGTCGGCCGAGGCTTCGGCGAAGGGCATCACGGCCCGACTGTCTTCCGGGGACAGCGTGCCTTCGAGGAGCTCCAGCGCGTTGCTCCGCAGCGCGGGGTCCGTCGATCGCAGCGCGACCTCCACCGCAGAGAGTCGCTCCTCGTCGTACGCCAGCGCGAGAACCTTGAGGACGCGCTGCACCGCCCGGTCGGCGAGCCCCACGAGCTCGTCGGCAATGAACACTCCGCGTTCGTCTCTTCCCCCGTCGCGGAGCGCCGAGGCGATCAGCGCGTAGCGGAACCCCTTGCGAATCTCCTTCCACAGCAGAGGCCGCAGGCCCGTCGGGTCGACCGGCGCCATCCGCCGGGCCCGGCGCATGCGCCGAAGCGAGGTGAGGGCCGGTGGTCCGAGCGCGGGCTCATCCAGCAGGTCCAACAGGACCCGTTCGGCCACGGGGCCCTCGATGCCGGCCAGCACGGTGACGATGCTCCGGCGCAGCGGGAGCGGAAGGTCCCGGCGGCCCAGCAGGTCGGCGAGCACACCGACCGCCGGCTCGCCCATAGTGGCGAGCGCCTCCAGTGCTGCGGGTCGGGCGATGGGATCCTCGACCACGGCCGCCAGGGCGGGCATGAGCTCGACCCGTCCGAGATCTCCGGCCGCGGCGGCCGCGGCGGACCGGTCGTCGGAGCGGTCCGAGGCGAGCATATCCTTCAAGCGCGCCGCGACGCTCTCCCACCCGGCCTTGCCGAGCGCGACCAGGGCCTCACGGCGCACGCGCGCGTCGGCGTGCTCGAGGAAGCCGGCCAGCGTCTGTACGTCCAGGTCCCTGCGCACCCCCGCCGTGTGGAGGAGGGAGGCGAGCACGAAGGGGGACGGCTCCACGGTCAGGCGGTCGCGCAGGGCCTCGCGCAGCCCCGGGTCCTCCTCGACGTCGAGGCGACCGAGAATCAGGGCGGCCTCGGCGCGCACCTCGGGTGCGCTGTGGCCGAGCAGCCCGATGGCGCGCGGGAGGGCGTCCGCGGGAAGGAGCTGTTCGAGCAGCGAGAGAGAGAAGACCACGACCGTGGGATCGGGGTCCGCCAACCCGCGGTCGATGACGGTCAGAGCCTCCCGGTTCACGACCAGGGGAGTGTTGTCCGTGAACGAGAGGTCGACCGACTGGCGGGAGAGGGCGTCGTCGAGCGCCGCGAGGTAAGCGCGCCGATGGCGCGTGTAGGCCACGAGGGCGAACAGGGCAGCCGCGACGGTCGCCCACGGCAGGAGTCCCAGGTGGCCTACCAGAAGGAGCGCGATGACGCCCGCCCCGGCCTTGGAGAGCGGTCGGAGCACGCCGCCCATCGTGGTCACCGCCGCGCTCTTCACATGCCCCGGATAGGGGAGCAGGGACACCTGCTCCACCGGCTTCTGGACGCTGAACTGGAGAACGTCGTCCGTGACCTGGAGGCCGGCCACCGGCCAGATGCCTCCGGTCAGGGCGGTAGCCAGAGCCGCCACGCTCTCTGTCGTCGCGTGGAAGATGGCCGTCGTGGAGACGCCCAAGCGCGGAAACAGGACTCGCGAGGAGAAGAGTTGCAGCAGGAGCGTGCCCGTGCCCGTGATGCCCGCCATGATCCCGTAGAAGGCCGTGATGCTGTCCCGGCCGAAGGTGCGCTGTACCGCGAACTTGAGCTGCAGGTCGATCAGCGTGCCCGCGAGCGTCAGCCCGACGAGGCCGAGGGCCATGACCCGAAGCAACGGCTCGGATCCGATGGCGCGGAAGCCCCGGCTCGATCCCCTGAGAAAGGTGCGCACGGCGCCCGAATCTTCCGCGTCCTCGACCGTCTCGCGGGTCGGCTCGGCCACGGCCCACAGGCAGGGGAGTGCCGCCAACATCAACCCCATGGCGATGACCAACAGGTTGGACGTTCCGAGCGCCAGAGCGGCCGGGGCCACGCCGAGCCCGGCGAGGATCGCGCCGACCGAAGCGGCCATGCCCATGAGCGGCAGGAGGCGCCTGGCTTGACGCCCGGTGAACATGTCTCCGACGTAGTCCCACGCGTGCGTGACCACGAGCGCCTGGACCATCGAGAGCCAGAGGAAGAGGAAGAACGCGGAGCGCGGCCGTGCCTCGAAGAGGAAGTGGCCTGCGACCAGCGTGAGGCCGAGGACGACCGTGAGGCCCACGGCGAATCCCCGGCGGGCCGTGCCTGCGAGCACACCCGCGAACACCACCGCGATCGTGGCGGTGAGCAGCGCGGCCGCGATGACGGCTTGAGGGATCAGGTCGCTGGAGTAGACGGAAAGGAAGAGTCCGTTCTTGGCGGCCGACAGAACGGTGGTGACCGCGGTGTTGAGGAAGAGGAAGGCCCCCATGGCCGCCAACGTGCGCCCCTCTCCGGCCCGTACGTTCAACGTCCGTGCGAGGTCGCTCCACCGTCTGCTCATGCGTCTCCTCTCAGAGGGCTGCCCTCAACAGCAGGGAAAACTCCTGATCGTCGCGCTGCATGCCCGGTGGAGGCATGGAGTCGTCCTGGTCGTCTTGCTCCAGCGTCGTGCCGCAGCGGATCGGGCATCGGGCAGGGCATGGATGGGGAGGGTACTCTTTGGCTTCCGGCACCGAGCAAGGTTCTGCTCGAAGCCGGTCAAGGCAAGGAGTACGTGATTGGCTCGACCTCTCGCCGGGGGTTAGCTTACGGGGGAGTCCACGAGATTTACGCCGGGGAAAGACGCACCGGCGAAGGTACCCTATGAGTGAACGGTTTCCCGGCCGATATCCCGGCGGTCCCCGCAGACCCGAGAACGGCGAGAAGTCGGCTCCTCCGACGCATCTTCCGAGCGTGGAGGAGCTCGAGGGCAGGATCGCGCACCGCACGCGCTCGGCCGAGCGGGGCAGGCGCAGGCGCCGCGTCTGGGCCGGACTGGTGACCGCTCTGGTGGTCGCCGGGGCCATCGGGTTCGGCGTGGGGCGAGCGGTCCGGCCACCACAACCCGAAGAGGTCCTGCCGACGAGCGGCCGGAGCGCCGTAAACCAGGTGATCTCCGAGCAGGTGAACCGCATGCTCATCGAGGAGTGGCGCATGGAGGACGTGCAGTACGCACGCGGCCGGGGGCCGAAACACTGACAGACGAGGAGCGCGTGAGTTCGAAGAGCAACGGAAGGCGAGGGTGGAAGGATGTCCTGGCCCGGGCGCCGTCCGCGGGCCGGGTGCTGATCGTCGACGACGAGGCGGACGTACGCAAGAGCCTGCAACGCCTTGTCACCGGGTTCGGCCACTCCGTCCGAACGGCGGCCTCTTCCGAAGAGGCCGACAGCTGGTTGGACAGTGAGCGCTTCGACGCGTGCCTCCTCGACATCGAGCTTCCCCGCATGAAGGGGGTCGAGTTCCTGACCTGGGCTTTGCGTCGCGATCCGGAGATGGCGGTGATCATGCTGACCGGGCTCAACGATCCCGCGCTGGCGATCGAGTGCATCGACTCGGGCGCGCGCACGTACCTGGTCAAGCCCGTAGAGGCGGACTTCTTGCGCCTGGCTTTGCGTGACGCGCTCGCCGTGCGTCGCCTCCTCGTGGAGGGGAACGACTCCGAAGCGGCCGGCCTCCGCTGAGGCCCGAGCCCCGTCCGCGCCACCCCTGATCCGACAGGACCGATCCGCCATGACCGATACGACACAGACGCTTTCGGCTCCTGACCTTCTCGATGAAGCGATCGGATCGTGGGAGTACGCCCGTCACGGCGTGCTCGCGGAAGCCGAAGGCATTCCCGACGACTCGTGGAACTTCCGTCCGCACGAACGCGCCCGGAGCGTGAGCGAGCTGGTGACGCACATCCTCCGATACGGGCTGATGATGGCGGGGGAGCTCACCAACCCGCAGGGGGATTTCACGCGGCAGGCTCCGCAGGCGTTCGTGGACGAGTATTCCAGCCAGCTCCCCGAGGACCCCACTCCGCCGGAGTTGAAGGATCTCCTCTCGTCGACCCTGGAAGACGGAGTGGCGAGATTCCGGGCGGCCGGGGAGCCTGCGATGCTCAGGCCGATCCGCCGCTTCGACGGCGAGCTCTGGACGAGGCTCACGTGGATGTACCACGGGATCGGACACGAGGAATATCATCGAGGGCAGATCGCGATCTACGCGCGGACCATGGGGCTGGTGCCCGCCCTGACGCGCGCGATCCACGGGAAGAGAGCGAAATAGTGCAGCCAGAGAGCGAGAACTTGCGGGCCGACGAGGTGCAGGCGGCCGGACACCATCTCACGGACGTCCAGGCGGTCATCGACAGTGCCAAAGCCCGGGCGGGAATAGACGCGCTGGAGCGCTTTATCCGCAAGCGGCTTCCCGAGGCCGAGGATGCCGAGATCGTCGAGGCGGCCGAGGTCGCCGTCGAGATCATCGACTCGATCCCCATCTTTCTGGCGCGGGCGTGGCAGGAGGCGGACGAGCGGCACCTGATCTCGGTGGCCGGTCCGCTGCTCAGCCTCGCGGAGCGCTACTTCCTCCAGCCGGTCGATCTCATTCCCGAGATGACGCAGGGCCTCGCCGGACTGCTCGATGACGCCTACCTGGTCGTGCGGGTTCTCGAGCAACTGGACAAGGGTCCCCAGCCCTTTCTCGACTGGGACCTCGACTACCCGGCGCGCTTCCTGCGCACGCTCGTCGGCCCGACCATCGCCCGGCAGCTCGACGCCATGGCCGCCGATGCCATGGAGCAGGTCTCGGAGCAGCTCAGCGAGCTGTGGACCCAGATGTCACATCCGGCCTGAGGGCGCAGCTCCTCCTCGGTCGGCCGGTTCCACCTCGGCGGGTGCGGTCCAAAACCCCTCTGTTCCCTTCGCCGCCCGCGCCACGGCTCCGTGGAAGAGCACCGCGTTGAACAGCACCCGGAACGTTCCGAACGGCTGGCCGCGCCACTGCGGCCGGAAGCCGAGCAGGACGACGTGGCCGTCGCCCAGACGCGCGTCCACGGCGGCCGCGTATCCCTGGAGGTGCTTCTCTCCGAGGAGGTATCCGGAAAGGAGCGGTGAGCCCTCCTTCGCGTACATCGCGAGGACGGAGCCCTGGAAGCCGTCCTCGGTGGTGAAGACCGGGCTCGCGTCGTAGAAGATCTTTCCCTCCGCCGGCATGCCCGCCATGACCGGGTGCGCCGTGTCCACGTGCACCTGGAGGATCGAGCCGTCCGAGAAGAACTCCGCCGACTTCAGGCCTCGAACCATGTTGCGCACCGGCAGGTGGAGCTGGTCGATGCACAGGTCGCTCGCCTCGTTCGTGCACACCAGCGTGCCGCCGGCGCGTACGAACGCTTCGATCGCCCGGACACCCTCCTCCCCCATCCCCCCCGCGTAGCGCGGGGGCACCGTGCCCCTCTCGAAACCGTTCAGGAGCGATGAGGGGCGCTCGGAGGGGAGCACGAGCACGTCGTAGCGGTCCCGCAGGTCCCCAGCGCGCAGGTCCGCGTCACGCACGGTATCGTACGGGAACGCGTAGCGCTCGAGGAGGAAGCGCGTCCATCCCTCGTCCATGCTCGCGGTCCACGGGCGGTAGAGGCCCAAGCGCGGGCGCTCGAGCGGCGTGCCCCGGCCGTCCGCCCGCCGGGCCTGAAGCGCCAGGTCGCGGACGAGCCGGTCCGCCCTCGCCCCGCTCAGGCCGGTGACTTCGTAGCGTCCGTGCGAGAAACGCACGTGCGCTCCTGCGTTCCAGGCTTCGTTGAGCGCCTTGAAGGAGTTGTTCTCGGCCGGATCGAGCACCAGGGCGGAGCCCGAACCCGTGACCCGGCCGGGGAGCGGCACGATGCCGGCTGCCACCGGGTTGCTGTCGAATCCGACGCCCGGGACCATGTCGAACGGGGCTGCGTCCGCGACGTCGGCGTCCCATGCGATCGCCTTGCCCTCCACCGGACGCATCGCCTCGCGCACGGAGGCCTCCAACGGCTGTGTGGCCTCGACGACGTGTACCCCCATCTGGTAGGGGAGCGTCCACCCTGCCGCGTCGTAGGGCTGCTCGGGTGGACCGTCGGGGTACTGGCGGAGATCCGGGTAGTGCTGAACCTCGAGGACCTGGCGCGCGAGCTCGCCGAACTCCTGGTCGAGCGGAACGACCCAGGTGCCGGCCGGATAGGTCACGCCTTCGTGCGTGACCTGCGACGTGAGCTGGTCGATCTTCACGCCGGCGAACGCGAGCCGACGCAGGAACTCGACCGGTGCCACGGGGTCGCGCTGCTCGCGCGGCACGAAGTACGCGAACGGACCGTCCTTCCGAAACTGGGCGATCACACGTTCGCCCGACTCGTATCGGTCCCAGAGGAGGTCCTCTCGGTACTTGGCCGCGTAGTCCAGCACGGCGAGCGACGCCACGCGCATGTAGTCCACCGCGTCTGCGAGACGCCACCATCCCCCCTTCCACGGGCTCGAGTAGAGGGAGCGGGGCCTCTCGTCGCGCATGTCCCTCGGGAACTCGGACAACGTGTAGAAGTGCGGGGTGGCGTAGCGGTAGCCTGCCGTCTCGGTCCAGAATGCCGCCTCGTTCTGGAGGTTCGGCATGTAGTCCAGATAGCCCGGGTACCAGGCGTCGAAGCCCGTGCCCATGTGGGTGGCTCCAGGCATGCCGCGCTCCTCGAGCATCTGCGCGATCGCCATGCCGATCGTGTTCACCGTGCGCGACATCAGGGGCGGGACACGGGGCGCGATCGGCTCGGCGAACGGTGGCAGCCAGATGCGGGTGGGGGTCGGGGAGCTCTGGTGGTGCACGTGGATGATCTGCGGCTCCCACTCCCTCCACGTGCGCTCGACGACACGCGATTCGTGCATGTCGAGCATGTAGGCGTCGCGATTGTTGTCGTGCCCCACGTATTTCTGGTAGAGCCAGGGCATGGGTGCGGTCTCGTACGGGCCGCCCACGTTGGAGGCGTACCAGTCCGCGACGATCGTCTGGCCATCGGGATTGATCGACGGCCACAGCACGAGGACCACATTGTCGAGGATGGCCCGCATGGTCCGGTCCGAGTCGGCTCGGGTCACCAGGTCGTACGCGAGCTGGATCGTGTGCTGCGCCCCCGCCACCTCGGAGGCGTGCAGCCCGCCGCTGATATCCACGATGGCGCGGCCTTCACGCGCCAGCGCGCGCGCCGAGTCGTCGGAAAGGCCCTCGGGATGGGCGAGCCGCTCCGAGATCGCCTTGATGCGATCGATGTTCGCGAGGTTCTTCGCCGAAGAGATGAGCGCGATGTACCAGTCGCGCCCCTCGGAGGTGCGGCCGACGCGGACGAGCGTGAGCCGGTCGCTCGCCTCGTCGAGCTTCTTGAAGTAGGCGATCGACTGCTCGTACGTGGCGAGGTGGAAGTCGGCGCCGGGCTTGAATCCGAGGACGGACTCGGGCGTGGGCACGGACTGGGCGCGGAGCGGAGCGATGGGCACGAGCCCCGCCAGCGCGAGGGAGGCGGCGAGCACGAACGGGCGGGAGCGCACGGAGTTGCCTCCTGATTCGAAGGTTGGTGGGTCAGGCCGCGGCGGCCGTGGGCGCGCCCGGAGTGTCCGGCATGAGCGTCTCTCCCTCGGTCCGGGCCACGAACGCGGCGCAGGTGAGGTCGCCGGTCACGTTCACGGAGGTTCTGAGCATGTCGAGGATCCGGTCGACCCCCAGGATGAGCGCGATCCCCGCCTGGACCTCGGCCCCGAGCCCCACGGAGTTGAGCACGATGATGAGCGTGATGATGCCCGCGCTCGGCACGCCCGCCGCGCCGATGGACGCGAGCGTGGCGGTGAGCACGATGATCATCTGGTCGCCGAGCGTCATCGGGATTCCGTAGATCTGGGCGATGAACATCACGGCAACGGCCTGGTAGAGTGCCGTCCCGTCCATGTTGATCGTGGCCCCGAGTGGGAGCACGAAGCTCGCGACCTCGTTCGAGACGCCCAGCTTCTCCTCGGCCGTCTCGATCGTGAGCGGCAGCGTCGCGTTCGACGACGACGTGGAGAACGCGAAGAGCGGGACGGCCGCGATCCGCTTGTAGAACTGCGCCGGGTTCAGCCGCGCCAGGAAGCGCAGGATGAGCCCGTAGGTTCCGAACGCGTGCAGCGCGAGCCCGACCATGACGGTCAGCGTGTAGATGAGAAGGCTCTTCAGGAGGTCGAAGCCGAAGTTCGCCACCACGGAGGCGATCAGTACGAAAACCGCGTACGGCGCGAGCTTCATGATCCAGTTGATGAGCGTCATGGACGCTTGGTTGATCCCGTGGAAGAACTTCAGGACCGTGTCCCGGTAGTCCTCCTCGATGACCGTCAGAGCCGCCCCGAAGAGCACGGTGAAGAAGATGAGCGGGAGCAGGTCCATGTCCGCCGCGGCCTTCACGGGGTTACGCGGGATGATGCGCAGAAGCGTCTCGGTCGTGGAAGGCGCCTGGGCAGCCACGTTCATCTGGGCGGCGGCGGCGCCGCCGTATTTGGCCGAGATCGCGTCCCGGGTGCTCGGATCGACCCCCGAGCCCGGCGTGACGACATTCGAGAGCACGAGCCCGATCGTGACCGCGATCGCCGTCGTGCCCATGTAGTAGACGAGCGTCTTTCCCCCGATCCTGCCGAGCTTGCGTAGGTCGCCGAGAGAGGCCGTTCCCACCACGAGGCTCGCGACCACCAGCGGGATCACGATCATCGTGATCAGGTTGATGAACGCCGTTCCAATGGGATCGAGCGACCCGAGGAAGTGCTGGAACGACACGATGTGAGAGAGGTTGGCGACAGCTCCCACTACGATGCCTGCGACCAACCCGATCAGGATCTTCGTGTGCAGCTGCATCCGCATGTCAGCTCCCTCCGCCGGTGGTCCGCACCTCCGCGCGGTCGATGACGTCGCCTTCCTGGACCGCGTCGACCACGTCCATTCCGGAGACGACCTCTCCCCAGACGGTCTGGAGATGGTCGAGGCGCATGTTGTCCGCGAGGTCGATGTAGATCTGCCCGTCGCCCGTGTCGCGGCCCCGCGTGGACAGTCCCACCATGCCGCGCCAGTTCGAGACGAGTCCGACCTCGTCGCGCGTGTACGGTCCGCTCCCCTGGTATTCGTTGGCCCCCGGGCTTCCTCCCTGGAGGACGAAGTTCGGCGCCACCCGATGGAAGGTCAGCCCGTTGAAGTATCCCGCGCGCGCCTGGCGGACGAACCGGAAGGCGTTCGTCGGGGCGACGCGGGGGAAGAGGCGGATGGTGATCGCTCCGCCTCGGTGCATGTGCAGGACGACGGTCGTGCGTGCGAGCGTGTCCAGCGCCTGGGGCGTGGGGAGGGGAAGGCGGGGTAGGGGCTCGGGGTGCGCCACCACCTGTCTGCCGGTCCAGCGCGACAGGATTCCGGCCACGTCGCCGGCGACCCGGGGATCGTAGTCGTGCAGGTACGGCTCCAAGCGAGGCGCCAGAGACGAGTCGCCGAGCTGGCCGACGCGCACGAGGAGCGCCCGCCTCGGGTCGCGCCACGTCTCGCGGCGCGCTCGGGAGATCCTCTCGAAGGCCGACAGAGCTGCCTGGGCGACTTCCATCCCGCGGGGCGAGCCCTCCAGCAGCTCCGCCGCGGTCAGGAGGAGTTGGGGATCGTCACGCTCGAGCTGGGCCAGGAGGACTCCGTCCGCGTCGTGGCCCCGGAGCTTCGCGAGCTGACGGATGGCCGCGGTGCGGACGTTGTCGCTCGGGTCCGCGGCCAGGCTGTCCAGCACCCCGACGTTCCCGAGGTTGCCCGCGGCGCGGGCCGCCCAGGCCCGGACGAACGGGCTCCGATGGCCCCGGAAGCGCGCCAGGAGCGGTGCGGCCGTGTGTGGCGCCACGGCGGAGAGGGAGAGCATGGCGTGCGCCGCGGCGTGCCAATCGTGCAGGTTCGCGGAGTCGAGGGAGGCGGCGATTCGCTCGAGCACGGCAACCTGGGCCGCCCGTCCGGGGCAGGGGCGGTCCAGGGCGTCCAGCGCGCCGAGGCGCACACTGGTGGCCGAATCGGAGACGGCCTCGGCCTCGAGCGCCGAGCAACTCGCCGCATCCAGCGTCAGCCGGGAGCCCAACACCCGCACGGCCTCGAAGCGGACGTGCTGGGACGGATCCGCAAGAGCCCGCCGCACGAGCGCGCCGCGGGTCGCCTCGGGTAGCTGGCCCAGAAAGCGGGCCGCATCGGTGCGGACGTCGGGGTCGGGGTCGGCGAGCGCGCGTGCGAAGGTCGCGCTGTCCAGCGCGGAGGCGTCGCCCAGCGCCATGGCCGCCAGCGCCCGGATGTGGGCGGCGTCACCGCCGGACTGGCTTCCTCCGAGCCCGTGGCCCAGCAGCTCCCGCAAGCGGGCCTTCATGTCTCCGCTCGCGGGCAGCGTCCCGATGTTCTGGCGCACGAAAGTCTCGAGGCCCAGTGCGACCTGTACGAGAGCGCTGTCGGGTGGATCACCCCCTCCGGGCGCGTGGCTGGCGTCGAGCAGCGTGCTGGAGATCTCTCCGAGTTGGGCGAAGGTGTTCTCCACCCGACCCAGCCCGATCCCGCCGAGGCGCAGACGGCCGAGCGACCGGGCCACGACGGCGCGCACCCACGGGTTCGTCTCCGAGCGTGCCCGCGCGACGAGGCTGTCGAGCGCAAGCGTGCCGTCCGCGTCGTATACGGCCTGTGCGAGGGCGTTGGCCGCCTGCGCGCGCACGTCCGGATCGGAGTCGTCGAGGTGGGCTTCGATGTCGTTCACGAGGTCGGGCCGCTCCAGGCGCCCGAGTGCGCGGACGGCCACGGCCCGAACCGGTGCGTCGGCGCGGCTCGCCGCGTCCAGCAACACCCGCAACTCGGCGGGCGTCGAGGCTCGGGCGTCCTCGGCGGCCATCACGGCCGACAGGTCGGGTGCGGGACCGAGCCGCCCGCACGCGCCGAGGCCCAGCGCGATCGCACATGCGGTGCCGACGCGCCGGGTCGCCGCCCCGACCGACCTCACGACGTCTGCATCGTGTAGAGCGGCTCGAACCGTGCCGTGAAATGCCGAAGCACGGGCTCCTGCTCGACGATGCGGAATCCTCCGATCGCCTCGCGGCGCGCCCACACGTCCAGGGTCACGTCCACGAGGTAGTCGATCTGGCTCTTGGTGTAGACCCTGCGGGGGATCGCCAGGCGCACCAGCTCCATCTTGGCGGGGATCTCGCGTCCGGTGTCCGGATCGGTGTGGCCGAACATCACCGTGCCGATCTCCACGGCCCGGATGCCGCCGTCCACGTACAGCTCCGCCACCAGGGACTGTCCCGGTAGCTCGTGGGCCGGCACGTGCGGCAGGAACGCCGCCGCGTCGACGTAGACGGCGTGGCCCCCCGGAGGTCGGACGATCGGGACCCCCGCCTCGGTGAGGTGGTCGCCGAGATATCGGATCACCTCGATGCGGTACGTCAGATAATCCTCGTGCAGCACCTCTTCGAGCCCCACTGCGATGGCTTCCAGATCGCGGCCCGCGAGCCCACCGTATGTCGGAAAGCCCTCGGTGAGGATGAGGAGGTTCTCCTCCTGACGGGCGAGCGCCCTGTCATTCGTGGCGAGGAATCCGCCGATGTTGGCCAGGCCGTCTTTCTTGGCGGACATGGTGCAGCCGTCGGCGTACGAGAACATCTCGCGCACGATGTCGGCGACCGGGGTATCGGCGTAACCCTCCTCGCGCTGCTTGATCAGGAAGGCGTTCTCTGCGAACCGGCACGCGTCGAGGTACAGCGGGATGCCGTGCTCGTGGCAGATCCCGCTCACCTCCCGGATGTTGGCCATCGAGACCGGCTGGCCCCCACCCGTGTTGTTCGTGACCGTGATCATGCACAGGGGGATGCGCTCGGCTCCGACCTCCGCGATGAGGTCGCGGAGGCGAGCGGTGTCGAGATTTCCCTTGAACGGGTGGGGCTCGGCCGGGACGAGCCCTTCCGGCACGGGGAGGTCCACGGCACGCGCGCCGGCGGCTTCCACGTTGGCGCGCGTGGTGTCGAAGTGCGTGTTGTTCGGCACCACGTGCCCGGGCCTGCACACGGTCGAGAACAGGATCCGCTCAGCGGCCCGACCCTGGTGCGTCGGGATCACGTGCGCAAAGCCGAAGACCTTGCGCACCGCCGCCTCGAAGCGGTACCAGGACTGGCTCCCGGCGTAGGACTCGTCCCCCCTCATGAGCGCACTCCACTGATTGGCGCTCATGGCCGAGGTGCCCGAGTCGGTGAGAAGGTCGATGAGGACGTCTTCGGCGCGCAGCTTGAAGACGTTGTAGCCGGCCTCGATGAGCCATTGCGCGCGCTCCTCGGGCGTGGTCATCCGGATGGGCTCGACCACCTTGATCCGGAACGGTTCGATGATTCGTCGGCTGGGGCTCAAGGTCTCGTCGAGGGGTTCAGTTTACGGGATTGTGCGAGAGGATGCGATCGACGTAAGCGTCCGCGGGGCCGATGAGGCGCTCGTGGATGCCGAGGAAGAGCTGGGCGGCGCGGTCCCCCAGCCAGTCGTTCGGCAGGAGCGGCCGCGGCAGGTACGGGTCCTCGAGTGGGAAGCCCTGGAACTCGTTGATCAGTCGGAAGCGCAGCGTGTAGCACGTCTCGCCTCCGAGCTCCGCAGACTGGTCGGGGCAATGCTTGTTCATACGTGCAGTCCATCGGTCCACGAACGCCGCGTAGTGCGCGTTGACCGCGGCCAGGTCCCAGCACTTGTCGACCAGGGCCTCGGGCGCGTCCTGTCCGATCCGCCGCGCGCGGAAGACCTCGAGATGCTCGACGATCCCCATCTCCTCCGCCGCCGCGGCGACCCGGTCCTCCACGTAGTGGGGGTTGATCCAGAGCCCATTGCCCAGGGAGCCGAAGCCGAGCCACGCGAGCCGGGTGCGAAGACGGTCGCGCAGGTGGCGCCGGTTCTCGGGAATCGAATACGCCAACAGGAGCCACGAGCCGTCCCAGGGCGCGTCCCACGAGGTGTGGAAGATGCGCTCCCGGCCGTCCTCGAGCAGACGGCGGCCCCGGGCGGTCAGGTCGTAGTAGGCGTTGCGTCCGACCCGCTCTCTCTTGAGCCAACCCCTGCGGGCCATACGCGAGACGATCGTGCGGGTGGCCCCTTCGGACAGGCCGAGCGGGCGCAGCAGCGCGATCAGGCTTCCCACCCACGTCGGCTCTCGCCGTTGCAGGAGGTACTCGCCGTACAGCGTGAAGACGAGGTCTCTCGGTCTTTGCGACGTCATGAAGATCCGTGGCGGTCCGCAGTGGGGCGTAACATCTGTCTCCCGGGAGCCCTGCACAAGGGAATCCCGGTGCGGAGGCCCCGGTGCGGACGTCCGCGGCGGTCGGTCCGGCTCAGGCCCCTCTTCCGAACCTCTTGAGAATCCAGCTCGTGACGGTCGAGAGCGCCGAGGGATCCATGGTTTCCGGAATCGTCGCGTACTCCGACGGCGCTCCCGTCTCCGCCTTCTGGAAGAGATGGTTCAGACCCGGAAGCAACACCGTGGTGACGTCCTGATCGCCGCCCTTTCGGAGCGCCTTCTCGATCTCGGCCAGGTTCTGTTTTGGCGGAACCTGGAGGTCCTTCGATCCGTCGATGGCGAGGACCGGAATCCTCACCTTCTCCAGCGTCGGCCGGGGATCGTACTGCAGAAAGAACCGGAACCAGGGGGAGTTCACCTGCCGAATCGTAGCGTCCATCGATCTCGTCATTTCGTCACGGGCCTCGGGCGGCAGACTGTCCCGGGCCTCCTCGAGAACCGCGCGCAGCTTCGGCACGGCGGCTGCGGGGTCGGGCTCGTGCGCCACGACTTCGGCCAAGCGCTCCTGGACCCGCTTGTTCAGGGCGAGGATGTGCTCGGGCGTCCCCATGGCTCGCCCGATGAGCTGACCCTGCTCCTCGATGATGTCCTTGCCCGGCAGGCCGGGGCCCGCGAGCAGGACGATGAACGCCACCTCCGACGAGCGCACGGCCGCCATGGGTGCGATGAGCCCGCCCTCCGAGTGGCCGATCACGCCGATCCGGTCGTGCGCGATCTCCGGCCTTCCATGGAGGAACGCCACGGCCGCGAGCGCGTCGTCCGCGAAATCCACGGAGGTGGCCTCGGCGAAGTTCCCCGTGGAGCCGCCCACGCCCCGATCGTCGTAGCGCAGCACGGCCACGCCGTGACGCGTCAGGTAGTCGGACAGGACCAGGAAAGGCTTGTGGCCCATGATCGTCTCGTCACGGTCCTGCGGGCCCGACCCGGTGACGAGCACGGCTGCGGGGAAGGGACCCGACCCTTCCGGCAGCGTGAGCGTCCCGGCCAGCACGACCTGCGTGTGCGGCACGGCGACGTGCACGTCCTCCGAGCGGTAGGGGAACGGAGGCTTCGGCTCCTGCGGCCGCGCCGGCGCGGGGGCTCCCGCCCCCCGATCGAGGGTGAGCGGGAGCGACGCCGTGCCCTGCGTCCACGTCCCGACGATCGAGTCGTGGTTGCCCGAGAGCGTTCCGTCGAAGGCGCCGTGCACCACGGCCACGCCGATGTGGACCTTGGCGTCCGTGCGGCTCACGTCGCTCAGAGGAATGCCGGTGGCGCCCTGGTCGGGACTGTCCATGGTCCCGCCGAGAGTGCCGTCGTCCTTGGCGGTGACGTGGAAGATCACGTGGAGCTGCATGCCGCCGCCCACGGTCAGCGCGCCCGCCCAGGCCCCCACCAGGGGATCGGGCGTCTGGGCCGTCCCGACGGTGGGTGCCGCCGCCAGGCCGGCGGCCAGGAACAGGGGGAGTGACCACGAGGGAACCGGGGTGTTCATGTTCACCTGAGCCGGATTGGAGTTGGGAAGGGCCTCGGGAGGGAGGAGGCCGGACTTCGTCGACGTGAGGACTACGGTCGTCGTGACTGGGGCCTTCACGGCAAGCAGAGACGGCGGGGGCCGCCCGGGACGTTCTAGAAGCTGACCAGCGAGTGGAAGACCTCGGTGCCGTTCTTGATCCAGTGCTCTCGGAACGGGTAGGCCGGGACTTCGTGACGGAGCATGACCTCCGTCATGGGGTGGGGGAAGAGCGTCATGTTGCCGCGCTCGTTCTCGTGCACCGTGTATTGGCCGCTGATCTGGAGCGTGGTCCGCAGGCGCTTCTGGCCGTTCATCATGAAGCCCTGGAGGAGATGGCTCGTGGACTCCCACGCATCCTGCGTGACGCTGAAGTCGATGATGGGCTGCTTATCCGCGCCCCACACGCGCACCCTGAGGCGATCGGACGTCTCGATGAACTGCGCCTCGATGTCCTCCTCGAGATACGGGAAGTGGAACCGCTCGGAGCGCCGCCGGCGCGCCTCGAGGGAACTGGTGGCGGCCAGGAACGGATAGAATCCGGCCTTGGCGTGCTTCCCCCAGGCCGCGACGGTGGGGGGGACCACCACGGAGAACATGAGCTCGGTGTAGGGGCCGAGCTCGGTCTCCTCGAAGAGAAAGGCCGTCACCGAGAGAATGCTCCTCTGGTGACGGACCTCGATCGGCTGAAGGTGATCCGGCAGGAGCGCGAGCGCGTCCGCCGTCGCCATCTCGAAGAAGGCGCTCACCCCCGTCCGGAAGGAATACCTCACGACTTGCATATCCCGTACCTCGACAGCACCCGGCCGATGATCTCGGCCCCGCGAGCCAGCTGATCCTCGGTGTGGGCCGCCGATATGGACATGCGGAACCGGGACTTGTGCTTGCCCACCGCGGGATACTTCACCGGATTGATGAAGACACCCTCGCGTAGGAGGTCCTCACCCATGGTCAGGACCCGGGCATCGTCCCGGACCATGATGGGGATCACCTGCGACGTCGAGTCGCCGGTCGGGACCCCTAGTTCGTGGAGCCGCGCCTGCATGAAGTGGACGTTGCTCCACAGCTTCGTACGCAGCTCCGGCTCGCTGCGGGCCAACTCGAGTGCCTTGCGCAGGCCGGCGACCACGACGGGTGAGAGCGCGCACGAGAAAAACCGCGAGCGCGAGAAGCCGCGCAGGTAGTTGATGAGCTGCCGCGACCCGGCGATGTAGCCGCCCTGCCCCCCGAGGCTCTTGGAGAACGTCCCCAGGTGGATGTCGACCTCGTCCTCGAGGCCCTGGTCCTCCACGACCCCACGTCCGTTCGCTCCGTAGACGAAGGCGCTGTGCGCCTCGTCGATCATGAGGCGGGCGCCGTGCCTGCGGCACACCTCGACGATATCGGCCAGGGGCGGCACGTCACCGTCCATGGAGTAGACGCCCTCGAGGATGACCAGCTTCTTCCCGTCGAAGCCTTTGAGCTTGCGGTCGAGGTCCTCGACGCGGTTGTGGCGGAAGAACCTGGACGTTGCCTTGGACAGGATCATTCCGTCCACGATGCTCGCGTGGGCGTATTGGTCGGCGACGATCAGGTCGCCGGAGCGCATGAGGCCAGAGATCGTTCCCACGTTGGCGCTGTAGCCTGTGGGGAAGATCAGGGCTGCCTCTTTCTGCTTGAAATCGGCGATCTCCTCGGTCAGGAGCCGGTGCAGCGCCGTGGTCCCGCTCAGGATGGGCGAGCCGGAGGCGCCGCCGCCGTAGATTTCGGCAGCTTCCTTGATCGCTTCCTTCACCTCCCGCCGGTAGGACAGCCCCAGGTAGTTGTAGGATGCGAAGTTGATGAGACCGCGGCGGATCTCGTGGGTCTTGGTGTCCTCGACGTCCACGACGGTCGAGGGCGCGCTGTGCAGAGGGAGCTCGTAGAGGTAGTAGCCCACCGGCTTGACCGCCGACCACCACTCATCGAAGGGTCCCAGGAGCGCGAACGCGTCGTCCCCGGCGCCGAAGTAGAAATTGGTGTAGTCGTACTCCAACGGGCCCGGCGCGGTCGGTGGCGCCGCTTCGGCCATGGAGGGAACGCGAGAGGTGCCGTCCGAGTCGATTCGTTGGGTGGCAGAACCGTCCCGCACCTCGCTCTCGGTGACGGAGGATCTGTCCTCATGGGTATCGGCCATGTCAGTTCCCGAAGGTGGGTAGGTCGTCAGACGTCAATCTTCAAGAAACGGGCCGCCGATTCAAGCCGCGAGATCCCGGTGGCGAGCCCGGCGCACCGGATCAAGTCTCATCGAGGGCGCGCAAGTCCACGTGAGGCACGGATTCCCGGTACGTCACATGCACCTGCCAGGGTCTGCAGCAGACCTCGCAGTCCTCCACGTACTCCTGGTCGAGGCCTCCCGTGGGGTCGAGGAGCATCTGCACGCTCGCGCCGCAGCACGGACACGACACCTCGGCCGTCTCGATCGGATCCATGCCGCTGCCAGGCGGCTCATGGGTCGGTCCGCTCATGCTCGGTTCAACACCACGAGGCCTGCCGAGGGTCCGGGAGCTCACACTCCCGCAACCTGCCCCCCAGGCGGGTGGAGGGCCCAGGGGTCGACTGCGGAGGGTGCCGCCACAGAGCTTCCCTACAGCTCGATCACCTGGCCGGTCATGTCCCCCTCCACGACCTCCACGTATGCGCGCGCGACCTCGGCGGCCGCAATTCCCGGGCCCGGGTCCACGCCTCGAGCGGTCATGGTCTCTTTGACCCATCGAGGGCTCACGACGTTCACGCGGTGCCTGCCGTCGAGGTCCAGGGCGGCGGCCCTCCCGAAGGACTCCAGGGCCCCACCCGCCATCGCGACGGCGACCGTGCCGGGAGAGGGCTTCCGGGAGAGATCTCCGCTGGTGAGCGTGAAGGAGCCGCCGCGCGAGACGTGGGTGAGTCCCACGCGTACCAGGTTCACCTGACCCATGAGCTTGTGGTTCAGGCTGAGGGCAAAATCGTCGTCGCTCAGCTCGTCCACGGCACCGAACCGGGCGATGCCTGCCGTGCACACGACGGCATCGACGGACCCCACCTCCTCGAAGAGCGATCGCAGGGAGCTCGAGTCGGCGAGGTCCACCCGGTACTCGCCACTGGTGTGACCCGCGCGCAGAACCTCGTGGTGAGGTGCGAGGGCAGACGAGACGGCGGAGCCGATGGTGCCGGTGGCCCCGATCAGCAGGATCTTCATGGCGCACTCCCGGAAAGTTATTGTTGCGCAGGCGGCACAGGTGCTCGGGTGTTTCATCTCCAGGTACCAGGAAAGGGACGGTATGCTCCGAAAGCGAACGCTTGCACGGTTGCGCAACCGCATGGCTTCGGGCCTCGTGGTCCTGGTACCGGTCGTCGTGACCGTCCTGGTTCTGCGGCTGCTGCTGGCTGCCACGGCGGGCATCCTCCTTCCCGTCGTCGACCCGGCCTTCGAGAGCTGGCCTCCCCTGTGGAGGGACACGCTGTCGTTGGCGATGCTCTTCGTGGTGGTGTACCTCCTGGGCGAGGTCACCGCCCACGTGGTGGGGCGTCGGATCCTCGGCATCGGCGATGCGATCCTGCTCCGGGTGCCGTTCGTGAAGGTCGTCTACAGCGCTTCGAAGCAGGTCGTGACCGCGTTCCAGCGGTCACCCTCGCGCGCGTTCAAGTCCGTCGTCTTCGTGGAGTTCCCCCGGGAGGGGATGCGCGCGGTGGCCTTCGTGACGGGGAAGATCGTTCGCCCGGACGGAGAAGTGTGGCACACCGTCTTCGTGCCGACGACGCCCAACCCCACCACCGGGTTCCTCCAGGTCGTCCGCGAGTCGGAGATCATTCGTACCGACTTCACGGTCGAGGAGGGCATCAAGATGATCATGTCGCTGGGCGTGCTGACACCGGACCGGATGAGCGTGCTGCTGTAGCGGCGTCGCCGGGACGGCGGGCGGGCCGCTCGAGCCGCGAATCGAAACCTGCGCGCGCTCGCCATCGTCTGAGACATGAGACGGGTGAAGCTCGACCCTCCCCTGGTCCCGGAAGCTCATGGAGTCGCTGCTCAGAGACGTCCGCTTCGGCCTGAAGCTCCTCCTCAAGGAGAAGACGTTCAGCGCCACCGTCCTTCTGACGCTCGCCGTCTGCATCGGCGTCAACGTGGCCATCTACAGCGTGATCCACACGGTCCTGCTCCGGCCGCTCCCCTACGCCCACCCGGACCGTCTCGTCACGATCTACAACAGCTATCCGGGCGCCGGGGTGACGCGGGGGGGTGAAGGTTCGACCGACTACTTCATGCAGCGCGGCCACATCGCCGCCCTCGCGGACGAGGCCGAGTTCCAGGGATGGGGAGCCACGGTCGGGGAGTCCGGGAGCACCGCGCGCGTGCGGGGTCTGCGCGTCACGGCGTCGTTCTTCCCGCTCCTCGGCGCCAAGGCACTGCTCGGTCGCACGTTCACCGAGGACGAGATGACCCCGGGCAAGAACCGCGAGGTCGTGCTCACCTACGGCTACTGGCAGGAGCAGTTCGCGGGGGCGCGCGACGCGGTGGGTCGGGACCTCCGCGTGAACGGGGAGCCGTACGTCATCGTTGGCGTCCTGCCCGAGAGCTTCGAGGTCGTAGGATCGCCCGAGGCGCGGATATTCACGCCCATCCCGTACACCGACGAGCAACGTTCCCTCCAGAACTGGCACAGCAACAACTACGAGCTCATCGGACGCCTCGCGCCGGGGGCCACGGTCCAACAGGCCAGCGCCCAGATCGCGGCACTGAACGGGTCCCTCATGGAGCGCTGGCCCGTGAAGAACGGCCTCCAGCTCCTGAAGGACGCGGGGTTCAGGACGGTCGTGGTGAACCTCCACGACGACCTGGTGCGCGACGTGAAGCCGATCCTCTACCTGCTCTGGGCCGGGGTGGCGTTCGTCCTGCTGATCGGCTGCGTGAACATCGCCAACCTCATGATGGCCCGCTCGCAGGTGCGCATGACCGAGTTGGCGACGCGGGTCGCCCTGGGCGCCGAACGGGCGCGCCTGGCTCGCCAGATCTTGACCGAATCGATCGTCATCGGGATCCTCGGCGGCGGCCTCGGGGTGGGGGTGGGGGCCCTGGGGCTCCGGGCTCTCGGAACGCTCGGCGTGGACCAGCTTCCGCGAGGGAGCGACGTGTCGATCGACGGCCCGGTACTGCTCTTCGCGCTCGTCGTGGCGGTGGGCGCCAGCGTGCTGTTCGGAGCGCTTCCCGCCGCACGCGTCATGAGGAGCGACCTGAGCTCGGTGTTCCGCGCCGAAGGGCGCACGGGTACGGCGAGCCGCAGGGCCGTCGTCGTGCGCAGCTCGCTGGTGGCGACGCAGGTGGCCGTGGCCTTCGTGATGCTCATCGGCGCAGGCCTCATGTTCATGAGCTTTCGGGCGGCGCTCGCCGTGAACCCCGGCTTCGACCCCAAGGGCGTGCTGACGGCGTACGTCTCGCTGCCCGGAGCGCGCTACGGCACGGACGACGCGCGGCGCCAGTTCACGGACGAGCTGCTCGGCGCCGTCAGGGCGCTGCCGGGGGTCGAGGCCGCGTCCGTGACGACCAACCTCCCGCTCACCGGCAACAACAGCGCCAGCGTGATCCTTCCCGAGGGCTACGTTCCGCGGGCGGGCGAGTCCGTCCTGGCTCCCGTCCAGAGTTGGGCGGGCCCCGGCTACTTCAAGGCGATGGGCATCCCGCTTCTCGAGGGCCGGACCTTCGAGGAGTCCGACGGCCCGGATCAACCGCGGGCGATCGTCATCGACCAGTGGCTGGCGCACCGCTATTGGCCGAACGAGAGCCCGATCGGGCACCGCATGGTGTGGGGCCAGCCCCCGGGGCAGGACAGTATCCCGCCCCAGAACCTCTTCACGATCGTCGGCGTGGTGAGGGATGTGAAGCAGCATTCCCTGACCGAGCCGTCGTCGGAGCACGTCGGCGCCTACTATTTCACCTACCGGCAGGATCCGCCCTCGGGCCTCGCGCTGGTGGTTCGCACCGCGACCGCTCCGGGCGGCATCACCTCCGCGGTGCGTGACGCGCTCAAGCGGATCGATCCCGAGATTCCCCTCTTCGGTGCGCAGACGATGGAGGCGCGGCTCTCGGACTCCCTCTCGTCGCGCCGGCTCCCCCTCATGCTTCTCGTGGTCTTCGCAGGGGTCGCTCTCTTCCTGGCCGTCGTGGGGATCTACGGCGCCCTGGCGTACTCCGTCACGCAGCGCACGCGTGAGATCGGCATTCGCGTCGCGATGGGAAGCACGCCCGGAGGCGTCTTCCGGATCGTCGTGGGGCAGGGGATGCGCGTGGCGGGGATCGGGCTCGTGGTCGGCGCGGTGGCCTCGCTCCTGCTCACGCGCTTCATGAGCTCGCTTCTCTTCGACGTGAGCCCGAGCGATCCGTGGGTTCTGGGCGGCGTCGCGCTCACGCTGGGGGCGGTGGCGCTGGCGGCGTGCGTCGTGCCGGCGCGGCGCGCCACATCCGTGGATCCGGTGACGGCTCTGACGTGGCAGTGAGGTCGTACCGCCGCGTGCGTGCGATCCCGACGCCGCGGCTTCAGTCGGCCCGGATCACGCTCCGCTTGTACCCGTAGAAGATGTAGATGGGCAACCCGATGGCGAGCCATACGACGAAGCGGAGCCAGGTGATCTCCGGAAGCTGCAGCATCAGGTACACGCACGTCACGATGGCGATGAGGCTGGTCCACGGCATCCAGGGAGCCCGGAAGGGTCGCGGCCGCTCGGGCTCCTTGTAGCGCAGCACCAGCACGCCCAGCGCGACGAGCACGAAGGCGAAGAGCGTTCCGATATTCGTGAGCTCGACGACCTCGTTGATGTTGGCGAACGCCGAGAAGAACGCCACGAAGAGGCCGGTCAGGATCGTGGTGATGTAGGGCGTCTTGAAGCGCGGGTGGACCTTCGAGGCCCATGCGGGCAGGAGCCCGTCACGGCCCATCGAGAAGAAGATGCGCGGCTGCCCGAGCTGGAAGACGAGGAGCACGGACGTCATCGCCACCACCGCGCCGAACGCGACCACGAAGCGGGCCAGGCCGACGAACTTTGCCGGGCCGCCGGAGAGTGTGAGCGCCGTGATCATCGGGTCCGCGGTGCCGAGCTTGTTCCAGGGCGCCATCCCGGTCATGACCAGCGCGACGAGCACGTAGATCACCGTGCAGATGATCAAGCTCATGATGATGCCGAAGGGCATGTCCTTGCCTGGATTCTTCGTCTCTTCGGCGGCCGTGGAGACCGCGTCGAAGCCGATGTAGGCGAAGAAGATGATGGCTGCCGCCGCTCCCACTCCGGCGAATCCGTTGGGCGCGAACCCGCCGTGCGACGTGTAGTTGCTCGGCTTGATGAAGAACGCGCCGACGCCGATGAAGAAGAGGACGATGGCGACCTTGATCACCACGATGACGGCGTTGAAGCGCGAGGACTCCTTGATCCCCCAGACGAGGAGCACGGTGATGGCCGCCACGATCGCCACGGCGGGGAAGTCGAAGATGATCGGGATGCCGAAGATGTGGGGGCCGGCCGTCGCGGACGCGAGGAACGTCGTTGCCGGGTCGGTGGCCCCGCTCGCCACGGCGGCGGCGGCCTGGTGGGCGGTGCGGTAGTCGGTGGCCAGCCACGCGGGGATCTGGATGCCGACGTGGCGTACGAGATCGACGAAGTAGCCGGACCACGAGATGGCCACCGCGACGTTGCCGACCGCGTACTCGATGATGAGGTCCCACCCGATGATCCAGGCGATCAGCTCGCCGAGCGACGCGTAGGCGTACGTATACGCCGAGCCGGCGATCGGCACCATCGCGGCGAACTCGGCGTAGCAGAGCGCGGCGAAAGCGCAGGCAAAGCCCGTGAGGAGCATGGACAGCACGATGGCCGGGCCGGCTCCGATGTGCTCGGACCCGCCCGCGATGGCCGATCCGGTCGCCGCGAAGATACCCGCGCCGATGATCGCACCCACGCCGAAGGCGGTGAGGTCCCATTTGCCCAGAGTCCGGGACAGTCGTTGGCTGCCCGACTCGGACTCGCGAGTGAGTTGATCGATCGGCTTGCGGCGGAGGAGATCACGCACGATGGAGCCTCGCGTTACGGGTCGACCCGAACTTCGGCGTGGGGCAACTGACGGCGCCGAGCGCTCTCCGTCAACCCGCTGGGGCTTGGGCCGGGGGTACCGGGCGCCGCAGCGCGGCCGCCGCGTAGGGAAGGATCGGCCTGCTTCCGTATCGGTCGGAGAGCCCGCCCAGGATCGGCGCGCCGAAGAGCTGTGCCACCGCGTACGAGCCCACCAGGAATCCGACCATGGCGGGCGACGCTCCGAACGTCTCCGCGTAGAAGGGCAGAAGCGGAAGGATGAGGCTGAAGCCCAGCAGGTCGACGAAGATGACGGCCGGGAGCGTGGGCAGGCTTCCGCGAGATTGTGGGGATGTCGGCAGAGTCGGTGGCATCGGGCAGGGGTCGGCGGAGAACGGCCGAATCGGGCCGGACGTTGGGGACGACGCGTGGGGATGGGAAGGGGAGGCGGGCCCTCTCGGGGGACCCGCCTCCCGCGCGTCCGACCCGCTCGGAGTGCCGGTTGACCTACGAAGAAGCCGAGGCGCCCGAGCCGCTGAAAGCGTTGTAGAGCCACGCGACGATGGCACCGCCGACCCATCCGTCGACCAGGCCGTAGAGGGTTCCCACGACCACACCCACGAAACCCGACATGGCGGCGTACCCGGGATACAGCGATCGCGCCAGGTTGAGGAATGCCGCTCCGTAGCCGGGCCAGATCAGGTTCACGATGCCGACGAGGAGGATGCTGCCTCCCCATGTGATCCCGGAGGCCATGGCGAGGCCTTTCACCGAGAGCTTCATGATGATCTCCCTTGCAGGGGTGGATCCGCGTCCCGAAGGGTGGGACAGTGCAACGTGCGCGCCCAAGCTCCGATTGTCGAGCACGACGCGGAAGGAGGATGACATGACGGCGACGCTCCACCACCTTGTTGAGTCCGTAGCAGCAACCCTCACCGATCGATTGCGGGCGGATCTTCCGACTGCCCGCGCAGACGGACGCCGAGCCGGAGAGGACGTGCCTTCCGATGGACATGCAACGTCGTAACAGCATCGCGCAGTGGGCGTTCGATGCGAGGAGCATTCTCGGACGCTTCCACGTCTGGCTCGACGACGTGGAGGAACGGTCCATCGGGGGGGAGGCCGAGGGCGGGGCGTTCGTCGGGGAGGCACTGGAACGGGCGTTCATCACCGCCACCGCCGTGACGGCGGTCGGCACGCGTCGGTTCGGGCGGTACGGGGAGGGCGTGGGGGCCGACAAACCGACCGTCAACCGGGTGAAGAAGGACGCCGACGCCGCTTCGGCCTACGTGCTCTCCGAGGCGCTCTGGTACCTGACCCGGAGTCTTCCGGAGAACCACGCCCTCATGGTGAGCCTGGGCGAAGGGCTCATGCCCAAAGCCGGGGAGACCCCGGAGATGGGCGCCAATCCTCAACTGGGCTTCGGGCGCGTGTACGCGCGGCCGCAGGTCGCCCGGTGGGTGGACGGACGTGTCCATCGCCTGCTGAACGACGGACGCTACGGCTGGCGGGAGTTCTGGCGCCAGCTCCAGGACGAGGGCATCACCTTGTGGGGGGCCGCGATCGACACCCTGGAGAACACCTCGCGCTTCGCTCAGGGGATGCCCACCGGGCCCATGACCGTGCTGCACGTGTTCGACCAGCCGCTCAAGGTCGCCCGGCCCTACGAGGGCTACACCGGCACGCTGGTCCTGCCACGAGAGGTGGTGGAGCAGGCGGCCGAGCGCTCGATCCTCATCGACTTCCTGACGCCGCGCCCGCTCGTCCTGGAGGCGATCCGCACGACGTATCCCGGCATCCTTCCCGAGCACGTGCACGTGTGGACGCTGGGCGGCCCTTCGCGGGAGCCGCGCGTCGGGGCGCTGTGGCGGACCTGGAGGGATCTGGGTATCCACCTCGTCGAGGACGGTTGGACCATTCCGGCCACGGGCGGCGCGGCGTTCACCGACTCGGGCACCTACGCGCCGTGCTTCAGAGTCGGGCCGTTCGCGGACGAGGAGGGGCGGACGCACCTGTTCATCTGCGACGGATACGCCGCGTCGGCCGAGGGGGTGCAGGGCGCGAGCCTCGATCCCGTGCTGGGCACACGGACCTCCCTGTGCCTCTTCTCGTCGCGGTTCGAGGGGTCCTGGGAGCGTGAGCCAGGCATCATGCGGCTCGATCCCGAAGCGGCCGACTTCGAGGAGCAGCTCGCGGCTGTTCTCGGGCCCGGGGCCGACGTGGACGCATACCGCGAGAACCTCCGGGAGGCGCGCGCGGCCGACCTGCCCCTCGGGCGCCGCACCCTGCACGCCGACGACTTCTTCCCGGACAAGGAGTGGCGGCTGCTGAGCCTGGCGTCGTGCATGCTCCCCGATCCGTACACCGGCCTGCCCGGCGTCGAGAAGGTGGGGGAGGCCACATACCGCGTCACCACGCGCGCCTCTACCCGAGGACGCATCATCGACGTGACGCTCACGCTCCGTGACATGCAGTCGCCTGCGGAGATGATGCGATGCTTCACGCCACTCCTCGACCGCTTCTACGCGGGCCAGGACTACGAGACGAGGCCCGTGAAGGTCTCCGACTCGGGTCGGATCCGCAACGAGTTGCAGACGCTGTGCGCCGAGGCGATCGAGTACCTTCCGGACGACCGCATGGTCGTGCACTTCGATCGCATCGACGACGAGGTCATGCCCCCCGAGAAGAAGACGCTCATCCGGAGGGTGCTGGCGTGGTATCGCGAGCACCATCCCGTCTGGTTCGGTTGGCTGGAGATGGACTGAGCGCTTCGGCGCGCGGGGCCTGCTCCGCGGCCCCAGGCGATCTGCTAGACGTTGAAGCGCACGTGCAGGATGTCGCCGTCGCCCACCACGTACTCCTTGCCCTCGATCTGGAGTAGACCCGCGTCCTTCACGGCCTGCTCCGACCCGTGTTCCATGAACGTCGCGTAGGGGATCACCTCGGCGCGGATGAAGCCGCGCTCGAGGTCGGAGTGGATCTCGCCTGCGGCCTCCCGTGCGCGCGTGCCCCGGCGTACGGTCCAGGCGCGCACCTCGTCCTCTCCGACGGTGAAGAAGGAGATGAGATCGAGGAGCCCGTAGGCGGTGCGGATGAAGCGCGCCAGCGCCGATTCCTCGAGGCCCAGGTCCTGGAGGAAGGCGGCCTGGTCGGCCGGGTCGAGATCGGCGATCTCCGCTTCCACGCTCGCTGACAGGGCGAGGCCGGCCGCTCCGAGCTCAGCCAGGCGCTCCTGCACCTTCACGGGGATCGGCTCGGCCACGCGGGCCTCGTCGCGGTTGAGCGCCACCAGGAGAGGGCGGTCGCTCAGGAGGCCGTACCCCCGGAGCAGGTCACGGTCCAGCGCCTGCGGGGGGATGGAGCGGAGCGGGTGCTCTTCCTCCAGCGTCGCCTTCATCTTCTCGAAGGCCGCGATCTCCGCGGCGTCCGCGCGTTCTTTACGCGCACGCTCCAGGCGCCGCTCGACGATCTCGAGGTCGGCGAGGATGCATTCGGCGTGGAACGCCTCCAGGTCGCCGGCCGGGTCGGCCGTCCCCTCCAGCGCCGGGTTCACGAAATCCCTGAGCACCAGGCAGAGCGCCTGCTGATCCCGGATCTGCTGGAGCGACCTGCGCGACAGGCCCCTCTTCTCCGCCCCGTGCTCGCCGGGCACGTCGCAGAAGCTGTTCTCGGCGTAGATCGTCTTCCGGGGCCGGAAGATGGCCGAGAGCGCATCGATGCGCGGGTCCGGCACCTTCACGGTGCCCAGGCGTACTTCGCCCCCGAACCCGACGGGGACGTCGAGGCCGGTCATCGCGTTGAACACGGTCGTCTTGCCGGATCCGGCGAAACCTACGAGTCCGATCTTCATGGGGCATCAAGATAGCGCTTCGTCGTGCTCCGCCAACGTCTCGCCGGCTCGGGTCCATCGGTCCATCGCTCGTGCGAGCCGCTCCTGGGCATCCGCGAGCTCCTGCTTCATCGTCATCGCCCTGCGGACCCCGTCCTGGGTCTCGTAGAGGGCCGCCTCGGCCAGGGCCCCCTCGAGCTCGGCGGCCCGGGCCTCCAGCTCGTGGATCTCCGTCTCGGATTGCTCCACCTCGGCGCGCAGCGCCCGGAGCTTCGTGCGCTCCGGGTCGGGACGGCCGGGGCGCCCGCGCCGGCTTTCCCGGGCGCCGGCCTCACTCGCTCCACCCCTGTCGCCCTTCACTCTCGTCCGGCCGCGCTCCTGGATGCGGCGCGGCGGCTCCTTCGGCCGGGCCGCGCGGCTCTCCTGCCACTCGGTGAACGTGCCCGGGTAGTCGGTGATCGTCTCCCCCTCCAGGGCCCACACGCGCGTGACGAGGGAGCGCAGGAGGGCCCGGTCGTGGCTCACCAGGAGGACGGTTCCCTCGAAGCTCTCCACGGCGTCCTCGAGCGCTTCCACCGATTCCACGTCCAGGTGATTGGTGGGCTCGTCCAGCAGGAGAAAGTTCGCTCGTGAGAGCATGAGCATCGCCAGAGCCACCCGGGCTCTCTCGCCGCCCGACAGGGTGTCCGCGGTACGTTGAGCGGCCTCGCCCGGGAAGCCGAAGCGGCCGAGGTGCGCCTGCACCTGGCCCCGGTTCCAGAACGGACGGAGGTCGTAGACGACGTCGAAGAGCGAGCGACCCATCGGGATCTGGGTCATGTCCTGGCGGTAGTAGGCGACCTCGATGGATGCGCCCACCCGGACCTCTCCTCCCTGCGGCGCCCGTACGCCGGCCACCGTGTCCAGCAGGGTGGACTTGCCCGTGCCGTTGGCGCCCACCAGCCCGACGACCTCGCCCCGGCGGATGTGCCCGTCGAAGCCGTCGAGAAGAACCCGGTCGCCCACGGACAGCCGTAGACCGCGCGCGACCAGGACCTGGTCGCCGCCGCGCTGCTTGGGCTCCAGACGCAGCGACATCGATCCGTCCTCGGACGGTGGCAGACTCAGGCGTGGGAGGCGCGCGAGGCGTTTGCGCCGTCCTTTCGCCTGGCGGCTGAGCTGGCCGGCGATGTTGCGGCGGATGTAGTCCTCCTCCTTGGCGACGAAGCGCTGCTGCGCCTGATAGGCTCGCTCCTGCGTCAGGGCCCGCTGCGCGTGCTGCTCGACGAACACGCTGTAGGCGCCCGTGTAGGGCGTGGCCGTATCGGCATCGACGTGCAGCGTGTGGTCGGTGACGTTCTCGAGGAACTCGCGGTCGTGGCTCACCACCATCACCGTGGCGTCCAGCGCCTTCAGGTAATCCTCGAGCCAGTGGGTGGTGTCGAGGTCCAGATGGTTCGTGGGCTCGTCCAGCAGAACCACGTCGGCCGGTGCCGCGAGCTGGCGGGCGAGGCCGATGCGGCCGGCCTCCCCTCCGCTGAGTTGCGCGACCGGCTGGGTACGCGCCCGGGCCGGATCGAAGCCGAGCCCGTGAAGCACGGCGTCGACGCGGGCCTCCATCTCGTAGCCGCCTTCCCGGCGGAACCGCTCGAGGTCGCGGTCGTAACGTGCGAGCGCTTCGGGTGAGGCCGATCCGTCGTCGCCCGCGAGGGCGTGCGCCTGGTCGGTGAGCGAGCGCTCGAGCTCCCGAAGCGCGTCGAAGGGACCCGCCGCGGCCTCCCAGACGGTGGTGGCGCCGGAGAAGATCCGGTGTTGGTCGAGGACCGTGATTCGCAGCCCCGTACCGCGGGTCAGCGTTCCTCGATGGGGTTCCTGCGCTCCGACGACGAGGTTCAACAGCGTCGTCTTGCCTGTGCCGTTCCGTCCGACGATTCCCCAACGCTCTCCACGGCCCACCGTGAAGCTCACGTGCTCGAAGAGCGGGGTGCCGCCGTACTCGACGGCGACGTCCGAAGCGACGATCTGTGGGTCGGGCACTACGCCTGCACCAACCCCCTGCGCCGCATCTCGTCGTCGAATGCCACCGCTTCCCAATCGGCTTCGAAGCCGACCTGGTCGGGCGAGGGGAGGTAGGAAGTGAGGTCGGCCTCGGCGAGCTGTCGATCGAACGCCTTCTGGTCGCGCTCGTCGGCCTGGGCCGCGGTATCACCCGTGTCGTACACGACCTCGCCGAGCTTCTTGCTCTCGAGGTCCTGCTGGTGCCGGACCGTCTCGGCACCGACGAACTGACGGCGGATCTCGGGGAACCGGAACCTCAGGCGGCCGTCCGCATCGGGCTCCACATCGGCATCGAACTCGGCTGCCAACTCGTGGAGTACCGCCTTCACCTTGCGCTGCTCCACCTTCTGTTCGAGGCGCGACGAGACGTGCTCCACGGCGTCCTCGACCGTGACGCCGGTGCCTCCGCCGAGCGCGTCGGCGTACACCATCCCCAGGACGACGCGGCGGATGTTGCGCTTCCTGCGCTTCCGATTCTCGCGCACGACGCCGAGCATGCGGAGCCCCGGGATCGCGAAGAATGCCAGGCTGAACACCACGGGCACGACGACGAGGCCCACGAACGCCGCCGGGCCGGCGATATGCAGTCGTGGGAAGATGAACCAGGGAGCGGTGGCACCCGCAACCAGCGTGAACGCGTTCATCCCGCCCACCAGCGCGTTCGCGCCCGCCGTGTTGCCGGTGAGCTCGAGTGGGTACTCGAGACGCATCCATGCGGGGTTCGGCTCGCGTCCCGCGACCCGTCCGTGCGCGCTGAGCATGAGCGAGGGGAACGCGTAGGCCAACTCGCCGTTGGGCGCGACGAGCGGCTCTCCGTCGTAGGAGCCGACCAGTCGACCCATCTCCTCCTCGGCCTCCGGCACGGACAGCCCGGTGTGCTCCACCAGGTCCGCCGTCGAGATCACTCCGTTCCTCGCGCGCACCAGCCGGAGCGTGGTGCGGTCGAGCTGCTGCGGGGTGGGGCGGGGCCGGTCCGGTCCGAACACGAACGCGAACACCTTCTTGTAGAAGGGGACCTTGTCTTCCTTGTCGAGCGTGCGCTCCCAGCGGTGGCCGTAGTACGGGCGGCCGATGTACCAGCGCGGGCCCCAGATCCAGTACCAGAACCAGAGGTTGGGCCCGGGGAAGATGCCGCCGCCCCCCTGCCGTCCGCGACCGCCCCCCCATCCACCGCCCCGCCGGTTGTTGCCTCCGCCCTGCTGGTTGGCGAAGAGCGCCATCAGGACGAGGACGACCATGATGACGAAGTAGACCACGAGCATCACGACGATCCACGCCTTGAACGCCTTCGCGAAGAGGCTCCAGGCACGGCGCTTGAAGCGGGCGAGCCAGGGCTCGGTCCCGCGCTCGATGAGCTTGGGGTCGAACTCGTAGAGAAGCTCTCCCGAGTCGGTTACGGCCAGGTGGCCGCGATGGCTCTCCAGGAGCGATTTGAGCGCGGTCCTGGAGTCTTCGGTCGCGAGGCCGGTGGCGGCCACCACGTCACCCACGGTGGCCGTGCCGCCAAGGCGGCGGAGCGCGGCGAGGATATCGTACTGTCGGTCGGCGAGTTCGAGCGTGCTCACGGGCTTATGTGCTGAGTCGGAGTGTGTTCAGGCATCATGGTACTACGAGAGGGCCGGAGGGATCCTTCTCCTCCGGCCCTCTCCACGACTCCGGTCTGCTTTCGACCCCGGACTACATGCCGATCGAGAGCGCCGGGATCTTTCCGTTCATCTTCTGATTGAACGCCGGCAGAGCCTGGTTCACCAGGTTCTGGTAGTCCGTCGTGGCCGCGTCGAGCTTCTTCTCGATTCCGGCCAGCACCTGCATGGACGCGTCCGTGGGACGGTACTCCGCACCGCCCTGAACGTCGCCGCCGCCCGACCCTACCTCAGCCGACAACCAGATCAGGTTCAAGTAGACGTGATAGGAATCGGGGTACCACTTGTCGTCGCTCTGCATCGCGGGATGCGACAGGAGTTGGACCTCGACGTCGTAGGCCTGCTTGCCGAACGCCTCCAGTGACTTGCGAACGCTCGAGCTCTTCCGGTTGGCGGCGATCTGGTCCTGGCCCCTCATGGCCGAGAGCCTCAGGCCCGGCGC